>NZ_JASF01000005.1:1638431-1966117 GCF_000622405.1 Sulfitobacter donghicola DSW-25 = KCTC 12864 = JCM 14565
GATTTTGCAGGAGTTCATCGCGGAAAACGAGGCGGCGCTGTTTGCCCTCACGGCCAAGGATGCCGTCGCGGGAGAGCTGGTGAACTCGGTCTATGATGTGTCTGACCCCAAGCGCCTGTTTGATATTCGCCGCATCACGATTGACGCCGACACCACAGGCGGCACCGTCAAAGACGCATCCAAACTGGCCGAGATGGTGGACCAGTTTCGCGATACCGATGACGGGTGGTACGATGATGTGCTCATCGCCGAGATGATCTCGCTTGCGGGTAAGACGGGGGATGTTGTGCGCAATCCGGTCAAGCTCAAATCCATGAGCTTTGATCAGCGCAATTTCTGGACGGCGCATTTTGGCGGGCTCTATGTGTTTCAGGATGTCGAGCACCCCGCCGTGATCGCCAGTGAAAGCAAAGAAGACCTTGGCGATATTCCGATGGAGTATGTGTTCGACACCTCCCAACGTAACCGCATCGCCCAGTTCTTTCGCCTGAACGGGTTGACCGAAACCATCCTAGAGGCGCGGGGGATTAAATCGGCTGCGATCCTGCGGCAAAAGTTGGACTTTGTCCTGATTGACGCGGTGGCGGGGCAGGGCGCTGATCTGAGCGACCTGAGCCGTGGTGATCTGCGCCGCCTTGCGCGCCAGCATGCGGATAAACTACCGCCCGAATTCCACACGCTGGGGCAGTTGGTGAATTGGGCCGAAAATGGCGGTGCTTTTCCCAGCATCGACAGCGATGATCCGGTGTATTTCTATACGCTGCGCGCCGCCGATACGCCGGATGCCGAGCTGGTGAATATGCTGCTGGCGCAGCTTGCGCCAAAGGACATCCGCCAGCTGTTTATCTGCCACAAAGACCTGTTCTATGAGACTTATGCAGGCTGGCCCGAGGCCAAAAAGGCCTATGTTGCTGATTTTCTTGAGCGCGAGTATCAGGTGGACAAGGCGGGGGTGCGTGACGCACTATTTGGTCATGAACCCGCGTTAGAGGCACCACCGCTGCCACGTAAACGCAAAAAACCACCCCCCGTGCCGGACCGCATCGCGGCAGTTGGCCCTTGGGGCGCTGTGAAGAGGAGATAGGCCGATGTTCGCACTTGCCCGATTGATGGTTGTCGGATTCATCGTGCTGTCGGTGATCTATGTCTGCCTGTCGCTCTATTCCCGCGCGGTGCGCAAAGGTAAGCTGCGTGCCGAATGGCATGAGGGACCACAGGACCAGACATTGGAAGAGTTTTTGGACGAGGGGCTGGAGGACTATGACCAATCCTTGCGCCGAAAATTGATCCTGTCTGTCTATGTTATTCCGGTGATCCTTGTGTCAGTGATCATCTATCTTACAAATTTTAGTTAAAAGGGTTCCACATGTTTGGTCTTATCCGTTGGGTGTTTTGGATTACGGTTTGGGTGCTGATCGCAGCGACCTTCCACTATACGCTCCCGCAAGTTGACATCGTTCGGGTTACGGACACCTATGAAAAACGTGTCGACCCAGGTGAGAACTCGATGTTTTGGGCGCAGGCTGATGTTGGGTCTGATGGGACGGTCGCGAACCGCGATGTGTTTTTTATCCAGACGCGCCGCGTTAAGGGCGATGTGATGGTCTACCGCAATGAAGACACGGGTTGGGGATGGCCGCCGTATTTTAAATTCGACACGTCCAACCTGCAGGCTGAGGCGGGGGATTTGAAATCAACCGAGGAAGAGCCCCGTTATGTCGCGATCAAACACTACGGCTGGCGCAATGAGTTCCTGACAATTTTCCCGAATGCGATCAGCGTAAAGCCTGTGGATGGGCCTGATGCGTCCAAAGGTATCCCGTGGCTGAACATCTTTATCATCACCATCTTCTTGACGGTGGTTTATGGGATCTGGGTGCGCTGGCGTCGGTTCCGCATTGCGCGGATCGATCCGACCATGGAAGCGATCGAAGATGATCTGGCCGATGCGTCGGGTGCTGTTTCCAGCTGGCTAGGATCGTGGCGTAAAAAGAGCTAGGGCCGCCCCAGCTCTTTTTCGTTGTTAGATAAAGGTGTCAGCCCTTGGGCTGCACCATACGGCCCATACGTTCGCCGCCAAGGATGTGAACGTGCAAATGCGGCACTTCCTGAACGCCGTGTTCGCCTGCATTGCTGATCAGGCGAAAGCCGTCATTTGCATCTAGGGATACACCCTCAAGGCGGCAAACTTCGCCAACGGCGCGGGTGAAATCGACGATCTCGGCATCTGATGCGGCCGCTGCAAAGTGGTCATAGCTAATGTATGGCCCTTTCGGGATCACCAAGACATGAACAGATGCCTGCGGATAAAGGTCGCGAAAAGCGAGCGAATGCTCGGTCTCTAACACGGTGGTGTTGGGGATTTCGCCGCGCAGAATTTTGGCAAAGATATTTTGGTCGTCGTAGGCGTAGTCCAAAGGGAGACTCCTTAGTCGGAAAAAAGATAATCTGTGTTGGTGATTTCGAGGGCTTTGTCACCCGCGATACCTAGAAACTTCACCAGCTCATCAGCGTTTTCCTCGGAAGAAGCGGATTCACGGATGCGGCAATGGTTTTCAAACTGCGCATCCCGAATGGCGTCGCTTTCGAAAACCATGTCATTGCGAATGGTGGGTAGAAGACGGTCCAATGTTTCTTGGGAAGTTTGCTCACCCGCTAGGCCAACACGCATTGCATGGCCGACAAGGTAGTCATCGGTAAAGCTGCAATCAATTTCCAGAATACGCGTCACTGAGCGATCCGACGAAAAATCTTCCAGCAGATCCAGATTGCTGGGGTCCATGCAGACGATCAGGCGGTCGGTTTCAAAATAGTCGAACAGCATACGCATCAACGCACGGCGGTGCCGTGTGCGTTTGCCAATGGTTTTTTCGATACCGCCAAGGGCGGGCAGCTGGGCGTCTTCTTCGTTAAAGACATATTCGATTGCCGGCACATTTGTGGTCTGCCTGATCCGTTCCAATACGCGCTTTGCCACGTGCCATTTCTTGCAAACGACAATGAGCAGCTCGCGCTCACGGCCCAGTGTGCTTTCGGTTTCCCAGAACCGCGTCGCAAAACGGCGGCCGATCCGACCACGACCAGTAAGGAAACGGAACAGGCTGCGACCTTCGTTACTGATTTGGAAATGCACACCTTGGGCCGCGTATAGCAGCCCTAGACGACGTTTGAGGTCAGACGCATCTGGGCTGATTTTGCGGGCGAATAAATAGTCCTGACTGAGTAATAGATCGTAGTGATCGTTATAAAACGTCACTGGCATTCCATAGTCAGTGAACATCAAAAACGTCAGGGTGCGGCCCCTAATCTGGTCTTCGGGGACGAGGTGGCGAACCAAGGTCTGGAAGAATGTTTCGTCCGGAATCCATGTCGTGCGGAAAAACCGGATGACATCACGGCGCTTTTTGCAAAAATCCAGAATCCATTCGATGGTTTGGCGTCTTAGGCACCACCATTGGCTACCAATCTGAATTTGCAGATCGGCAGGGATCTCACGCGTGAGGCCCAGCTTTTTCTGAAGATTGAACATGCCGTAAAAGAGTTTCTTTTGCGTCCGTTCATTGAACCAGTGTCTGTATATCAGGCGTTCTTCTTTCCAGCCAGTTTTGATCCAGTCACTTTCGAAATAGTCAAAGCTTTCGACGAAGTCCGCGTCATTATTATCGAGGAATTTATGCGTGTATTCGGCAGATTTAATGGCCATGCAGTCACCTGACAGCATGTAAAAATGGGTCGCTCGCGGGAATGCTTCGACGGCGGATTCAACAGCATGCAAGGTCGCCTGAACCAGCGACCATTCACCCCACCCGCAGCGAATGCGTTTTGCGGCAAAGGTAACATTTGGGTTGTCATCAAGTGCGTCGCGAATGGCCTTGTACTGCGCAGGGTCCGCGCTGGCATCAAAGTGGATCGCCATATAGTCGCCGACAGCCGTCAACCGCTCAGCCTGTTTGATGATGGCGTCGGGGTCTTTGTGACACAGGAGTATGTAGGCGATTTTTGCCATTCAGGAACTATTCACCGTATATTTGCTCGATTGTTTACATAGATAATGGTGAACACTCATTGAATAAACAGCAAATATTTGCTTTTGTAGATGAAAAGCTGCCCCCAGAGGTAGTATGAGCAGTATGAGCAGGAGTTTAGCGGCATGGGTTTTCCGGGAACTTGGATGACCGAAAGTGAGAGCGTTGTGTACAGGGTTGTCCCAAAGTGCGCATGTTCGACCATCGGGCAAATCATGTATTATTCTGATCATGGTGAGTTTTTTGATGGTGACATCCATGATGCAAAGGGCGGAATGCACAAATGGGCCCTCGACGAAAGCCAAGAGCCGATTTCGCGAAATGTGCAAAACCACCAATCGTTTGCGTTCACTTGTGTGCGAAATCCTTACACGCGGATCCTGAGTTCGTTTTTTGATAAAATTTGCGGCATCCAGCGTAACGGGCGCCGTTACCGTGGCAATTTGGTCCCGCTTTTGGTTCAGAAATACGGGATCGAAGTCGGCGGTGACGACGGTAAACAAGAGTTTGACCAGATCGCCAGCTTTCGCCGGTTTTTGTTGTTTGCGCGTGATACCATCCGCTGGCGCCGCCCCATGGACCCCGATATTCACTGGTCTGGGATGTCAGGGCACGTCAGCACGTTTATCGTGAATGGTGGCCGCTATGACAAAATTATTTGGACCGAGGCATTCAATGACGGCATGCAAGACGTTCTTCAATCGGTGGAAACACCGCATGCAATCGACCTAGCCAAGATTCCCCGCTTTAACGAAAGCGAAGGCCACGGGCCAAAACGCGCGCATCCAGTCGAAGACTATTTCGACGATCTTTCGATGCATCTGGTTTATGAAATCTACAAGCGGGACTTTAACCTGTTTAAGTATGATTTCGAGAACCCCGGGAATAAAATGCCGATTGGTGAGATCGACCTTGATGAGGTTCACGCCAAGCTGGGTGATTGATCCTTGGGGTTGGTTTCCAGCGTATTCTGAAAGGCCTTTGATATGTCCTATGTGTTTGCCGCTCCACCTCAGGCTAGTTTAGCTGTTCAGGGTGAAGAGGCCCGTTTCCCAGTGCGCAGGATTTTCTGTGTTGGGCGCAACTATGAGGCCCACGCCCGCGAGATGGGGAATGACCCAGATCGCGAACCGCCGTTCTTTTTCACAAAACCAGCTGATGCTGCCTGTGACACGCCGTGCACTCTTCCATACCCTCCGCTGACCAATGATCTGCATCACGAGATTGAACTGGTCATTGCGATTGGAAAGGGCGGGGCAAACATCGCGGTTGATGATGTTGCGAACCACATATGGGGGGCATCTGTGGGGATCGACCTAACGCGCCGTGATCTTCAGGCTGACGCAAAGAAAACGCGGCGGCCATGGGATTGGGCAAAGGCATTTGACTATTCAGCGCCCATCGCCCCGATCAAGCCGATCAAGGACGTGCCGAGCCTGACAAAAGGCCGCATATGGCTGGCCGTAAACGGTGAGGTTCGCCAAGACGGTGACATTGCTGATTTGATCTGGTCCGTATCCGAACATATCGCCACGTTGAGCGAGAGCGTAACCTTGGCTGCTGGTGATTTGATTATGACCGGCACACCTGCCGGTGTTGGCGCTGTTGTGACGGGCGATGTGATCACCGGAGGTGTTGAGGGGATTGCAGAGCTTGAGGTCACGATAGGCCCGCGCGCCTAGCAAAACCTCTGACTTTCTAGTCAAAGGTTTTGCGGCTGGGCTTTTTCACCACAAGATTACTCTAGGCTGGGTGGGTTGCCCCATTGGTTGGCGTGCGCTTGTGTTTGTCCGCAGAAGAAAACAATCAACACGATCCAGCCAATAATTGGGATGCAAACCAACAGGTACCACCACCCAACGCGGCCAGTATCGTGCAAGCGGCGGATCGCTACTGCAGTCGTGGGCAAAACCGTTGCCAAAGAGAATATCAGCCCGATTGGCCCGCTATCCCCAAAACCGATCATCGTATCCAATATGGCTGTGCCAATGCTTAAGATGAGTGACCAAAGGGTCCACCACCAAAACTGAGACCGTGTTGAGCGGGTTTTGAAATCTACGTATCGGGCAAAGCCATCCTTCAAGGCACCTAGAAAGGTATTGGCATCGGGCCTTGCAGGATCAACGGTATCGCTGATGGGGGCGTTAGGGGGCATTGCGCTGGCGTTTTGGTTGTTGTTTGCACGACCGAATGGCAACCAATCCTCCATGCCTTCCTGCCAGACCAACGTGTCTCGACGGATTGTGCCAACAGTTACCAGTTGATCAAATTCTTCTTGGCTGACTGGGCCGTGCGAGGTCCCCTCAACCGCATAATACCATTCGTTACTCATGATCGATCTATCCCTTAATTCAATATCCTAATCCTAGACCCCGTTATCAATTGGGGCAACGGTTTCAGCGAAGCTGATTGGCCAGAGTGTTTGCTGCGCGTTCGCGTGCTTCTTCTGCAAGGCGGGGGAGGCCGGTTTTTGAATAGACCTCGCCCAATTGCAGGTTCAGGGGCACCCCATCGGGGTCATAGGCGCGTCGCATTTCCAATACCTGTTGGGCCATAGATGCGCGGCCGTCTTGGATTAGCGCATCAAGGTGTATCTGTTCGAATAGGTCGCGTTGGGCGTGGCTGCCTCCGCATTCTGACATCCGAGGCAGGGCGCGCGACATTTTGGTGATGGCCGTGTCCCAATCGTTTTTTGCATGCGCCATGATGGCCTCAGCGGCGGGCAGGGCCACGTCACGCCACGCGATAAAATCATGTTGGGTGTCATCATTTGCGCGATCTTGAATGGCTTTCATCAAAAGGTCGGTTTTGGGGTGGTTCGTGCGGGCCAGCGCATAAAGGTATTGCAAGGTGAGAAAGGCATTTACGGTATCCGCACCGCGCTGGGCGATGTGTTCCGCAACATCCGCCCAACGGTCCTCAACGTCGACACCGGCAAATTCCATCCGCGCCAACAAAGAGGCCGCGCCAACCTGATCTTGGGCCATGTCCTTTTCCAGCCCCCAGACGTTCGTATCATAAGTGCGGCGCACATCTTCATGACGCCCGAGGCTGAGGTAAAACAATGCAAGGTGCCACCAGTTATGGCTGCGCATAAAGCTATTCAGATCGGCCCAAGTGTCAGAGACGCTCTCTAGAAACGTGACACCTTCTTGCACCCGCCCCTGTGTGAGCATGACATGCGCAATCGCATGGTGTGCCCAAGCATCGTCATGCTGCAATGTCATGGCCTGACGGGCGGATTCTTCGGCGCGATCCAGTAGGTGGCATTGCTCATAACCAAAGGCAATCATGCCGTGGGTATAGGCAATGTCTTGCGCCTCGGGGAGGGATTTCAGGGCGACCCGTAGCATGCCCGTTGCATCGCCTAGATTGAAATAATGACACTGCGCCAGCTTGAGGACCGCCATGTCGCGGGGATAATCATTCAAAATCTTTTCGCAAATGTCCAAAAGCGCCGGAATTTCCCCACGCGTCCACGCCGCCGCCGCATCGATGATGAGCGCCTCGCGTTGGGTCACGGTTTCGCGGGCGGCTTGGGCGCGGGCCAAATAGGGGGCAGCCTTTTGCGGGGCGATGGGGGCTTCCAAAAACATCCATAACAGGGCCGCATAGGCATTTGCTAATGCGCAGTCAGGATCGGCATCAGCAGCCGCCAGAATGTTTGCGGCCTTGGGTTGGTAGCTGAGAAAGCCGTGAATAAAGTCATTGATCCCTTCTAGCGTCCTTGGGTTTTCGACACTCACGCCAAGGCCATAAAGATCGGTTGTCATTTGTTGGCTCCCTCGTGCTGCGTGATGAAACGTTTCACATGCTTTGCGACCTCGTCTGCTGCGTCCCAATGGATGGAATGCCCCGCGTTTTCGATAGAATGGAATGCCGTCCCGCCAAGCGTTGGCTGGGCGAGTTCATAGGGTAGCAAAAGGTCATCCTTTGCCAACAGAGCTTGAGTTGGGCAGGGGATGCTTGCCGCGAGTTCGGGGGTGTATCCGTCTAGCGCGTCAATTTGATGGGCCATGGCATCACTTGATTGGGCAAACGGATAGGCCAGTGAAGCCGCCGCCGCTTGTTCGACGGCGCCCGCAATTTCGTAGAGCGCGGGAGAGAACAGCCAAGGGAAAAGCGCGTTCAGCCACGCGTCAGGGGCCGCATCACTACGCCGGATTGCCAGCAATGCTTTGAACAGGGCAACGTTTCTTTCCAATCTCAACGGGGCCGAAGCGGCAAGGGTTAGTGTTTTCACTGCACTGGGGTGTTTACAGGCAAGCCGCATGCCGATCATCCCCCCTAGTGAATGACCCAAGACATGGGCAGGCCCGACTTCCAGATGCTTTAGCAGCGCGGCGCAGTCGCTTGCGAATAGATCAACAGATGCAGGAGCGTCCCAAGGCGTGGTGCGACCAGTGGTTCGGTTATCAGGGCAGATTAGGGTGAAATGTGGCTCTAACAAGGGGATTAGGGGTGCCCAGCTGGCGCTGTCACTCATCATCCCTGCGATCATCAACAGGGGTGGCCCCGCGCCAGAGATCTCGTAATAGAGGGAAAGGGTATCGCGTTCAAAGATCGGCATTGGCGGTTTTCCAACAAGGCATGATGTCTCCGTCCTGCGGTGTGGCCGCATAGACAGCGCGCGCAATTGCGCGGCTAAGGCATAGGGCGGCGGCGTGCCCTGTTAACAGCACATCAGCGGGTTCTTTTTCAGCCGTCGAAAGAGCAAAAACCAAATCGCCGTCATGTGGCGTATGGGCGGGAACACAAGCGCGCCCAATGCCGTCATGGGCGGCCGTGGCAACGCGGTGGCACTCTGCCTTTGTCAGGGCGGCGTCGGTGGCAACGATGGCAATGGTTGTGTTTGACCGTGCGACCATCGCCTGTTGTTTGCGGCTTTCCAATGTGAGGCCAAGCCCCCCATTTGGATCAGGGCCAATGCCGCCAAATTCGTCGCCCATCTCGAAGGGGGCTGCATAGAAATGCCGATCCCCTGGTGTGGTAACAGCGCCAACTGGATTTGCCGCGACCAATGCCGCAACCATGCTTCCATCGGGAAGTTGCAGTGAGGCAGTTCCTAAACCGCCCTTTAACATAGCCGTGAGCGCCCCTGTTCCTGCGCCAACTGTGCCAATTTCGAATTCAAACTGTGCCGCATCATATGCAGCGCGGCCAAGCGCGCGGTAGGGGTTCTCGCTCCAACCTTTGTCACCACCGTTCAGCAGATCAAACAGGATCGCGCCGGGGACAAGCGGGATTTGCGCGGGGCCAATAGAAAACCCGCGCCCGTGCGCGCGCAGGCCATCAACAACGCCGGAACAGGCATCTAGCCCAAAGGCAGAACCGCCAGACAGCACCAGCGCATCCACCGCCGCAACGGATTTGTCCGGCGCAAGTAGGTCGGTTTCACGGGTTCCCGGCGCCCCGCCCATGACAACAGAGGAGGCGACAAACGGTTCATCTGCAACAATGACGGTTGTGCCCGTTTTGATCGCATGGTCCTGCGCGTTCCCCACACGCAGCCCTTTGATGTCTGTTATGCTGTTGGTTGGGCCTGTTTTCATGGTCGTTGGCCTTTCAGTTCCGGAAGCACGGGGGCCGCATCGATAAGTGTTTGGGTGTAACTATGTTGCGGGTTTGAAAACACGGTCTCGGTCTCTCCCTGCTCGACGATCTCGCCTGATTTCATCACCAGAACACGATCGGTGATCGTGCGCACCACGCTAAGGTCGTGGGAGATGAAAAGATAGCTCAGCGCGTAGGACTCGCAAAGCTCTACCAGCAGATCGAGGATTTGCGCCCGAACCGATACATCAAGGGCGCTAACGGCTTCGTCGAATAGGATTAGCTCTGGTCGGATAATCAGCGCCCGCGCGATGGCGATACGCTGTCGCTGACCGCCCGAAAACTCGTGAATGAATTTGTTTGCATCAGATGGAGAAAGGCCAACAGCCACCAGCGCCTCATCAATGGCTTTCTGGCGTTGCGCACCCATGGGCGGGCTATCAAGCAGGTGGAAAGGCTCGGTTATTTGGCGCCCTACGCGGTGGCGCGGATTAAAGCTGCCAAAGGGGTCTTGGAAGACAACTTGAATGCGGCGTCGAACATCCAGATTGGGTTTGTTGCCGGTGAAAACCGGTTCGCCACCCAAAAGGATACTGCCGCTTTGAACGGGATCAAGCCCCAGCAACGCGCGTGTAAGCGTAGATTTCCCACAGCCGCTTTCCCCAACCAGACCCAAGCGCTCCCCATGATTGAGCGTAAAGCTGACGTTGTTCACTGCGCGAAACGACCCTGGTTTGCCAAACAACGTTTTTCGCGGTGTGGTGTATTCTCGGATGACATTTGTGACGTTTAACAAGGCAGAGGATGGCCCGCCCGCTGGCAATTGCACGGTGTGAGAAGAGGCCGCGAACAGCATTTTCGTATAGTCGTGCTGCATATTATCTAGCAAATCGCGGGTCGGGCCTTGCTCGACGATTTCGCCATTTCTCATGACGATGATGCGGTCGGCCATTTCGGCAACAACGGCCAGATCATGGGTGATCATCATCAGGCCCATACCGTCTTCGCGTGCAAGTTTGGTAAGCAGGGCCAAAATCTGGGCCTGTGTCGTCACATCTAGGGCTGTTGTGGGTTCGTCGGCTATCAACAGGCGCGGGCGAAGCGCGATGGCCATGGCGATCACAACCCGCTGTCGCTGCCCACCAGAGAGTTCATGCGGAAACCGCGAGAGCGGAAATCTGGATTGGGGGAGCCCCACCCGTTCCAATGTTTCTGCTGCGCGCTCCATGGCGTCCACCTTGGAAACGGCTTCATGAATGCGGATGGTTTCGGCAACCTGATCCCCGATTGTTTTCACAGGATTGAGCGCGGTCATGGGTTCCTGAAACACCATGCCAACGTCATTGCCCCGCAGGTCACAAAGCTGCGGCTCACTCAGGGATGTTACGTCTTTATCGCCTAACAGAATTTTGCCGCTGGTCTGTGCGCCAGTAGGTAGCAGCTGCATCGCGGCTAGTGCGGTCATTGATTTGCCTGACCCGCTTTCACCCGTGATCGCAACAATTTCACCGCTCGCGATGTCAAAGGTGACATCGTGCAGGATGTCGAATTGGTGAATCGACAGGCTCAGGTTCTGAACAGAAAGCAGGGTCATGTACGGCTCACCCTTAGGCGGGGATCGAGGTAATCGCGCAACCCGTCCCCCATTAGGTTGAGGCCTAGCACCGTCAGGATGATCGCAAAACCGGGCATTAGGGCCATATGGGGCGCAAAGCTGACCATGGTTTGCGCATCGGCCAGCATCCGCCCCCATGACGGGATCGGGGGTTGAGCACCAAGGCCGACATAGCTTAGGCCAGCTTCGGCGAGAATCCCCAAGCTGAACTGAATGGTGCCCTGCACGATCAGCAGATTGGTGATGTTGGGGAGGATGTGTTCGATTGAAATGCGGGTGGCGGATTTCCCAGCAACACGGGCAGCGAGGATAAATTCGCGCTCCCAAAGGGACAGGGCGGCGCCTCTGGTAATGCGTGCAAAGACGGGGATGTTGAAAATCCCGATGGCGATGATGGCATTGATGGCACCTGCGCCAAAGACAGCGGTGATCAGGATCGCGATGACGAGGCTAGGGAAGGCAAAGACCAGATCATTGCCGCGCATAATCACCTCATCAATCAAGCTACCACGCCGCGCCGCAGCCCACAGACCCAGCGGAATACCAAGCCCCATGCCGATGCCCACAGCAACCAAAGCGACTGCAATGGATGTTCTGGCACCGACCATGATTAGGCTTAGGATATCGCGGCCGAAATGATCAGTGCCCAGAAGATGGGTGAGGTTCGGCGATTGCAGCTTTGACGGGATGTTCAGCGCGGTGTGATCAAAGGGCGTCCAAACAAAGGAAATGATCGCGGCCAGCAGGAAAACGGCGGTTAACGTGCCGCCTAAAATTAGATTACGGATCATGTGCGCGACCTTAGTCTTGGGTCAACGACAGCATAGGCCAGATCGACCGTGAAATTCACAAAGATCACGGCAAAGACCAGCAGCATGGTTACGCTTTCCACAACGATCAGATCCCGGGCAGAGATAGATTGAAAAATGAGCCGCCCAAGTCCGGGCAGGTAAAAGACCTGTTCAATGATAATCGCACCCGCGAGAAGGAAGGAGAACTGCAAGCCGATGATCGTCAGCACAGGGATCATGGCATTGCGCAACCCGTGCCGCCAAAGGGCCTGACGCGCGTTAAGGCCTTTTGCACGGGCGGTGCGCATGAAATCTTCGCCCAAAACATCCAACAAAGATGATCGCATCACCCGCGCAAGGATTGCCGCCTGTGGCAGGGCAAGAGCAATAGCAGGTAACGTGAGGGAGTGGAGTCCAGTGAATAGGCCCTCATCCCAACCGACAAACCCACCTGCCGAAAACCATCGCAGGTTAATGGCAAATAGCAGCACCAGCATCATTGCGAACCAGAAATTGGGAATAGCCACCCCCAGTTGGGTCGCCCCCATCACGCCAATATCGCCTGCCTTACCGCGACGCGACGCAGCGAAAATACCTGCTGGAAAGGCAATGAGGGTCGATAGGGTAAGCGCGTAAATTGCCAGCGGTAAAGAAACCCAAAGCCTTTGAGCAATCATATCTGCGACAGGGGTTCGGTAGGTGTAGGAGGTCCCGAAATCTCCGGCCAGCATGCCGCTGACCCAGCTAAAGTAGCGTTGCAGTTTTGATTGATCGAGTCCCAGCTCACTGCGCAGAGCTGCCAATGTTTCCGGTTGCGCGTTTAGGCCCAACATAAACGATGCCGGATCACCCGGAGCGATTTCGATCACTGCAAAAATCACCAGCGACGCAACCGCGAGGCTGATCACCAATGATAGCAATCGTTTGAGTGTATAGCGCAACATTGAAGGAAGCGTAGGCCGTCAATCTGCGGTGGTCCAGTGTGATTTAAGAGTTGCCAGAAAAACGTTGGGTTTCTCTTAGGGTATTGGCGGTTAAAGAAATTTGATGCCTATGTAACCAGCACAGGCGATGCCAAAAACCAATATAACGCCGATCGCGTTTAACTGCCTTCCGAAGGGTTGTTTGGATGATTTGTGGCGCAAGCGCTGTTGTGCAAATTTTGCACCACCCCAACCGCCCAGAGCGGCGAGAATCAGCAGCCGTTTTTCGGGAACCCGTCTCCCGCTTTGGCGCGCGCGCCGCTTGTCGTGGGCGAAAACGCCAAAGGTAATCAGATTGATCAGGGCGGCATAGGCCAGCCCCATCTTGAACAGTAACATCAATAACAAACCCAAACTCGTTAAGGGCAAAGGCCCCAACGTTGTGGGGCCTTTGCAAATTTCAAAAGCGGAATAGTGGGATTACTCGGCCCAGCTAACCGCCGTTAAATCGTTCGCCTGTGTTGGCGCATTCGCCCACAGACCCTGAAGGCCTGATTTTGCGACAGACAATGCAGCAAGCTGGAACAAGTAGCCGTTCACATAATCCTCAGAGATGATTTTTTGCGCGTCGCCCAGCATGGTTTTGCGCATGTCGGGGTCTGTTGTTGCGTTCAGCTTGGTCATCAACTCTTGGAAGGTTGGGTTGTCGTATTGGAAGTAATACTCAGGGTTGGCATAGATGCCGATATCCATTGGTTCGGTATGGCTAACGATGGTCAGGCCAAAGTTCTTACCCTTGAAAACAGATTCCAACCACTGCGCCCATTCGACATTTGTGATCTCGGCCTTGATGCCAACCTGCGCCAGCTGAGCAGCGATGATTTCTCCGCCGCGGCGTGCATAGGAGGGTGGAGGCAAGAAGAGTGTTGTTTCAAACCCGTCAGCAAACCCTGCTTCGGCCAACAGCGCTTTGGCCTTTTCTGGGTCGTAGCTGCTCATCCCTGTGAAATCGACATAGGCCGGGTTATGCGGCGCAAAGTGGGTGCCGATTGGGGTGCCATAGCCGAACATGGCGCCGTCGATGATCGCTTGGCGGTCAATCGCGTGGGCCAAAGCCTCGCGGACCTTTACGTTGTCAAACGGCGGCATCTTGTTGTTGGTGGACAGGATGGTTTCGCCTTCGGTTGATCCGGTGAGAACCTGAAAACGGGGATCGGCCTCAAACTGGGGCAGGTTTTCTGGCGCGGGAAAGCCGGAAAAGACATCAATGTCTTCGGCCATCATGGCAGAAAACGCGGCCGTTGGATCCGAGATGAACTTGAACGTGGCCTTTGTTAGAACGGCTGGGGTGCCCCAGTAGCTGTCATTGCGGCTAAGCTCGATCTTGTCGCCCTGCGTCCAGCTGTCAAACTTGAACGCGCCTGTGCCGATGGGCGTTTGTTTGATGCCTTCGATGCTTTCAGGTGCAACGATCACGGCATCACCCCATGCAAGGTTGAACAGCATGTTGCCGTTCGCCTCGGCCAGTTTGACCTCGACTGTCATTGGGTCGATGACGTTCACTTCGCTGATTGCAGCATAAAGCGCCTTTTGCGCATTGGCGCTGTCTTCGGCGCCGATGCGATCCAGCGAGAATTTCACATCCTCGGCATCCATCGTTGAACCATCATGAAAGGTCACACCCTCGTTCAGCATAAAGGTATAGGTGAGCCCGTCTTCGGAAATATTCCAGCTTTTGGCGAGGCCGGGGATCACGCCGCCATCGCTGTCAAAACGGGTCAGACCTTCGAAAACGTTTGAATAAAGGACCGAGTCGATCGCACCAGCCGCAGCACTGGTTGGGTCTAGGTGAGGTGGCTCCAGCTGGATTGCGATGGTGATATCGTCTTTTGCACTTGCGGTTCCTGCAATCAATGCAGCGGCACTAACACCCAGCAGAAGGGTACGAAGATTCAACATTTTTAGCTCCCTTACGTTTATGATTACGAGAAGGTTATGGGACTAAACCCTTTCTGGCTAGGAGAAACCTTGCGGCAGGTCGCCTGCTGGGTTAGGGCGTCGTCTTCTGACGAATAAAGGGGCAGAACATGGCGGTTCTAGGCATAGATTTTGGTACGTCCAACTCGGCAGCAGGGATCGTGCGAGATGGCGAGCCCTATTTGATTGCATTGGAAACGGGTCAATCGACCCTGCCCACAGCGGTCTTTTTCGACTTTGAAGAAAAGAAGATGCTGATCGGCGGAGCGGCGGGCACTGCTTTGTTAGCGGGTGAAGAGGGGCGCTATATGCGGGCGCTCAAAAGCCTTCTTGGGGCGCCATTGATGCGGGAAAAACGAAATCTTCTGGGTGAAAAGCTAGACTTTATCGACATCGTCGCGCGGTTTTTGCAGCGGGTGAAACAGCAGGCCGAAAAAGCAACCGGAGAGAGATTTGACCGCGCTTTGTCAGGGCGCCCTGTCCGGTTTCATCCCGATGATGCGCGCAACGCCCAAGCAGAGGTTGATCTGCGTGAAGCCTATACGCGTGCGGGTTTTGACGATGTGACGTTTATGTTTGAACCAGAGGCAGCAGCCCTAGCAAACCGTTCGCTGTTGGCCGAAGGGGATCTGGGGCTGATCGTCGACATTGGTGGTGGTACATCGGATTTTACCCTGTTTCGAAATCGCGCTGAAGCGATTGATATTTTGGTCAGCCACGGTGTGCGCCTAGGCGGAACAGATTTTGATCGGGTCCTGAGTATCGAAACCGTCATGCCGCATCTGGGACGTGGCAGTGCCATTCGACATGCCTTTGGGGACGAAACACATGTCGCCCCCGCGACAATTTTTAATGATCTCGCAACGTGGCAGAAAATCCAGTTTCTTTACGCGCCAGAAAGCCGTCGCCTTGCCAAGGATTTGGAAAAATACGCGGTCGAGCCGGAAAAGTTCGCGCGGCTGGTTTCGGTCCTTACGGATGAGTTGGGGCATGACATTGCCTTTGCCGTTGAGCAGGGCAAAATTGATGCGAACAACGATGGTGCTGGTGATATCGATCTAAAAATCGTTGAACGCGGGCTGGTACCTTCCTTGTCGGGTGAAACGGTGGTCGACCTGTTAGAGCCTTTGACACAGGAAATGGCGAACGCAGCATTGGCAACGGTTGCGCAAGCGGGGATCGAACCGGCCGGGGTAACCCATTTGGTTTTCGTTGGCGGGTCTAGCCTGATGAACGTCACAAGAGAGTCGTTGCAAGCTGTATTTCCAAAGGCGGCAGCCCATCATGGGTCGGCTTTGACAGCGATCGTGGACGGCCTCAGCTTGGCTGCACAAACGGCGTTTGATTAAAGCAACGAAGCGCGTTGGAGTTTCACGCGGTGCTTTACGGATCACGGCGAAACAGACAATCTCGCATCAAATGGGATGCGGCGGATAAATGATAATGACATCAATTCTGAAAAGGACTCGTGCTGCGCTGCGGGATGGGTTTGTGCAAATCAGAGCGACGAACCTTGCGTTGATTTCAGCGGGTGTCGCGTTTTATTGCATGTTGTCCCTTTTCCCAGCTATCGCCGCGCTGATTGCTTTGCTGAGCCTGATTTCTAATCCGTCTGTCGTCATTGCGCAGCTTGAACAGATGCAGGGCTTTTTGCCCCAAGATGTCTACCTCATTTTGCACGAACAGATCGTGAGCCTTGTCACAGCTAGTTCGGATACATTGGGGTGGGCTGGTGCGATTTCGATTGCCGCGGCGCTTTGGTCTGCGCGGGCAGGGGTGGCTGCGATTATGATGGGCCTAAACGAGGTCTATGGCGAGGATAACCGCAATGCCGCCTCGCATTATTTCAGAGCGCTGCTTTTGACGCTTGGCCTTGTAACTGTGGGTATCGTCGCTCTTTTGACCTTGGTTGTTGCGCCAATTGCCCTTGCGTTTTTCCCTTTGGAGGGGGGTGCTGGTATCATTGTTGAAACCCTACGCTGGTTGATCGCGGTCAGCGTTCTTTTGATGGGGGTTAGTGTTCTCTATCGGTTTGGCCCAAATCTGGATCGCCCTTCATATCGGTCGGTTCTGTGGGGGGCGATATTTGCAGTGGTGAGTTGGGGCAGCCTATCCGTATTATTTTCTTATTACGTGGCCAATTTTGGTAACTATAATCAGGTTTACGGTTCGATCGGTGCCGTGATTGCGATGCTACTTTGGCTATGGCTCAGTAGCTTTTTGATTTTGTTGGGTGCGGTTGTGAATGCCCAAATTGATAAGCATGTGATTGGTTCTGTTTTGGGCGAATGATGCTCATTTGGCTGCGGAAGGTTTTCGGGGAAAACGGGCGGCGGTTTTTCGTACCGATAATTGCGCCCTGAGGGTACTAGAGGACGAGGAGGCCTTCTCATGCGTCTGTGGTTATCAGTGTTGTTTCTATTGTTCGTAACATCGGCGCAGGCTGATGGCGCGAAACAATTCGGAGTGTTTGGTGTGGTCGAGCGGCTTTCCCCGCTTACGGTGAATGGCCAAGAAATCGTTATCCCTGACGAGGTGCCTATCATTAGCTTGTTGGGGCAGGGGCAAAAAATAGGGCTGGGTGATACATTGGCTCTTCGGGTGACCCTAAAGGACGATGTGCTGACAGCGGTGCGGGTTCTTGAAGTTTATCCTGTCATTGGTCCAATTTCGGGGGTTGAGGGTGGCACCGCAACTGTCATGGGAAGCCCCGTTTATCTGCCACCGGATGCTTCGGTAAGGCGGGGGCAATGGGTTGCCGTCAGCGGTTTTTGGAGCGGTGAAAAGGTTATCACAACCAGACTCCAGAAATTGAGCGGTGGCTGGTTTGGGCACCTCACCGGCGTTGTTGACCCAACTGAAATGCGTTTAGGCGGGAGTGAGCTGCGAAATGTCGAACCGCCGACGAATGGTTTCGGCAATTCGATCTGGATGTTGAGTGGCGGCCCACAGACTGGCGGGCTCGATGTTCGGCTAATGGCAAAAGGTGTGTTCGGCGGCGCGGTTGAGATGGCCCTGTGGCAGGGGCATGCTTCCCTGCCCATCGCTTCGCAAACCTATTTGATTTATGGTTCTGGCATCATCGGTACCGCACAGGATGCGCAGATGCCGGTTGGCGGATCATTGATCCGGCGATGTGCTCAGAACGGGCGTGTTCTCAAAACGGCGCCCGAAGGCTTGGAAGATGCTTTTGGCGCGCTGGGCTGTGCTATAGATACTCAGGCGGAGTGAAGGTTTCGGCGCGCGCACGTGACCAACGATCTTTATATCCCATCTGGTCAGCAGCATGATCATCGACAAGGAAGCCGATTGGCAGATAGGGGAATGCCTGATTGCCCTGAACCATCGAACGGTCAGATTGCCGTTGCATCAAATGATGCGGCAGGAAACGACTTGGGTCTGTCAAACCAGCCGCACCTGTCATTTCGCCTAGCGCGTCCAAAGTATTTCGGTGGAAACGTGCAACCCGCTCAGCTTTGTGGACAGGATTTAAGGCTTGTGCACGTGTTGGGTCTTGGGTCGCTACGCCGACCGGACAATGGTTTGTGTGGCACGCCTGAGCCTGAATACAACCAATCGCAAACATAAATCCGCGCGCAGAATTACACCAATCAGCTCCTAACGCCAAAGCGCGGGCGATATCAAAGGCTGATATGATTTTGCCAGCTGCGCCGATCTTGATCTCGTCACGAATGCCAGCGCCACGTAACGTATTGTGGACAAAAGACAGACCTTCGACCATTGGCATGCCAATATGGTTCGCAAACTCTAGCGGTGCCGCACCAGTGCCCCCTTCGGTGCCATCGACCACGATAAAATCCGGTATGATACCAGTCTTTAGCATTGCTTTGACCATGCACATGAATTCCCGCTGGTGGCCGATGCATAGTTTAAAGCCGACGGGTTTGCCGCCGGACAGTTCGCGTAGCTGGCCTAAGAATTCCATCATTTCAATCGGCGTTGAAAAGGCGGAATGCGAGGCGGGCGAAATGCAATCTTCTCCCATCGGGATATCGCGTGCCTCAGCGATTTCGGTGGTGATCTTAGCAGCGGGCAACATCCCGCCGTGGCCAGGTTTGGCGCCTTGCGACAGCTTTACCTCGATCATTTTGACCTGATCCCGTTCTGCCTGTTTCGCAAATTTTTCAGGGCTAAATTGCCCATCCTCTGTTCGACAGCCAAAATAGCCAGACCCGATCTCATAGATCAGGTCGCCGCCAGCTTCGCGGTGATAACGGCTGATACCGCCTTCGCCTGTATCATGGGCAAACCCGCCTGCTGCGGCGCCGTTGTTCAGCGCCGTAATCGCGTTTGCTGAAAGCGATCCAAAGCTCATCGCAGAGATGTTATAGATTGATGCGCTGTAGGGGATTTTACAGTCTTTGCCGCCAATAGTGACGCGAAAATCTGTGTTTTCGATATGTTTTGGCTGAACTGAATGGGTAACCCAGCTATAGCCGCCCTCATACACACGTTTCTTCGTACCAAAGGGGCGGGCGTCCTCCTGACCTTTTGCGCGT
This sequence comes from Sulfitobacter donghicola DSW-25 = KCTC 12864 = JCM 14565, assembly GCF_000622405.1. Classification (NCBI taxonomy): domain Bacteria; kingdom Pseudomonadati; phylum Pseudomonadota; class Alphaproteobacteria; order Rhodobacterales; family Roseobacteraceae; genus Sulfitobacter; species Sulfitobacter donghicola. The sequence goes on from NZ_JASF01000005.1 coordinate 1,657,836, forward strand.
TGATAAACCAATGATCGGGCATCACGGCTAAAGGGTTCTTCGTCTTGGTCGTCTTCCAGCAGGTATTGGCGAATTTCTGGGCGAATGCTTTCGAGCAGAAAGCGTACGTGGCCCAAAACGGGATAATTTCGCAAAATGGAATGGGAGGTTTGGCGAACGTCATGCAGCCCCAGCAAGGAAAGCGCGCCGAATATCAGGAAGGGAACAAAAAACCATCCAGACCAAAAAATCGCGATCAAGCTCAACAACGTGAGAACAACAACACCAGCAAAGGTGCTGTAACGGGTGAGTTCGGACAGTTTTGGCATTTGCAGCTCCGGTAGGGTGGCCTTTGGCTATCGTGCAATCGTGTAGGGCGTATTAACAGAGGGCGAGGCAATACCAACATAATTTAGCTGACCAGCGTGCGATCTTTGTTGAGTTTTTACTCGGCTTTCTTTCAATATTCTGTAATTCGCGAAAATTTACACACAAGTCGCGAAATCGGAGGGCAAAATGGCGGGGCCATTGAAATCACTGAAAGTCGTTGAGTTCTCGGGGCTGGGGCCGGCGCCCTTAGCTGGGCAGCTCCTTGCTGATCTGGGGGCTGATGTGATCACCGTAGATCGAAAAGCCGCGCCAGCCGACCCATCGGATATCAACAGACGCGGTAAGCGTTCGATTGTTTTGGATCTCAAAACAACTGCGGGAATTGAAGCTGTTCACAAGCTGATTGCATCAAGCGATGTTTTGATCGAAGGGTTTCGCCCCGGCGTGATGGAGCGATTGGGGGTGGGTCCAGACACCTGCCACGACGCGTTGATCTATGCCCGTATGACGGGCTGGGGGCAGGATGGCCCATGGGCGCAGACGGCGGGGCATGACATTAACTATCTTGCTTTGACGGGCGCATTGCACGCGATGGGAGATGCGGATCGCCCTCCTGTTCCGCCGCTGAACATGGTCGCGGACTATGGTGGCGGCACGATGTTTTTGCTGTTGGGTATTCTAAGCGCGGTGATCGAGCGCGGAATTTCGGGCAAAGGCCAAGTTGTTGATGCGGCGATGGTAGATGGCGTGCCAGCCATGATGGGGTTGATCCATGCGATGTTGGCTCAGGGGCGCTGGAGCGAGGAACGGGGCGCAAATTGGTTAGATGGCGCCGCACCGTTTTACCGCTGTTACACGTGCTCTTGCGGTGGGTTTATTTCGGTTGGGGCGTTGGAGCCGCAGTTCCACGCAATTTTGTTGGAAAATGCGGGCCTCCCCGTTGATCATCAACAGAGCCAAAACGACACGCAACATTGGAAGACGCGTTCGGCGCAATACGCCCATGCCTTTTTTCAAAAGAGCCGTGATGAATGGGCCGAGGTTTTTGATGGAACCGATGCTTGTGTAGCCCCTGTTTTAACATTTTCAGAGGCACAGTTTCATCCCCATATGGCAGAGCGCAAATCATTCATCTCCCCTGATGGGATAACGCAATCGGCGCCAGCGCCGCGGTTTAGTCGTTCGATGCCGGATGATCCAAAAACGCCAACTGCGATTGGTGCGGATACCGCAGATATTCTGGCGCAACTCGGCTTGGATCCGATAGCCGATGAAACCTTGGCAGATTGACTAAAGCTCAGGCACTGCGGAAGGCATCAATTGGGAGTGTAACCTTGTCGTTTATCCCGCTATAAAAGCACTATGACCGATGCCGATGATTTTCTTTCTGGCCCTCTCGAAAAACTGATTGTTTGCCCCGTCTGTGACGCGGCATACCAATTGCAGCGCCCTAAACATGGCGAGCAAGCGGTTTGCAGTCGCTGTCATACTGTCTTGATCCAACCGCGTCGAAAAGCAGGGATGCAGATAATCGCGGTTTCGATTGCCGTTGTTATCCTGATTGTGTTTGCCAGTGTTTTTCCGTTCTTACGGATTAGCGCGGCAGGGCGCAGCAATGCTGTTTCTATTCTGGATGCGGCGTTATCGTTTACGCATGGGCCGATGATGGTTCTTGCGTTGTTGACGGCGGGATTTATCATTTTTGTTCCGCTGACGCGCATGTTGTTAACACTATATGTGCTGGTGCCGGTGGTTCTGGATAAGCCACCTGCGCGATATGCCATCCGTGCGTTTCGATTGTCCGAAGCGATGAGACCTTGGTCCATGGCCGAGATTTTTGCGTTGGGTTGTGCTGTGGCGTTGGTAAAAGTTGCGGATCTGGCGACGGTTAGCTTTGGTCCGGCGTTTTGGATGTTTGGTGTTTTGGTGGTGCTGGTCATCGCGCAGGACGGATATATGTGTAAGTGGTCTGTATGGAACTCTCTGGAACATCCCAAAAGACGATAACCGCCCGTTCAGCGGGTGTTGTTGCGTGCACGCGGTGTACGCGGGCGTGGCCATTGGGTACGCAAATTTGCGGGCGCTGCGGTGCGCCGCTTGTTTCGCGTGATGATCAAAGCCTCCAAAAAGTCTGGGCGCTGTGGATCGTCGGGCTCATGTGTTATTTTCCCGCAAACATATACACGATGTTGAACACACAGCAGCTGTTTTCGGAAACGCATAGCACGATCATTGGCGGGGCGGTTGAGCTTGCTCATCACGGGTCTTTTGGCGTGGCAGCAATTATTCTCTTTGCCTCTGTGATTATCCCGCTGGGTAAATTCTGGGCAATTGCATTTCTGGCTGTCAGTGTTCGCTCCCATAGCGGTTTTACCTCTCGCAACCGGATGGTGGTTTATGAGGTGGTCGAGTATATTGGCAGGTGGTCTATGATTGATATCTTTGTTGTTGCCATCCTGTCGGCGCTGGTGCAACTGCAAGGGCTTGTATCTATCACGCCAGGGCCTGCTGCGTTCTTTTTCGCCCTTTCGGTGATATTCACCATGTTGTCAGCTCAGGCATTCGATCCGCGAATGATCTGGGACGCGCAGCAAACAGATGACGATGAGGCACGTAAACATGTCTGACATGCCCCCCCCTGTTTCGATAAAACCAACATCGCAAAGCACTTTGCGCGGTGCGTCCTTGGTTTGGATTATTCCGATTGCGGCTTTGATCGTTGCGATTGCGGTTGCATGGCAATCTTTTGCCGCGCGCGGTCCTGTCATCATCGTGAGCTTCGCTGATGGTGCAGGCATTGCGGCAGGTGAAACAAAGCTGAAATATCGCGACATCGACGTTGGTGAAGTCGAGGATGTTGGCTTTAGCGAGGATCTGGGCCTTGTCGAGGCGCATATCCGTCTCAAGAAAAACATCGCCCCCTATGTCGACGTAAATTCGGTTTTCTGGATCGTGCAGCCCGAGGTGACGGCCCGTGGCATTAGCGGGCTCAGCACTGTTTTGAGCGGTGTTTACATCGAAGGATCTTGGGATAGCGAAATCGGCGCGTTCGCGGATACCTTTCGGGGATCTGACGAGGCGCCGTTGATTAAACCTGGTCAAAGCGGATTGCAGATCGCCTTTAAGACGACGACGAACAGCTCGCTGACGGATAACGCGCCGATCCTATTTCGGGGGATCGAAGTGGGCCAGATAGGTCGTGCGCAAATTGCGCGTAGTGGTGCTTTTGCAATTACTGAGGGTTTGATTTTTGAAGAGCACAGGCACCTTGTGAATTCATCCACACGGTTTTGGGAAACAGCCGGATTTGATGTTTCGATTGGGCCATCAGGTGCCGAGATCGATTTTACATCTATCGCAACCCTAATTGGTGGCGGCATCACGTTTGATACTTTTGTTTCTGGCGGGGATGCTGTGCGGGATGGCGAGGTTTTTGATGTCTATACCGAAAGGGATGAGGCGCATAACAGCCTGTTCACGACTTCCGATGTTGAACCACTGCGCCTGAGCGTGATCTTTGAAGAGAATGTTTCGGGCCTGACGGTTGGCGCTCCGGTTGAGTTGAGCGGCTTGCGGATCGGCTCTGTTGATAGTTTGTCTGGCATTGTTGATTTCAATCAGTTCGGCGACAGCCGCGTGCGGCTCAACGTGATTTTATCCATTCAACCTGCGCGTCTAGGATTGCCAGGGGAGGTTTCTGCCAATTCCGCGCTATCTTTACTACAAGACCGCGTTACAAATGGCCTTCGAGCACGGCTTGCAACAACCAGTTTGCTGACCGGTGGTCTAAAGGTAGAACTGATAGAGGTCGAAGACCCGCCCTTTGGCCAGCTAACTATTTCCGGTTTTGACTTGCCAATCATGCCGACAACAAAAAGCGAAACATCCGATGCCAGCGCGACGGTTGAGGGGGTCTTTAACCGGCTTAATAGCCTCCCGATCGAAGAGTTGCTGAGCAGCGCGATCAATGTGATGAACTCGGCTGATGCGTTGATTTCCAATCAGGATTTACAGCAGACGCCCAGCGACGTTCGGGCCCTTTTGAACGATTTGTCAGGGATCGTGGGATCGGATGATGTGAAAAACATCCCAGTTTCGTTGAACGCTACGCTGGTGCGTGTCGAAAGTCTGGTTGCGGAATTGGAAAAGCAACGCATCGTTGCCTCGTTGGGTGAAACGTTAGAGGCGGCCTCGGCCGCTGCTGAAACGGTCACTTCATCAGCTGCCGGCGTGCCTGAGTTGATAGAGGATATTCAGGCAGTTGCTTCAAAGGCAGCAGCGTTAGAGTTTGATACACTGATAAACGAGCTGACTTCGCTGACAACTTCCGCCGAGGCATTGGTGAGCAGCCCAGACACTGCCCAGTTGCCCGTGGCGCTGAAAGGGGCGTTGGATCAACTAAACGCAACCTTGAAAGAATTGCGCGAAGGTGGAGCGGTTGAGAATGTGAACAAGACGCTTGCCTCTGCACAGACCGCGGCAGATAGCATCGCAATCAGTGCGCGCGACCTGCCAAAGGTTATCGAGCGCCTGAACGCATTGTTCGTTCAGGCAGGCCAAACGATTGAGGGCTATAACAAGGGCGACCAGTTGAGCCGCGCTGCCGAGGCTGCATTACGTGATATTCAACAGGCCGCAGGTGCGTTAGAAAAGCTGGCACGTACCATTGAACGAAACCCGAATTCTCTGCTGCTGGGAAGATAATATGATACTTTCGAAACCACTCACCGCCATGTTTGCTGGGCTGCTTTTGCTCGCGGCTTGCGGTGATCCTGATCTCGTTGCGGTGAACCCACCTGCAATCAAAGAAACCGTTCGGATCGGGTTTGCGTCGGTTGAGGTCAAAGACGTTTCTTTGCCAAGTTATGCGGCGGCGGATGAAATCGCTCAGCAAGCGCCTGATGGCACTATGATTACGTCAAAGGTTCTTTGGGCTGATTCTCCTGAGCGGGCTGTCGGGCTAGAGTTGAGCCGAAACCTTGCGCGGCTTTCCCGCAAGCGCGTCGCGTCAGAGCCTTGGCCCTTTGAAGAAGATGCGGCGGCGACATTAGATGTTCGGTTTACCGATTTAGTGGCGGGGACGGATGGCGTGTTCCGTGCGTCTGGGCAGTATTTTGTTGGGGTTTACGAGGGGCGCGAACGGTCGGGGTTGTTTGATCTGAGCGTCCCTTATGACCCCGAAGCCGGACCAGCGGCGATTGCACAGGCACGGGGGCAGGTCGTGCTGGACCTCGCTAAATACATAGCACGCAAAGGGCTGCGCTAAGGCGGTCCCTTGCGCAAAGGGCGCTAGCGTCCTACATCGCTTTCTATGGCTCAGGTAAAATCATCATCCAAAGCAGACCCGAACTATAAGGTCATCGCAGAAAACCGCCGCGCGCGGTTTGACTATGCGATCGAGGAAGATATCGAATGCGGCATTATGCTGGAGGGGTCCGAAGTGAAATCCCTGCGCATGGGTGGTTCGAACATCGCTGAAAGCTATGCTGCTGTAGAAGACGGTGAGCTATGGTTGGTGAACAGCTATATTGCGCCGTATAAGCAGGCGAAAACCTTTGGCCACGAAGAGCGCCGCCGCCGCAAACTGTTGGTAAGCCGCAAGCAACTTGCCGATATGTGGAACGCAACCCAGCGCAAAGGGATGACCTTGGTGCCGATGGTTATGTATTTTAACCACCGTGGCAAAGCCAAGATCAAGATTGGTATCGCTAAGGGTAAAAAGCTGCACGACAAGCGTGAAGACGCAGCCAAGCGTGATTGGTCGCGGCAAAAATCGCGCTTGATGAAGGATCACGGCTGAGAGGCTACTATCCGAATTCCCCGTTACCCCTTTGATCCCGCTTGTTAGCGTTTGTTCACTTTCGGGAAGCCGTGCTGAAAACACGAAATCACTTTTTTACGGCGTAGGGGATAAGATATGGAACTTATTATTGGCCTGCTATCAGGCGCAGTAGGCGGCAACTTAGCTGGCAAAGCAATTGGTGGGCTTAACCAAGGTACGTTGATCAACTCGATTTCAGGTATTGTAGGTGGGGGGCTTGGTGGCTCTATCCTCGGTATGATCTCTGGTGGTGGTGATCCCACAGCAGGGATGGATATTGGTTCAATCATCTCCCAAGTAGCGGGCGGCGGCATCGGTGGTGGTGTTGTTCTTGCTGTTGTTGGGATGATCCGCAACAAAATGGGCTAAACTGCCTAGCAGAGCAGGGGGCAAACCCTCCTGCTCTTGCCGTTTCCGGCCCAGACAGCTAGGCAAAGAAAACTGTTGTCGAGGGCATGAAATGGCGGACGATCCCAAAACTCTGGTTTCAACCGAATGGTTGGCGCAACATTTAAAGGATCCCGATATTCGGGTGTTGGATGCGTCATGGTATTTACCAACGGATGAACGCGACCCAAAGGCCGAATATGACGCGGCTCATATTCCGGGTGCTCGGTTCTTTGATATTGATGAAATATCAGACGGGCGATCCAGTCTGCCGCATATGGCTCCTCCCATCGAAAAATTCATGTCACGCATGCGCGCCTTGGGCGTGGGTGACGGGCACCAAGTGGTCGTTTATGATGGCGCTGGCATTATGTCTGCACCGCGCGTTTGGTGGTTGTTCAAGCTGATGGGCCAAGAGAACGTTGCGGTTTTGGACGGTGGTCTGCCGAAATGGGTGGCTGAGGGTCGCCCCACAGAAGACATGCCGCCAGTCCTTCGTGATCGCCACATGACGGTCCGTTTCCAAAACCAACTTGTCCGCGATGTTACACAGGTTGCTCATGCTTCCAAACTGGGGTTGCCGCAGATCGTCGACGCACGTGCGGCCCCCCGTTTTCGGGGCGAAGCACCAGAGCCACGCGAGGGTCTGCGCGCGGGCCATATCCCTAAATCCCGCAATGTGCCTTTCGCCAGCCTATTGAATGACGGGCAAACGATGAAAACCAAGGCCGAGTGCAAGGCCGTGTTTCAAGCCGCAGGTTTGGATTTGGCAAAGCCGATCATCACGTCATGTGGATCGGGTGTAACTGCCGCCGTTTTAGCATTGGCGTTAGAACGAATAGGCCACAGTGAGTGGGCTCTTTATGATGGATCATGGGCCGAGTGGGGAATGTTCCCGACTGTGCCAGTCGCAACTGGAGATGCGTGATGTTTGAAACCCTAAAACCCCAACCTGCCGATAAAATTCTGGCTCTTGTCCAGATGTACCGCGAAGATCCGCGCGACACCAAAGTGGATCTAGGTGTTGGTGTTTATAAAGACGCGACAGGCCTAACGCCTGTTATGCGTGCGGTGAAAGCCGCGGAGCAGAAAATTTGGGAGTCCCAAGACACCAAGGTTTACACAGGTCTGGCTGGTGATCCGGCGTTTAGTGACGTGATGGTTGATCTTGTCCTTGGGGATGCTGTTGCGCGCGGGAATGTCGCTGCTGCGGCCACACCGGGTGGAACGGGCGCAGTGCGCCAAGCCTTTGAACTGATCCAAATGGCAAATCCGGATGCGCGGGTTTTCGTATCAAACCCGACATGGCCAAACCATGTTGCCATCCTTGGCTATCTCGGGATCGAAACGGTTTCCTATCGCTATTTCGATAGCGAAACCCGTGGCGTTGATTTTGATGGTCTGATCGAGGACCTCAAAACCGCGAAAAAGGGCGATGTGGTTCTGTTGCACGGTTGCTGCCATAACCCGACCGGCGCGAACCTGAACAGCGCCGAATGGGATGAGGTCATCAAGGTGTTGCTGGAAACCGGCGCGACCCCGATGATTGATATTGCCTACCAAGGCTTCGGTGATGGTTTGCAAGAGGATGCCACCGCCACGCGCAAGGTTGCTGCGGCGGTTCCAGAATGCCTTATCGCGGCGAGCTGCTCAAAGAACTTTGGGATCTACCGCGAACGTACCGGCATTTTGATGGCGATCAGCGCAGACGATAGCGCAACGGGCCTAAATCAAGGGACGCTATCCTATCTGAACCGCCAGAACTTTAGCTTCCCGCCAGATCACGGTGCGCGCATTGTCACAACAATCCTTTCCGATGCTGACCTGCGCGCCGACTGGCAGGTTGAATTGGAAGAGGTTCGCAAATCGATGCTGGGGCTGCGCAGCCAGCTTGCAGAAGAGCTGCAACGCCTTTCAGGTTCTGATCGCTTTGGCTTTCTTGCGCAGCACCGCGGTATGTTTTCACGTCTTGGAACGACACCTGAGATGGTTGAGAAACTTCGGGTTGAGCATGGCATCTATATGGTGGGCGATAGCCGTATGAACATTGCGGGTTTGAATGCACAGACCGTTCCGGTTTTGGCAAAAGCGATTATTGATTCCGGTATCTAACAGGGTTCCATTTGAACAAGTAAAAAGGCCCCGCATCAAATGATGCGGGGCCTTTTCGTTTGTGTACCCCTCCCTAATCGGGAGGGGCGTTATCTGATATTACCCGCGGGTGAATTCAGGGTAGGCTTCCATGCCCAGCTCAGCAGTGTCGAGACCAGCGATCTCGGCTTCTTCGCTAACACGGATACCCATTGTTGCTTTCAGGATGAACCAAACCACACCGGACACAACGAAGGTGAAGATACCTACAACAACGATGGAGTATAGCTGCGTGCCGAGGCTCGCGTCGCCGTTTGTAAGAACAACAGCGATTGTGCCCCAGATACCTGCAAAGAGGTGAACAGGGATCGCACCAACAACGTCATCGATTTTCAGCTTGTCGAGGAATGGAACCGCGAAGACCACGATCACACCACCGATACCACCGATCAATGTCGCCATGCCTAGACCTGGTGTCAGAGGCTCGGCTGTGATGGATACCAGACCAGCCAATGCGCCGTTCAGGATCATTGTAAGGTCAGGCTTTTTGTACAGAACCTGCGTCAGGATCAGCGCTACAACAGCACCACCAGCAGCAGCTGCGTTTGTGTTGGCAAAGATGCGGGATACATCTGCGATATCGCCTACGGAACCCATCGCCAGCTGTGAGCCGCCGTTAAAGCCGAACCAACCGAGCCACAGGATGAACATACCCAGTGTCGCCAGTGCGAGGTTGGAACCTGGCATTGGGTTTACACGGCCGTCTTTGTATTTGCCGATACGTGGTCCAAGGATCAGCGCGCCTGCCAGAGCAGCCCAGCCGCCTACAGAGTGCACAACTGTGGAACCCGCAAAGTCGAGGAAGCCTGCTTCGTCCAAGAAACCACCGCCCCATTTCCAGGAAGCCTGCAAAGGATAGATGATGCCTGTCAGGATGACCACGAAGATCAGGAAAGGCCATAGTTTGATGCGCTCAGCCAAGGCACCAGAAACGATGGATGCTGTTGCCGCACAGAACATCAGCTGGAAGAAGAAGTCGGAACCGGTGGAGGCATATTCGCCATCGTCGGCGCCAGCCAGATCGATGCCAACAGCTTCCAGAACGCCTGCGCCGAATACGCCTGACAGAACGCCCTCAATGGACCATGTGCCCAGTGGGTACATCAGGTTGTAGCCGAACGCCCAATAGGCGATTGTCGCCAGTGAAAACAGGGCTACGTTTTTTGTCATCTGCATGGTTACGTTTTTGGAACGTACCAAGCCACCTTCGAGCATGGCAAAACCTGCCGCCATGAAGAATACCAAAAAGCCGCCGATCAGGAACAGCAATGTGTTCATGATCCAGATCATATCAGCGGAGACAGGCGCCGCCGCGTCTTGGGCCAAAGCAAAAGTCGGCAGCAACGTGGCTCCGACTGCTACTGGAATGAGAGATTTCATAGTCATCTTATCGTCCTTGAATTTACAGAGCGTCTTCGCCGGTTTCACTGGTGCGCACGCGCACAGCTTGCTCGACATCGAGCACAAAGATCTTGCCGTCGCCGATCTTGCCGGTTTGTGCTGTCTTGCTGATCACTTCGACCATCTGGTCGGCAACGCTGTCTGCAACGACGAGCTCCAATTTGACCTTTGGTACAAAGTTTACGACGTATTCTGCGCCGCGATAAATTTCGGTATGGCCGGATTGCGCGCCAAAACCTTTGATCTCCGTGACCATCAGGCCTCGGACGCCCGCTTCGGTCAGCGCTTCGCGAACCTCTTCGAGCTTGAATGGTTTGATTGTGGCAATGATGAGTTTCATCAAATTGTCCCCTCTTTATTCGCAGATTTTTCTGCATGATGCCGCTGCAGAAAACTGGATTGAGGCTCCAAAAGGGAAGGTTAGAGAGGTTAAAATTGCATGTTTTTGGCGCTAGTGCGATTAAAAATTAGGCAGCAATCGTTAACTGCTCAAAAATCAGTCAGTATTTTGAGATAAACTTAGGCATGAAACGCTAAACAATCGGGCTGTAGGGGGCTAAGGTGGAAAAAAACGAAAGCCGAGCAGGCAAATTAACATGAATGACACTCCTAAACGCAGGCGGCCGCTGGTTGCCGAGAATCGGTATGGCTCGAAGGCCAAGGTCACGGCAGCTATGCCTGCGGCCAAAGCCAAGGCAAAACCAAAGCCCAAGCCAAAACGGGCGCCGAAAAAGCCCAAGACACCGCGGAAGCGGCGTGGTGGCATTATGGGGTTCTTTGTCGGGGTGGTGCGTTGGATCCTTCGGCTGATCTGGGTGGTTACTTCACGATCTGTTTTGGTCGGCATGTTATTGCTGGGGCTGATCGTTGGCTATTTTTATACAACCTTGCCTCCTCTCGAAGATCTTTTGGATGGGCGCGCGGGTGGCTCTGTCACTATGTTGGATCACGAGGGTGAAGTGTTTGCATGGCGCGGCGATCAGTTTGGCGGCGCAGTGACCGCCGAAGATGTTTCTCCGCATTTGAAGAATGCGGTGATCGCAACCGAGGACAAGAGGTTCTATCGTCACTTTGGCCTCAGCCCGCGCGGTATTGCGTCAGCTGTTCGCATCAACCTAAGCGAAGGCCGTGGCCCGCTGTCGGGGCATGGGGGGTCGACGATTACGCAACAGACGGCAAAACTGTTGTGCTTGGGAGAGCCGTTTGATCCCAGTGCGGGGCAGACCGAGGCTGAGTACGAAGCAGAATGTCGCCGCGGGTCGATCAAGCGTAAAGCCAAAGAAGCTGTTTATGCGATGGCGATGGAAGCGAAGTATTCCAAAAACGAAATTCTCTCTATTTACCTAAACCGCGCCTACATGGGGGGCGGTGCCTATGGGGCCGAAGGTGCGGCACAGCGTTATTTCGGCAAGCACGCAGCCGAGATTGACCCCGCCGAATCCGCAATGCTGGCTGGCTTGCTGACAGCGCCCAGCACCTTGTCGCCGACCTCTAATCTAGAACGTTCGCGTAACCGTGCGGCAACTGTGCTGCGCCTGATGAACGAACAGGGTTATCTCACAGATGAGGAAATGGCCGTAGCGCAGGCAAATCCCGCGACCCTGTCCGAGGCAGCCGAAGCGCGCGCGGGTGGGTATTTTGCCGATTGGGTTATGTCGACAGGGCCTGAATTTTTTACCCGCAAAACAACCGAAGACGTGATTATTCGAACAACCCTAGATCAGCGGATGCAGAAAGCTGCCGAAGATGGTTTGAACTGGGTGTTTGATAACAAGGTGCGCGCGGGATCAAAGGCGCAGGCCGCTATTGTCGTGATGAGCGCAGATGGTGCGGTACGGGCCATGGTCGGTGGGCGCAAAACCAAAGTGTCAGGGGCATTCAACCGCGCCACGCAAGCGTTGCGCCAAACCGGATCGGCCTTCAAGCCTTTCGTGTATGCGGCGGCACTTGATCTGGGGTATTCCCCGAACGACCTTGTTGATGACAGCCCCTATTGTCTGAACATTCCTGGCTCGGGCGAATGGTGTCCGAAAAACTATACCAAGCGTTTTGTTGGGCAAACCACAATGACCAACTCGTTGGCGCAATCGTTGAATATTCCTGCGGTGAAGATATCGGAATCTGTAGGGCGGCAAACGGTAAGCACGGTTGCCTCGCAGTTTGGGATCAAAAATGATCTGGCGGCTGGCCCTGCCTTGGCTCTTGGCGCTTCGGAAAGCACGCTGATCGAAATGACAGGGGCTTTTGCAGGCATCTTGAACGGCGGCTCATCCGTTACCCCCTTTGGTCTGATCGATCTACGTCTGCGCGGAGATGCAGAGCCCTTGATGGGAACTGGTGGCGGTATTGGTGAGCGCGTCATTCAGGAGGATGCAGCGGGTCAGCTGATCTATATGATGGAAAAGGTTGTGTCTGAAGGCACAGGTAAACGTGCCCAGTTCGGGGATCGTCAGATTGCTGGTAAGACAGGCACAACCTCGGCGGCAAAGGATGCATGGTTCATCGGGTTTTCTGCTGACTATGTGGCTGGCGTCTGGATGGGCTATGACGATAATACGCCTCTTAAAGGGGTAACAGGCGGTGGCCTACCTGCTGAAATTTTCCGCGAAGCAATGCAGCGTGTCCACCAAGGTGTGCCCTTAAAGCCATTGCCAATGGTCGCCCCTGCTCCGGCGCAGGTGATATTCGAAGGCGATGTTAACGAGGTCGAGCCGCTAACTCCTCAGGTTCAGCAACAGCCAACCCAACCCAGCCGCCCGACCAACATCATTGATCAGGTGTTGCAGGATATTTTCGGCGGCACGGGTGACGGCAGTGCCAGTTCCAACCCATCTGGTGGGGATCGGTAGAGCGTACATAGCGGGGTCGCTATATAAGGAAACTACCTTGTTATCTCGATGGCTACCTGAGTACAGTTGCCGTGATTTTTACATGTCGTTTGGAAGCTACTGGTATTTTGCGGTATAAAGCCCAAGCGACCGATATTGTTTGAAAGGTAATTATGCAAAGCGATTTGATAAAACGCGGGCGCGAAGAACTGCGTCAGGTGCGTAAACGAAGCCGCGCTCTTTTCTGGACTGTCGGTTTGTTTTCCGCTTTTGCGAACCTGCTGATGCTGACGGGCCCGATGTATATGCTTCAGGTGTATGATCGCGTTTTAGGGTCGGGCAGTCAGGAAACTTTGGTCGCGTTGTCGCTGTTGGTAGTGTTTCTATATGCTGTGATGGGCATTCTGGATTACACGCGCGGACGGATCATGGGGCGCGTCGGGGCTAGGTTTCAGGATGATCTGGATCGGCGCGTTTTTGATGCTGTTGTCCGAAAGTCAGCGGTTGCGCCGGATTCAAAAACAAATGCAAGCCTTGCGGATTTAGAGTCAGTTCAACGGACATTGACCTCTCCGGTTTTGATGGCGGCATTTGATCTGCCTTGGACACCAATCTTTTTCGCTGCGATTTTTGTATTTCATTCCTATTTAGGCATTATGGCGTTGCTGGGCGGTGCTGTTCTGGTGGTCATTGCGATCGCAAATCAGATGTTGTCACGCGGTGTTCAGGCGCGCGCAAACATGGCGGCACAACACGCGGCAAGCATGGCGGATCAAATCCGAACCGAAGCCGAGATGGTGCAGGCCATGGGCATGCGCGAGGCCGCCTTTGGGCGCTGGCGGAAAGCGAGAACAGTAGCCTTGGAAGGGCAAGTTCGCGCAGCCGATGTAGGTGGTACGTTCAGCTCGATGACCAAAACCATTCGCCTGTTCCTGCAGTCTGCAATGTTGGGGATGGGGGCCTATCTTGTCCTCAAAAACCAACTCACCCCGGGGGCGATGATCGCAGGTTCTATTCTGTTGGGACGTGCTCTTGCTCCTGTAGAAATGATGCTGAACCAATGGCCAATTTTGCAACGCGGTATGGTCGGCTGGTCCAATCTGACTGAATTGTTAGGCACAGTCGCTCCGGAAGGACCACGCACCGAGCTGCCAAAGCCAAAGGCAGCATTGGTTGCCAAAAACCTAACAGTCGTCCCTCCCGGAGAGAAACAAGCGTCACTGAAATCGATCTCTTTCAAAGTTGAGCCTGGTCAGGCGGTTGGGGTTATCGGGCCTTCTGGTGCAGGTAAATCCACATTGGCAAGAACTCTAACGGGAGTGTGGCGCCCTGCGGGTGGGTCGGTGCGTCTGGATGGTGCTGCGCTAGAGCATTACGGAACAGAAACACTGGGCCAACACATCGGCTATCTGCCACAACGGGTTTCCCTTTTTGACGGAACGATTGCCCAGAATATTGCCCGTCTTGCGGATGTTCCTGATGACGCGAAAGTTGTCGCCGCGGCAAAGATGGCAGCTGCGCATGAGATGATCCTTGAACTGCCTGATGGGTATGACACGGTTGTTCAGGCGGGGCAGGTCCGATTATCCGGTGGGCAGATGCAGCGTATTGGGCTTGCACGGGCCCTATATGATGAGCCCGTAATCCTCGTCTTGGATGAACCGAATTCAAATCTGGACAACACGGGATCTCAGGCTTTGAACCACGCCATTCGCGCCATGAAAGCTGCGGGTCGTTCTGTACTTATTATGGCGCATCGCCCCGCAGCTATTCAGGAATGTGACACGCTGCTGGTATTGGATGGCGGCATGCGGATGGCATTTGGCCCCAAAGATGAAGTTCTGAAAGGTATGGTGAAAAACCATCAGGAAATTCAGCAGGCGCCAGCCGGCTCGGGAGGTGTGTCATGAGCGATAAAAAGAAATGGTCAGCTTGGCGGCCTGTCGCCGTCGGCTTTATCGGGATCGCTGTTTTATTCGGCGGTTTTGGCACGTGGTCGGTCATGTCAAACATTGCTGGTGCGATTATTGCGTCGGGCCGCATCGAGGTGGATCGGAACCGTCAGGTTGTTCAACATGACACCGGTGGAACGATCGCTGAAATCCATGTTGACGAGGGCGATTTGGTCAAGGCCGGTGATCTTCTATTCCAACTTGATCCACAGCAGGCCCAGTCCGAACTGAATTTGATAGAAGGGCAACTGTATGAGTTGATGGCGCGCCGTGGCCGTCTTGAAGCACAGCGCGATGAACTTGAGAGTGTTGTGTTTGATGCGGAACTCATTGCGGTGGCAGCCGTTCATGCCGACGCTCAGGAATTGATGGACGGTCAATCAAACCTTTTCGATGCGCGCCGCGATAGTATTGCGCGCGAAACTGAGCAGTTGGAAAAGCAGCGGAATCAAATCGAAGATCAGATTTCCGGCATCACGGCTCAGGAAACCTCGCTGGCCCAGCAATTGAAACTGATCGAGCAGCAACTGGATGGCCAGCAAAAACTATTGGATCAGGGATTGGCCCAAGTCGCGTCAGTTTTAGGTTTGCAACGTGAAACGGCACGGTTGACCGGAGAAATTGGACGGCTGGTTGCATCACGCGCCGAGGCAGAAGGGCGTATAACGGAACTGGAAATCGTAAAGCTGAAATTGGGCACCTCTGGCCGCGAAGAGGCTATTTCGCAATTGCGGGAAATCCGTTTCCAAGAACTGGCAATTATTGAACAACGCCGCGCGCTGCTGGCGACAATTGACAGGCTGGATATTCGCGCACCGGTTTCGGGTATTGTCTATTCCTTGCAGGTTACCACACCCCGTTCGGTTATTCGCGGGGCAGAACCGTTGATGTTCTTGATCCCTCAGGATCGGCCACTGGTGATCGCAGCGCAGGTAATGCCCACGAATATTGATGAGGTTTCTGTTGGCCAAGAAGTAAACCTGCGCCTTTCGTCTCTGGATCAACGTACAACACCGGAATTGAAAGGCCGTGTTGAGGTCATTTCTGCGGATGCGCTGGATGATCAAAACACAGGTATCAGCTATTTCCGCGCCGAGATCACTTTGTCTCCGGGGGAAATTGAACGCCTGCCTGAAGGGACACAATTATTACCAGGCATGCCGGTGGATGCGTTTATTAAAACGGGTGATCGTTCACCACTTACCTATCTGGTGAAACCGGTTGCAGCATATTTTGTGAAATCTTGGCGCGAAAGCTAATCCAAAGTCTTCCCCCTCTGGGGGAAGCGGGATAGCGTCGGCTTCAAATCAATGAAGCAAAGGATTGCAAAATGAGCATCGAAAAACGCCTGTCAGATCTGGGCATTACTCTTCCCGACGCCTCCGCTCCGGCGGCGAACTATGTGCCCTTCGTGCAGGTCGGAAATACCTTGTATGTTTCAGGCCAGATTTCACGCACGGATGATGCATTGATTCTTGGTGTTTTGGGTGACGACATGAGCGTCGAAGACGGGGCTGCCGCTGCGCGTACATGCGGGCTTCAGTTGCTCGCGCAGGTCAAAGCAGCCTGTGGTGGCGATATCAATCGCCTAAAGCGCGTTGTGAAACTGACGGGGTTTGTGAACTCAACCAAGGAATTCACAGACCAGCCTAAGGTCATCAATGGTTGCTCCGACTTTTTGGTTGAAGCATTGGGGGATGCTGGTCGGCACGCACGATCGGCTGTTTCAGCAGGTGCATTGCCATTGGGCGTAGCCGTGGAAATCGAAGGTATTTTCGAAATCTCATGACGACGACAGGCTTGCCAGAAAGCTTTGCGCGGGTGCCTTTTGCACACCGCGCATTGCATAATGTCCACGAGGGCCGTCCGGAAAACTCGCGTGCGGCCATCCGTGCGGCCATCGAGGCGGGCTATGGCATCGAGGTCGATGTCCAGCTGAGTGCAGATGGCGCAGCGATGGTTTTTCATGATTATCACCTTGGGCGATTGACCGAGGTGCAGGGAGTTGTGCGGCTCACGACATCAGAAGAGTTGAAGCAAACGGCGTTACGCGGAAATGCTGAAGGGATACCGGACCTTCCCGAGGTTTTATCCCTCGTTGCGGGGCAGGTGCCACTACTTATCGAACTCAAAGATCAAGATGGCGCAATGGGAGAGAACATTGGCCAGCTTGAGCGTGCCACGGCACAGGCACTTGAGGGGTATGAGGGCGATGTAGCGGTGATGTCGTTCAACCCACACTCGGTGAAGCTGTTACAAACCCTTTGCCCTGAGATCCCGCGGGGCCTTACAACTTCGGCCTATCGTTCGCATGAATGGCCTTTATCGGATGCGACATGCGACCGTCTTCGCGGCATTCCAGATTACGATACTGTCGGGGCTTCGTTTATCAGCCATGAGGTCGATGATCTGGATCGGGCACGGGTGGCCGAGCTGAAACAGGCCGGAGCCATGATTTGCTGCTGGACGGTGATCAGCGCAGAACAGGAAGTTGCCGCGCGCGATGTGGCTGACACTATTACGTTTGAGGGTTATCCGGCGGCACTAGGCGCTTGAACATCCCGTTTGGGATGCCACTTAATACGGATAGCTGAAATCAAGGACACCTAAATGAGCGAGCAACAGGTCGAGATCAGGATTATTCAATCACTGTCTGAAATCGATGCCGCTGATTGGGATGCTTGTGCCTGCCCCGACGCCGTTGAGGGTGCGCGCGCCAAAGACCCGTTCACGACATATAGGTTCCTTAAAGCACTGGAAGATAGCGGCAGCGTTGGCGTGGGAACGGGTTGGCAGCCGCAGTATTTGATCGCCCTTATTGAGGGGCAGATTATCGGGGTGGCCCCGCTGTATGTTAAATCGCATTCGCAGGGTGAGTATATTTTTGATCACTCTTGGGCCCACGCGTACGAAAACGCAGGCGGCAGGTATTACCCCAAGCTTCAGATCGCTGTGCCCCATACGCCAGCCACTGGGCGCCGGTTTTTGACCCGTGAAGGGTTTGAGGAGACGGGGTTTAACGCCTTGGTTCAAGGCGCAGTGCAGCTGACGGATAACAATAACCTTAGCTCGCTGCATGCAACCTTTTGTACCAGCGACGAAGCGGCGCGCGCCGAAAGCCTGGGCATGATGGCGCGCAAAACCCAGCAGTTTCATTGGCGCAATGAGGGGTATGAAACCTTTGATGACTTCCTCGCAACGCTAAGTTCGCGCAAACGTAAAAACATCCGCAAAGAACGTGCAACCGCACAGGGATTTGGCGGCACTATCCAGACGTTCACGGGGGATGCGTTAACCGCGGATCATTGGGATGCCTTCTGGATGTTTTATCAGGACACTGGTGCACGCAAATGGGGGCAGCCCTATTTGACTCGCGCGTTTTTTGACATTGCGCAGGAAACCTTGCGCGATGACATTTCGCTGGTTCTGGCGGAACGGGATGGGCGGTGGATCGCGGGGGCGTTGAATTTTATCGGCGCGGACTCGCTTTATGGGCGGTATTGGGGCTGTATCGAGCACCACTCATGTCTGCACTTTGAGCTGTGCTATTATCAGGCGATTGATATCGCGATCCAGTTGGGCCTCGGCAGCGTTGAGGCCGGCGCGCAGGGCGAACACAAACTTGCCCGCGGATATTTGCCCACGCCAACATGGTCCCTGCATTGGATGCGTGACCAAGGGTTTGCCCGCGCTGTAGGCGAGTTTCTGGAAGCCGAACGCGCGGCCGTTGATGAAGAGATTGAAATCCTCACGGATTACGGCCCGTTCAAGCAGGTGAAAGTGGACGAACAGGAATGAGCGAGAAGCTAACAGAGCAGGACCGTTTAGAGCTATTGGAACCCTTGCTGTCTAATGGTTGGGAAATGGTTCAAGGGCGCGACGCGATTACCAAAACCTACAAGTTTGCAAATTTCGCCGCTGCATTTGGCTGGATGACCAGCGCCGCAATCTGGTCCGAAAAGTGGAACCATCACCCCGAGTGGGCGAATGTTTATAACAAGGTGACTGTGACGCTCATCACCCACAGCGTTGATGGGCTGAGCGATCTTGATATCAAGCTGGCCCAGAAAATGGACCAGCTATAGGTAGGGGCCAAGGGCCGCAGTGCTGCGACCCTCGTCCAGTTTTTACATGCTATCGAGCAGTGCTTCACCACCAGATACTTCGCACATACCGGGGTTTTCTTCTGCCTGAAGCAGCGTGACCTTGCCGTCGTCAACCAACATCGCATAACGCTTTGAGCGCGCGACTAGGCCTGCTGGAACTGCGTCAAAATCCATGCCGATGGCTTTTGTGAATTCCGATGATGCATCGCCCAGCATTGTGATGCCTGCTTCATTTGCGCCAGTTGCGTCGCCCCATGCCTTCATCACGAATGGATCGTTGACCGAAATGCAGATGATCTCATCCACACCTTTTGCGTCGAACTGATCCTTGGTGCGGACAAAGCTGGGCACATGGGCCGAGTGGCATGTCGGCGTAAAGGCACCTGGCACAGCAAAGATCACAACTTTGCGGCCCTTTGTCTTGTCGCTCATTTTTACCGGTGTTGGCCCTTCCGCGCCCATTTGAACAAGTGTCGCGTCGGGCAGAGTATCACCTTGAGAAATCGACATAGGGTAACCTTTCATATGATTGTGTTTGTCCTTATCCCAGATATAGGGTCTGCATAGAGTCGGGGCCAGAGCATAAGGAGAGATTACCATGCGGCACATCGTTGTGATCGGAGCTGGGCAGGCGGGTTCGTCTTGCGTTGTGAAGCTGCGCAACAGTGGTTTTGATGGTAAGATCACTCTGATTGGTTCCGAGGCTCAGCCGCCCTATCAGCGGCCTCCATTGTCAAAGGCCTATCTGATGGGGGACATGACGCTGGAGCGTCTGTTTCTCAAGCCTGAGGCGTTTTACGGCGAGAACGATATTGATCTGCGCCTTGGCATTACGGTCGAATCTATCGACACTGCCGCGCAGCAGATCACGACCAGTGATGGGGTATTGGATTATGATGAGTTGGTGTTGACCACTGGATCGGTCCCCCATCATTTGCCCGCCGCGATTGGAGGAGCATTAGACGGCGTGCATGTGGTGCGTGGCCTTGCAGATGTTGACGCGATGGAGTCGCGCTTTGTCAAAGGGGCCCGCGTGCTGATTGTAGGCGGCGGTTATATCGGGTTAGAGGCGGCATCGGTTGCTGCAAAGCTGGGGCTTGAGGTCACTCTGGTTGAAATGGCCCCCCGTATTTTGCAACGTGTTGCCGCGCCTGAAACCTCTGATTTCTTTCGCAACCTACACAAGGGCCACGGCGTGGACCTGCGCGAGGGGGTCGGCCTAGATCACCTGACGGGTGAAGGCAAAGTAACCGGAGCCGTTTTGACGGACGGTACCACGCTGGACGTTGATTTTGTGATCGTCGGTGTAGGTATCGCGCCAGCAACCGCGTTGGCCCAGTCGGCTGGTGTGGGGTTGGACAACGGGATCGCGGTCGATAGCCATGGTCGCACAGATGTCGCGCATGTTTGGGCTGCTGGGGATTGCACGTCTTTCCCTTACCGCGATGGGCGCATCCGTTTGGAAAGCGTCCCAAACGCGATTGAGCAGGCCGAAGTCGTTGCGCAAAACCTGATGGGTGCCGAGAAAGACTATGCCGCGAAGCCTTGGTTCTGGTCGGATCAATATGACGTAAAGCTGCAAATCGCGGGGCTGAACACTGGATATGACCGTGTGGTCACACGCGGGGCCGCCCCCGGTCCGGTGTCGTTTTGGTATTACAAAGGTGAAACGCTTTTGGCGGTTGATGCCGCCAATGACCCCCGTGGTTATATGGTGGGCAAACGTTTGATCGAAAGCGGCAAGTCACCTGCGGCTGAGTTGGTCGCCGATGCTGATACCGACCTCAAGGCGTTGCTAAAGGCGTGAGGATCATCGCAGGAAAATCACGCGGCACGGTGTTGGCCGATGTCGGCAAGGGGGATGCCGCAGCACATTTGCGGCCAACCTCGGATCGTGTGCGCGAAAGCCTGTTTTCTATGCTGACGCACCTTGATGTCATTCACGGGGCGCGGGTTCTTGATCTGTTTGCAGGAACTGGCGCGTTAGGGCTGGAGGCGCTGTCGCGCGGCGCGGATGAAGTTGCGTTTGTTGAAAACGGACGGGTTGGGCAAAAGCTAATCACCCAGAACGTTGATAAGCTCAGAGCGGCAGACCAAACCACGTTGCTGCGCAATGATGCAACGCGTTTGGGGGTATGCTCGGTCCCGCCATTTGATCTCGTCTTCCTTGACCCGCCCTATGGCAAAGGGATGGGACAACAGGCGTTGTCGGCCATCCAGTCGGGCAAGTGGCTGGCCCAAGGTGCGTTGGTCGTATGGGAAGAGAGTGCGCCGATGGATGCACCCGATGGCTACACCCGTACAGATCGGCGCAAATATGGTGACACGCATGTCACGCTGCTGACAGCTGATTGATTAGCTAAATCAAAGCGGCCAGTTCTCGATCCGCTGGGATTTCTTTGCCAGCAACCCCATGATTGGGCTCATTTTGACGACCATCCGCCCTGTAAAGGCTGCTTTGCCCGTCTCTGCCATGGCTTTGAGGTTCGAGGCGATAAAGCCCTGTGCCCCCAGCATTTCCTTGCGCAGTTTGGAGCCTTCGACGGTTTCGGTGATGATTAGATCAAATTCGGTGCCGCCGTCTTTCTCGCGCAGCTCATAGGTGACGGTGCAGGGCGGCTCGTCGATGTTTGTCATCTGGAAGGTGTGGGCATAGCGGTGCGGCGGATCAAAGGCCAACACTTCGCCAACAACCATCGCGACTTTGCCGTTTGGGTTCACCATCCGCATCTTTGCGCCTTCCTTTAGGCCGTCTGTTGTCTGGCAAACGGCGCCGAAAAAGAAAGGGAGCGGCGTGTCGGTTGCCACTAGCGTGGACCACACCGTTTCGATGGGCGCTTCGATGAAGGTGCGGCTGATAGATTTCGGGGCATATTCGGTCATTTTCCAATTTCCTTTTTAGCGACGGCTTCTGCGGTGGCTTTGATTAGGCTCATCCGGTCCAACCAGTGGGCGGAATAGCCGTCGATCCACCGCTCATAGATGAGCTGTAGGGGAAGCGCGTTGAGGTAGAGGCGGCGACTGCGCCCTTCTTTGCGGCTGGTGATGAGTTGGGCCTCGGTCAGGACGCGAAGATGGTTCATCACAGCGATGCGCGAGACGTCGAAATGGGCGGCCAGTTCACCCACTGCCATGCCGGGGTGGTCGCGCAGATGATCTAGGATCGCGCGGCGGGTTTCATGGGCCAAGGCCTGAAAAACCGAATCCATATCGTTATTAGTAAACATGTAATTACATTATTACATGATAGGTAAAAGTCAACCCCGCCCCTTTTTCAGGTTAGCGGGGTTGGGGAATTAGTAAGTTGGGTGGAATTTTCCGGCTGGGGACAGCGTGAAAATTTCATAGCCGTCTTCGGTCACACCGATCGAATGTTCGAACTGCGCCGAAAGGGATTTATCACGCGTTACTGCGGTCCAATCGTCGGCCAGAGTTTTCGTCTCGGCGCGGCCAAGGTTCACCATAGGTTCGATGGTGAAAAACATGCCTGGTTCCAGAACGGATTTTGTGCCCGCCTTGCCATAGTGCAAAACATTTGGCGGCGCGTGGAATACGCGGCCCAATCCGTGACCGCAAAAGTCTGTGACAACCGACATGCGATGCCCTTCGACAAATGATTGGATCGCGTGGCCAATATCGCCGAATGTGTTGCCGGGTTTGACAACTTCGATGCCCTTCATCAGGGCCTTATGCGTGATGTCGATCAGGCGTTCGGCTTTGCGTGATAGTTTCCCCGCGACGAACATGCGGGATGTGTCGCCAAACCAACCATCAACAATCACGGTGACGTCGATGTTGACGATGTCGCCATCTTTCAGCTTTTTGTCACTTGGGATGCCGTGACAAACAACGTGGTTGATCGAAATACAGCTGGCGTGTTGATAGCCTTTGTAGCCAATGGTCGCTGATTTGGCGCCCGCTGCGTTGACCTTTTCTTCGATGATGCGGTCGATCTCGGCAGTGGTTTGGCCAACGATGACATGTTCTGCGATCTCATCAAGGATGGTCGCGGCCAGCTTGCCCGCTGCGTGCATGCCCGCAAAATCGGCTGCTTCGTGAATGCGAATGCCGTCTTTAGTTGTGCGACCTTTGTGGGTGTCTGTCACCGGGCTCTCCATCGGTTGTTTGGGTTTGTTTAACCTGCCGCGCGGCCAAGGGCCAGAGGGCTAGAAATGCTGATGCCTTCGGGTGTGATCTGGGTGCCAATACAAAGAGTTTCAACACCTGCTTTGGTTGCTGCTGCATGGGCTTGCGCATAATTCGGGTCAATGTCGCTTGCGATATCGACATGGGTGCAATCCGTGCGCTGCACGAGATACAACAGGACCGCGCGGTGGCCTTGCTGCGCGACTTTTGCCAGCTCGCCCATGTGTTTGGCACCGCGGGCGGTGACGGAATCGGGGAATTCGGCTTGCCCCTCGCTTCGGCACAGCGTGACGGATTTTACCTCGACATAGGCATCGGGCAGGCCATCTTGGCTGAGCAGAAAATCAATGCGTGAATTCGTGCCGTATTTCACCTCGGGACGGACGGTTTTATAGGCACTCAGCGCGGATATTTCACCTGCCTCCAAAGCGGCGCGTAAAACGCGGTTGGGCAGGGATGTATCAACACCAGTAAAGTGACCGTTCTCGTGGTCGACCAATCGCCACCCGTAATCGAGCTTCTTTTTCGGGTCGTCATTTGGCTCTAGCCACACCTTACTTCCCTCTAGGGCCAAGCCCATCATTGATCCGGGGTTGGCGCAGTGGGCGGTAATTTCCCGCCCATCTTCTAACCGACAATCAGCTAGAAAACGTTTGTAACGGCGGATTAGGCGGGCGGGCACAAGATCGGTTTGAAAGCGCATGCCATAGGGCTATACCTTTGTAAGAACAGGCTCAAGGAGAGGTAGAATGAAGAACCCCACAGCGGCAATGTTGGTGATCGGGGATGAAATCCTCTCGGGGCGGACGCGGGATGCGAATATGCATTATCTCGCGGGGCAATTGACGGATGCAGGCATTGCTCTGGCCGAGGTTCGCGTTGTGCCGGATGAGCGGGATGTGATTATCGCGGCGGTTCAGGCATTGGCTGCAAACTACGACACCGTATTCACCTCTGGTGGCATCGGGCCAACCCATGACGATATCACCGCAGATTGCATGGCAGCTGCCTTTGGTCAGACCATTGATGTGCGCGACGATGCGCGCGACATTCTGCAAGCTCACTACGATAAATCCGGAACCGAGCTGAATGAGGCGCGCCTTCGTATGGCGCGTATTCCGGCGGACGCGACGTTGATTGATAACCCTGTCTCCTCGGCGCCAGGTTTTACCATTGAGAATGTTCATGTCATGGCCGGCGTTCCTAGCGTCTTTATCGCCATGGTTGCCAGTGTATTACCAACCCTTACGGGCGGGGCGCCGCTGCTCAGTGAAACCCTGACCGTTCATCGGGGCGAGGGTGATATCGCCGGCCCCTTCGGTGCGATTGCTGAAGCTTATCCATCGCTGTCCATGGGCAGCTATCCGTTTCAGAAAGATGGTAGATACGGTGCCCACCTTGTTGTGCGTGGTCAGGATCGGGCCATGCTGGATGAAGCGATGGGCAAATTGAGCGAGGCGTTTTCATGAGCATAGATATTCAGGCGCTTTACGATGTCATCGAGGGGACTTGGCCACCTGCAAATGTGTGGGCCGAAGGGCCATGGACGCTGCGTGATGGTGCGCAGGGTGGCAAGCGTGTTTCGGCGGCGACAGCTGCGGGCAGTATCACGGACGCAGATATTCCACTTGCGGAAACCAAGATGCGCAAGATCGGGCAAACGCCTCTGTTTATGATCCGCGAAGGGGAGGAAGCGCTGGACGCGCTCCTTGCTGCGCGTGGGTATGATTTGATCGACGAAGTGACGCTGTATACCGCGCCAATTGGGCTGCTGACGGATCTTCCCATCCCGCGCGTTACCTGTTTCGAGATTTGGGAACCCTTGGCCATCATGGAAGAAATCTGGGCACAGGGGGGTGTTGGCCCTGCGCGTCTGGAGGTGATGAAGCGGGCCAAGGCCAAGACGGGCATCCTGTCACGTTGGAATGAAAAACCGGCAGGGGTTGCTTTTGCCGCTGTGCACGATGGTGTTGCGATGGTTCATGCCGTTGAGGTTTTGCCGCACCAGCGCAAACAAGGTGTCGCGCAATGGATTATGCGGGCCGCTGCAATTTGGGGGCAAAAACAAGGGGCAACGCAGATCGCCGTTCTTTGTGTAACGGATAGCAAGCCAGCGAATGCGCTTTATTCCAAGATGGGCTTTACCCCGATTGGAACATACCATTACCGTATCTTACCAGAATAAAGGAACGCCCCATGAGTGACGACGCCCCAACCGCTCTCGATCTGCCAATGGTCGATCCGCTACCCCCTGAGACCCAGAAATATTTTGATATTTGTACGGATAAGTTGGGAATGATCCCGAACGTTCTGCAGGCCTATGCGTTTGATATCGACAAGCTGAACAGCTTTACCGCGCTGTATAACGACCTGATGTTAGGCGCGAGCAACCTGACCAAGCTTGAGCGTGAAATGATCGCCGTGGTGGTCTCGGCTGTGAACCGTTGTTTCTATTGCCTCACCGCGCATGGTCAGGCGGTGCGGGAACTGTCGGGTGATCCTATTTTGGGTGAAACGCTGGTGATGAACTATCGTGTTGCGGATCTGGACCCGAAAACGCGGATGATGCTGGATTTCGCGGTCAAGCTGACAGAGGCGCCAGAGATCATCGAAGACGAAGACCGTGACGCCTTGCGCGCTGCGGGTTTCTCGGATCGCGATATTTGGGATATCGCGTCGGTTGCGGCCTTCTTTAACATGACCAACCGTGTGGCAAGTGCCACAGATATGCGGCCAAACAAAGAATACCACGCGCTATCACGATGAAGCATTGGCTGTGTGCATTGGCGGTGATGATTGGAGGAGCAGCGCAAGCGGTTGAGCTGCAGCTTCCCGCCAACGCGCGCCAGTTGATAGTGCGTGAAACGGTAGAGGATCGATACTTTGCTCCTATCGGTCCCTTTCAAGAAGGTGCCTTGCCTGCACAGGTTTTCCAAGGGGCTATCGCGCGCAGCTCATGGCGGATTGACCTTGCCGGATTGACGCCGCTTCAGGTGGTGACACCTTTGCAGGATCAGTTGTTGGCAGCTGGATATCAGGTGGTGCTGGATTGTGCTGATGTGGCGTGCGGTGGCTATGATTTTCGGTTCGCTACCGAGGTTATGCCAGCCCCAAACATGTATGTTAACATTCGAAACTACCACGTTCTGACAGCGAAAAGAGGCACGGGTGAGAGTGCCGAAGTTGTTAGCATTTTCGCGAGTGCTTCTAGTGGGGTGTCTTTCTTACAAATCATCCAAGTCGCACCCTCTGCCGACAAAAATAAGATTGATGCGGTCGCCCCGCCTCGTGCTTTTGCTGACGTGGTGGAACCTGAAGGTGAGCTTGCCCAACAGCTGCTGACATACGGGCGTGCCGTGCTGGGAGGATTGGAGTTCAACAGCGGGACATCCGATCTAGGCACAGGCCCTTTTGCCGCTTTGTCCGATTTGGCCATAGCCTTACAGGAACAGCCTGATCTGCGCGTCGCGCTGGTGGGGCATACCGACAATATTGGAGGGCTTGAGGGGAACATCCAACTATCACGCAACCGCGCCAATGCGGTACGTAACCGTTTGATTGATAAATACGATGTCACCCCTTCACGCCTAGAGGCGCAGGGCATGGGCTATCTCGCGCCGTTCACGACAAACCTGACCAAAGAGGGCCGAGAAGAAAACCGACGGGTCGAAGTTATCCTCCTCGCCCAATAAAAAACCCCCGATATTGCAATGCAATACCGAGGGGGAAGGTCACCGAGGGGATTGGTGTCTTGGGTCTGGTTACCAGTCGCTTGGGCCTTTCTCGGCAAAAGCGTGGACCAGAAAATCGATAAAGGCGCGTACCTTTGGCTGTGTAAAACGGCCTGGTGGGTATACAGCGTAGATGCCTTGGGTCTCTTGCGGCAAATCAGGGATCGCATCCATAACCAGACCTTGCTCCATCGCTTCTGCATAGAGGAAGCTAGGCAAGTAAGCGATGCCAAGGCCAGAGATCGCCGCGTTCAGCAAGGATTGACCGTCATTGACCGATAGCCAGCCAGCGGTCCGTACCTGACGCTTTTCACCAGAAGGGGCCGTCAGTTTCCAGACGTTGCCAGAAGACTGGTTTGAATAGTGCAGCAGCTTGTGATCGTTCAGATCGTCGATCTTTTCAGGGCGGCCATATTTTTCGAAATATTCGGGCGAGGCGATCATACGTTTTGTTGTTTCGGTCAGCTTGCGTGCCCGCAATGTGCTGTCTTCCAGCTCACCGATACGAACGGCCATGTCGAAGCCTTCGGAGATCAGCTCAACGTAGCGGTTGTTCAAGACCATGTTGACCGTGATATCAGGGAAATCACCAAGGAATTCGGATAAAACCGGCGATAGGTGGTTCACCCCGAAATCAGTCGCAACCGAGATCCGCAATAGGCCAGATGGCGCAGATTGCATCGACGTGACCAATGCATCGGCTTCGCCAGCATCATTCAGAACGCGGCGGGCGCGGTCATAGTAAGCGAGGCCAATCTCTGTTGGGGACACGCGGCGCGTTGTTCGGTTCAACAAACGGGCGCCAAGGCGTGCCTCAAGAGATGAGACATGTTTCGAGACAGCGGATTTTGAAATCCCCATCTTTTTGGCGGCGTCGGTAAAGCCCCCTTGATCCACCACGGTGGCGAATGCTTCCATTTCTGTAAGGCGGTCCATTTGCCGTCCCTTTCCATTCATATTTCGAGGGATAGATATGATGGTGGATTGGGGCGCAATCTGGGCAGCGGTGGGACAGTAGCAAGGTAATTACGCAACCGTTGCGCGGCAGGAAACACGGGAACAGTGTGTTTCGATGGGCTCATTCGCCTTGTTTTATTGGGCTATGCGAAGCTGATCGAGGGTATGGGCAGCTCTTGACCGTTCTGTCGGAGTTAAAAACTCAGGCGTTTTTGGGAAACAGTTGAGCGTTGATTCCCCAAAACAACGTCTTGGGGAATCATTATTGTATTTCTGGTTTAGAGGGTCGCGGCCAATCGCGTACCTTGGTTAATGGCGCGCTTTGCATCTAATTCGGCCGCAACATCGGCGCCGCCGATGACGTGGCAGGTTTTGCCTTTGGCCTCTAATGCATCGGCAAGGCTGCGATCCGATAGCTGGCCGGCGCATAGAACAACCGTATCGGCGGGGATCACCTGTGGGTTCTCGCGTGCTTCGCCAAAGGTGATGTGGACACCTTCATCATCGATCCGCTCATAGTTAACGCCAGCGATCATGTTGACGCCTTTCATGGTCAGTGACGCGCGGTGGATCCATCCTGTTGTCTTGCCTAGCCCCTTACCCGGTTTGGATGGCTTTCGCTGCATCATCGTGATGGCACGCGTAGCCGGATGGGGTTGTGGCCCTTCAGGGGCCAGACCTGAGCGGTGTTCGGATGTGTCTGCCACACCCCATTCGCTCATCCATTCAGGAAGGTTAAGCGTAGTGCTTTCGCCATCATCCACCAGATGTTCAGAGATATCAAAGCCGATGCCGCCAGCGCCAATGACTGCAACATGGTCACCAATCGTGGCACGGCCCTGAAGGACGTCAATGTAGGAGTATACGCTTTTGTGGTTTTGGCCGTCGATCTGTGGATCACGCGGCACAACACCTGTCGCGATAATAACCTCGTCAAAGTCATCCAGATCATTTGCCGAGACTTCGGTGTTCAGCTTTACGTTAATGCCGTGATGGGCAACCATCGTGCGGTACCAATCGACAAAGCCCCAGAACTCTTCCTTACCTGCGACCTGTTTGGCGAGGTTCAATTGGCCACCGATTTCAGCCGCGCGGTCAAAGATGGTTACGGTATGGCCGCGCTCTGCGGCGGCGATGGCAGCGGATAGGCCAGCAGGGCCAGCACCAACAACGGCGATTGTTTTTACCTTCTCGGCGGGCTCCAAAACCAATTCGGTTTCATAGCAGGCACGCGGGTTCACAAGACAGGAAGAGATTTTGCCGCTGAAGGTGTGATCAAGGCAGGCTTGGTTACATCCAATGCAGGGCGCGATGTGATCGGCCTTGCCTGCTGCGGCTTTATTCACGAAATCAGCGTCAGCCAACATCGGGCGCGCCATCGAAACCATATCGGCGCATCCGGTTGATAGGACTTCCTCCGCGACATCGGGGGTGTTGATGCGGTTCGACGTGATCAGCGGGATCGAAACCTTGCCCATCAGTTTCTTGGTGACCCAAGCAAAGGCCGCACGGGGAACCGATGTTGCGATGGTGGGAACGCGCGCCTCGTGCCAGCCGATGCCCGTATTGATAATCGTCGCGCCAGCTTTTTCGATTTCCTGAGCCAGCTGTACAACCTCGTCAAAGGTTGATCCATTGGGAACAAGGTCGATCATCGACAAGCGGTAGATCACGATAAAATCGGTTCCGACCGTTTCGCGAACGCGTTTCACCACTTCGATTGGCAGGCGCATGCGGTTTTCATATGAACCGCCCCATTCGTCGGTGCGTTTGTTGGTGTGGGTCACAAGGAACTGATTCAGGAAATAACCCTCAGACCCCATTACCTCTACCCCGTCATATCCTGCTTCCTTGGCACGGCCCGCACAGGCAGCAATGTCGGCGATTTGTTTTTCGATGCCTGCGGCGTCCAGCTCGATTGGTGGGAAGGGGGAAATGGGGGATTTGATCGCCGAAGGCGCCACGCATTTGGGGCCATAGGCGTAACGACCAGCGTGCAAAATCTGCATCGCGATCTTGCCGTCTGCTTCGTGAACGCGATCTGTGACGATCTTGTGGTTGGCGACGTCTTCATCGGTGCTCAGCATCGCAGCACCAGGCAGGACGGACCCTTCGAGGTTGGGGCCAATGCCGCCTGTGACCATCAGGCCAACACCACCGCGTGCGCGATCCGCATAAAATTCGGCGACGCGGTTCCAGTCTTTCGTCTCTTCCAGCCCTGTGTGCATCGACCCCATGAGGACGCGGTTTTTGAGCGTGGTAAAGCCGAGATCAAGTGGACGGAGCATGTTGGGGTAGCTGGACATGGGGGAACCCTTCTGGCGGTTATTCAATTTCACCATACCATGGCAATAGCATCTGGCGCTGTCATTAAGAACGCGGCGTCAGGCTGCTTTCGGTTTCCGCCTTGCTTGAGGTGATGTAGAGTGTGTTCAAAATAGATCAATCAGTTGGATATGTGCGATGACGCCTGAAGAAATTGAAAAACTGCCCTATCGGCCTTGTGTCGGTGTCATGGTTATAAACTCTTCTGGAAAAGTGTTTGTCGGGCAGCGGTTGGATAACAATGCGGATGCGTGGCAGATGCCGCAAGGTGGCGTTGATCCGGGCGAAGACCCTCAGGCCGCGGCGCTGCGCGAGTTGGAGGAAGAAACAGGTATCACACGCGATCTGGTTACGGTCGAAGCCGAGACCAAAGATTGGCTGCCCTACGAGCTACCCCATGATCTGGTGCCAAAACTGTGGAAAGGCCGCTTTCGCGGGCAAGAGCAGAAATGGTTCCTATTGCGATTCAATGGGACGGACGATCAGGTAAATATCCAAACAGCCGAGCCTGAATTTAGGGAATGGAAGTGGATTTCTACCGATAAACTGTTGGGCAGCATCGTGCCGTTCAAAAAGGACGTCTATGCGCGCGTTATCAAAGAATTCGAGGATCAGATTTGATGAGACTTCTTGCAGCCACTTTGTTTGCCCTTACGCCGGTATCGGTGGCAGCATTGTCCTGTACACCTCATTCCGTCGAGGCCGCGTACCTCGAGGCAGACGGTTCCGAGGCGCGCTTTGTTGTTGTCAAAGGGCAGCTTGAGTTTGATGAACGAAAATTGCCAAAGGCGGACGGAGGGGTAAATCAGACGCCCCCGCAGACAACGCGCATCAAGGCGCGGCTGTCTGGGTCGGTTTTGTCGCGCAAAGGCTTTAAAACGCCTTTCAACAAATCGGTCACCTTGGCCGTGCATTGTTTTGGTCCGTGGTGCGCATCAGCGCAACAAGGCGGCGAGGTGCTTGCCTTTGTTGAGCAGAGCGAAGCCGGAGATGTTATCACAACCAACCCATGTGGCGGGTTTTTATTCCATTCACCGACACCCAAAATGATCCGCGCGGTCAAAGGGTGCTTTGCTGGCCGGTCGTGTAAACCGCTTAGATAATCGGTACCCCAGCGGCAGCGTTCGCTGGCAAAACACCCGTCAGGCGTGGGTCATCGTCTACTTCGATTTCCCGTTTGTAGGCGGTAAATCCAGAGCGGATGTAAAAGTTCAACGCCTGCGCGCTGTCTAATGTGCAGGTGTGCACGTGAAAACGTTTGATGTTTTGCGCCCATGCTTGGGTGATCGCCTGATCCATCAAATACCGCCCCGCGCCTGTTCCAATCAGGTTGGGCGTCAGGCCGAAATAAGCAAGCTCACATTCGCCATCCGCGCGGAAATCCAGCTCTAGCAGGGCTTCATCAACGCCGTCTTTGGAAAGCGTAAAGAAAGAGACGTTTGGATCATCAAGGATCGCTTGTAATTCAGCGTCTGACATTTTGAGGCGGCCAAACCATAGCCACTCTAACGCGCCGACACGGGTGAAAACATCGCGGTACCATTCGAGTGTCGGTTTGACTGCCCGAAAGCTGATCCCGTCGGGAAGCGGAACATCTTTGATCGTTGCGGGGGCGTGCATTTCCAGATGGGTGACAACCATGGCAAGCTTGCCCTTGGGGACAGGGTGAAATCCATCCGTTAACATCAG
This sequence comes from Sulfitobacter donghicola DSW-25 = KCTC 12864 = JCM 14565, assembly GCF_000622405.1. NCBI lineage: Bacteria > Pseudomonadati > Pseudomonadota > Alphaproteobacteria > Rhodobacterales > Roseobacteraceae > Sulfitobacter > Sulfitobacter donghicola. Next base: position 1,689,639 of record NZ_JASF01000005.1, read on the forward strand.
ACCAAACCTGCTTTGCGGAACTCGACCATCATGTCGGTCGCTGGGCGCGGCCCGATGTGCGAGATGACCTCGGAACCGCATAGGTTCCCCATCCGCCCACAGGTTTCCAAATCGCGGCCTGTTGCCAAACCGTAAAGGAAGCCAGCGGCAAACTGATCACCAGCACCTGTGGCATCAACTGGCACAACCCTTTCGGGGGCTGGAATGTCGACACGCTCATCGCCGCGGATAAGGGTGACGCCATCGCCGCCACGGGTGCACACCATGATGGGGCACATCGCAGCTGTTTTGGTCATGGCTGCTTCTAGGTCATCTGTTTCGAACAGGGATTTGATCTCGGCCTCATTGCCGATCACATAATCCAGCTCATGTTCGATCATCTGCAGAAAGTCAGCGCGATGACGTTCGACGCAGAAGGGATCAGAGATGGTGATACCAGCCATGCCACCGCCAGCTTTGGCGGAACGGGCTGCTTCGCGGAAAGCTGATTTTCCCGCGTCGTGGTCAAACAGGTATCCCTCTAGGAACATCAGTTTTGCATTGCCCGAAACGTCCTGTGGCACATCCTCTGAGGTGAGGCCTGTTGAAATCCCTAGATAGGTGTTCAACGAACGCTCCCCATCGGGTGTGACAAAGATCATGCAGCGCGAGGTGGGCGTTTCGCCCTCGGCTACGGGTGGGTTCACAAAATCAATGCCATTGTCCGTCATTGCATCAGCATAAAAACGGCCCAAGCCGTCATCGCGGACGCGCCCGATAAACGCGGTGTTCAGGCCCAAGGCCCCAACGCCAGCAACAGTATTCGCCACAGCGCCGCCAGGGGTCTGCAAGCGATCACCCATCGCGCCATACAACTGCTCGGCACGGTCCTGTTCGATCAGCTGCATGATGCCTTTTTCGATACCCATGTTATCGAGAAACGCGTCGTCTGAATGGCTGATGACATCCACAACAGCATTACCAATGCCAACGAGGTCGTAAGTCTTCATTCTGTTTTGTCCTTGTATTCGCAAAGGTCTCTGATGATGCAGGTTCTGCATTGAGGTTTGCGTGCTTTGCAATGATAGCGCCCGTGCAGGATGAGCCAGTGATGCGCATGCAACTGGAAATCTGCAGGGATATTGTCTTCTACCGCGCGCTCAACGGCGTCCACGGTTTTGCCAGGAGCGATGCCTGTGCGATTGCCGACGCGGAATATGTGGGTGTCAACGGCTTGTGCTGGCTGCTGCCACCACATGTTCAAAACAACATTCGCCGTTTTGCGCCCAACACCAGGCAGAGATTGCAGCGCAGCCCGAGAGTTCGGAACAATGCCGTCATATTCATCCACCAAAATCTGGCTAAGCTTCATCACGTTTTTGGCTTTTTGGCGAAACAGTCCAATTGTTTTGATGTGTTCGGTTAGCTCTTCCAACCCAAGGTCCAGCATCTTTTGCGGCGTGTCCGCGACTTTGAACAGGGCGCGGGTGGCTTTGTTGACGCCGACATCGGTTGCTTGGGCTGACAGGGCGACGGCCACAACCAATGTATAGACGTTCACATGCTCCAACTCGCCTTCGGGCTCAGGGTCGGCCTCTTGAAAGCGTTCCATGATGGCGCGGATCGTGTGATAATCGAGTTGTTTTGACGGTTTGCTCATGGCGCAAAGGTATGCGCAGGTTTCGGGTCGCGTGCAAGCGGGACCGCGCATAATGTGGGGGTATGACACAGATGATACAAAACCCCGACGACTTGCAGGATAGCTATCACTACGGCGTCATTGCCCGCGCAATTGCAATCATTGATGCCGCGGATGAAACGCTGACCCTAGAAGCGCTCGCGCGCGAGATGGGCATGAGTGCGGCGCATTTTCAGCGCGTCTTTTCAACATGGGTGGGGGTGTCGCCCAAACGGTATCAGCAATATTTGACCTTGGGCCACGCAAAATCCCTTTTGCGCGCGCAAACGACAACGCTCCAAGCGGCCCATTCAAGCGGCCTATCGGGGACGGGTCGCCTGCATGATTTGTTTTTGCGGTGGGAAGCCATGAGCCCCGGTGATTTCGCGACCGGAGGGCAGGGGCTGATGATTGACTGGGGGTGGTTCAAAAGCCCCTTTGGTCCTGTTTTGGTGATGGGAACAGACAAAGGCATTTGCGGCCTGTCCCTAGCCGCCGAAATGGGTGAGGCATCCGCAATGGAGGATTTGCGCAAGCGTTGGCCAAAGGCGGAATTTCGCGAAAACCCTGCGCGGTTGAAGGATTGGGTGGAAACGGCATTTGGTCGAGGGCGAAAAGGTGAAAAGGCCCCGCTGTATCTGACGGGCGCGCCGTTCCAGATAAAGGTTTGGGAGGCTTTGTTGCAGTTACCAGAAGGGCAGGTCACGACCTATGGCGCAATAGCCGAAGCCATCGGCAGCCCAAAGGCGATTCGCGCTGTTGGTACGGCAGTGGGGCGCAATCCGATTGGATATCTTATCCCCTGCCACCGTGTGCTGCGCAAATCGGGTGAAATGGGCGGCTATCATTGGGGGCTCCCCATGAAACGTGCGATGTTGGGGTATGAGGCGGCCCGCGTCGAAGCGGTTTGACGCAGGCGCTGATAACACCAATGTGCGCAAAATGTCGCTTATTCCCCGTAGCGGGCCATTTTGTCAGCGCCCAAAACGCCCTATATTGCGGTTATCGAAAAGATGCTTCGCCCGAACGGAGCCGAAACAGTAAGGCAGTAGTAGTATGACACTTTTGAAATTCCCTCTCGTCGCTGCGGTGACGAGCGTTATCGCGTTGGGCGCATGTACAGACCCTAACGGCTCTATCTTGGCGCAGGATGGTGATGCGAATAAAAACCTGAAAAACGGCGCCTTGATTGGCGCGGGTGCGGGGGCTGTTATTGGTGCCCTGTCGCGTGGTGATGGTAACCGTGATCAAGGTGCGATTAAGGGCGCGCTGATTGGTGCGGCTTTGGGTGCTGGTGGCGGTGCGCTGCTGGACAAACAAGAGAGCGATTTGCGCGCGAGCCTTGGCAATGACAACGTGACGATTACCAACACTGGTGATCGTTTGATCGTTACCTTGCCGCAAGACATCTTGTTCGCAACGGGATCAAGCGCGGTGCGCCCTGACCTGCAGCGCGATTTGGGTGCGGTTTCCAGCAACTTGCAGGCTTATCCTGACTCAACAATCCAAATTATCGGTCATACCGATAGCGATGGCGATGCCTCTTACAACCAGCAACTTTCCGAAAGCCGCGCAAATGCGGTTGCGAATGTTCTGATTAATAACGGAACAGCAACGTCTCGTATTCGCGTTGACGGGCGCGGCGAAAGCCAGCCGGTTTCCAGCAACCTAACCCCAGAAGGTAAGGCGCAGAACCGCCGCGTAGAGATCATCATTCTGCCTAACGCAGCCTGATCGCATTCTCTAAGGTTTCAAAGGCTCCGATGCAGTGATGCATTGGGGCCTTTTTCGTTTTGAACATTTTTGCACATGGGCTGTTTGCGCGTGGCCCTTGAGAAAACGCACAGATGCGCCTCATATCATCGGTAGCGAAAACTTGAAAAGGACAGTGCACATGGCCACCCCTAAACTTCTTGGTATTTCCGGCTCTCTTCGCAAGGGCAGCCATAACGCGCAGCTTTTGGCAGAGGCGGCACGTCTTTTTGGAGACTCTCATTACACCCAAGCTGACCTGAACCTACCCCTTTATGATGGGGATGACGAAGAAGCGAATGGCGTACCAGCTGCCGTGGAAACCTTGGCGCAACAAATTGCGGATGCCGATGCGGTTGTTATCTCGACCCCTGAATACAACAAAGGCCCGTCTGGCGTGTTGAAGAATGCACTGGACTGGGTCAGCCGAAGCGCGATCAAGCCATGGGGGGATAAGCCCGTCGCAGTCATGTCAGCCGCAGCAGGGCGCGCAGGTGGTGAGCGTGCGCAATCTGTTTTGCGCGGGTTTATGGTCCCGTTCCGTCCGCGTATCTTGCAAGGGCCAGAAATTCATCTGGCGTCCTGCTATGCCGAGTTCGACGACAACGGTCACCTCAAAAGCGAAATCTACACCAAAGACCTAACCGAGCTGATGGCAGCGCTGCGTGCTGAAATCGGCGCTTAGATTTGTTCGCTGATCTCGATGAGGTTCCCGTCAGGGTCGCGGATATAGAGTGACATGATTGGTCCGGTGGCCCCTGTGCGGCGGATCGGGCCAATTTCTATCTCAACTGTGAGGTCAGCCAAATGCAGTTGCCATGCGTCTAGTGGCGCTGAGGTCAAAAAACACAGATCAGCCGAGCCCACCGTAGCCCGCCCAGCCTTTGGTTCGAATTCAAGGCCCGCTTGGTGCAGGTTGATCTTCATACTGCCAAAGGTCAGCGCAACACGTGTGCTGCCGTCCGCCACCGTAAATGGCGCCTCGCTCATCCCTAAAACTTGGGTGTAAAACGCAGCCGTGCGCGGGATGTCGGTGACCGTAAGGACCAAATGGTCGAGCGTTTTCAGGCTGGGTTTCACAGGTTATCCTCTACGCGAAAACCTTCGGGTATCGCATCTTTTTCCAAGAGCAAAAGGTCGGCCATGACCTGTGCTATTTTGGGGGCCATGCCGAACCCGATTTTAAAACCGCCGTTGGCGATGAAATGCCCCGACCTGTCCGGCCATGCACCCAACATCGGGGCACGTGATCTGGCGCGCGGGCGCACCCCCGCCCAACGAGATAAGACTGGTGCTTCGGCCAACGCTGGGATTGCTGCGCGTGCTGCGGCAATCACATCATCCAGCTGTGCATCGGTGCTGGTTGGGTCCGTGTATTCGCGTTCGGATGTTGACCCTATTGCGATGGTTCCATCGAGATGAGGGATGGCATGTACACCTTGGGCAAAGAGCTGCGGTAACCCAGAAGCGTCAAAATCTAGTACTGCCGCCTGTCCCTTTACACCATTTCCCATGACCCGTGTCCGTCCTGCACTGAGCTCTTCTAATCCCGCGACACCAGTCGCCCAAAGAACCGCCCCTTTGTCGGGAGCAGATGGCAGAACGTGAATGCCTTTTGATTTGAGCGCAGCGACCAAGGCGCTACAGGCGCGGCGGGGATGCATATGCGCGCTAAGAGTGTCACGGATGAAATAGCCCGACGGGCTGATAGGGCGCCAGTCTGAGGTAACCGCAGGAATGACCTCCCATGTCGCATTGTCTTGCCAAAGCTCGCGCGCGGTTTCGCAACGGCGCTGGGCCAGTGCAAGGGTGGCCTCGTCAGCAATGGGTTGCAGGCGACCCGTTCGCGCATAGCCAGCGCTTTCGCCACCTTCGGCCTGCACCTCGTCCCAAAAGGCCTGTGCCATCAGCAGGCTTTCCAGTTGGAACGCCTTTTTCGGGTTCCAGTTTTCAGGTACATGCGGAGCCAACGCCCCCACAACGCCTCCGCTGCTGCCTGCGCCAGCGCCATGCGGATCAACGATTTGCACAGATGCGCCGCGCTGCACGCATGCCCATGCAATGGACAAGCCAAAAATGCCAGCGCCTCGAATGGTGATATCGGTCATTGCCCCTGCCTTTGATTGAGCGCAGATTGCGCTGGAATCACAGATATAGGGCAAACACGTGCAGGACCAGACAGCACAGATCGAATGGCGCGATGGGCGGGTACCTGTCTCAACCCAATTTGATGATCCGTATTTCAGCCTTGAGAACGGCATGGATGAAACACGCCATGTGTTTTTGGCGGGCAATAACCTGCCCGAACGATTTGTGGATGGGTTTCACGTGGCCGAATTGGGGTTTGGAACGGGCTTGAACTTTCTGGTCACGTTAAAGGCTTTTCGCGATAGCGGTTGCAAAGGCGTTTTGAAATTCACCAGCTTTGAAGCCTTCCCAATGGTTATGGATGATTTACACGCGGCTTTGCGCGCCTTTGAAGGGTTGCCGGATGATCTGGCTTTAGCAAGTGAGTTCCCTTCGTATCTGGATGGTCCAGATTTCGAATTGCGCGTGATCATAGGTGACGCACGAGAAACGCTGCCAAAGTGGGAAGGGCAAGCCGATGCTTGGTTCCTTGATGGGTTCTCACCTGCCAAAAACCCCGAGCTATGGTCGCCGGAATTGATGCGTGAAGTTGGCGCGCATACCGCTCCGACTGGAACGGCGGCCACCTATACAGCAGCAGGATTTGTGCGGCGTGGGTTGCAAGACGCTGGGTTTGAAGTCGCTCGGATAAAGGGCTATGGCCGCAAAAGACACATGACACAGGCGGTTCTAGCGTGAAGCAAAGCAATAACATCCCTTTGGGGATCGCCCTTATGATTGCTGTTACCTTTGTTTTTGCAGTGCAGGACGGGCTGTCACGCCATTTGGCAGGTGAATACAACGTCTTGATGATCGTGATGATCCGGTACTGGTTTTTTGCAGCCTTTGTAATCGCTTTGGCCAAACGCCATGCCAAGGGTATTCGCGGTGTGGCGCGAACGGATCAGCCATGGGTCCAGATCGGTCGCGGCCTTTTGCTGGCGACAGAAATCTGCGTCATGGTTGTGGCCTTTACGATCCTTGGCTTGGTCGAAAGCCATGCTGTCTTTACCTGTTATCCGCTTTTGGTCGCGGCCTTTTCAGGGCCAGTATTGGGAGAGCACGTTGGCTGGCGGCGCTGGGCTGCGATTGCAGTTGGTTTCATCGGGGTTGTGATTATCTTACGCCCTAGCGGAGATGTCTTTGATATTCGCGCCCTCATTCCCCTGCTCGCGGCGACGATGTTCGCGGTCTATGGGTTGCTTACACGGTTCGCTTCGCGACGGGATAGTTCGACCACCAGCTTTTTCTGGACAGGTGTCGTCGGCGCAGTTGCCATGACCAGCGTAGGGGTTTGGTTTTGGGAACCGATGAGCGGCCAAGATTGGATCTGGATGACTTGTCTGTGTTTCACAGGGGTTACGGGCCACTGGTTGTTGATCCGCTGCTATGAGGTCGCAGAGGCAAGTGCGGTGCAACCGTTTGCTTATTTGCAGCTGGTTTTCGCCGCGGTCATCGGGATCTCGGCCTTTGGAGAGACTGTCTCGACCAATGTTGCCATTGGATGTGTGATTATTGTGGCGGCGGGGCTATTCACCTTTTGGCGCGAACGCCTTCAGCGTTGATCCAGTCAGCTCTTCGTAAAAAGGAATGGGAAGAGGGTCACGGCCCAGTCGGGCGCGGTAAACTGGCAAGCTTTCAGTGACGCGCATGATGTAGTTTTGCGTTTCCCTAAAGGGGACCATTTCCACCCAATCAACGATATAGATGTCGCCTTCACGGGGGTCTCCATAATTGTCCATCCAGCGGATAGGGCGGCTGGGGCCTGCGTTGTATCCGGCGGACATCATGACGACATTGCCGTCAAACTGACCTGCCAGCTTTGACAGATACTGTGATCCAAGGCGGGCGTTATAGACAGGATCAGCCGTCAGGCGGTCTGTGGTGTGCTGGGGTAGAACGCCTATTTCCTGCGCTACCTCACGGGCTGTCGCAGGCATCAGCTGCATCAGGCCGCGTGCACCCACATGAGACTGTACAACAGGATCAAATTCGCTTTCGCGGCGCGCAATGGCCAATGTCATCTCTGGCGCCATGGGCAGGTCTGCCTCACCCGCAGGATGTAGCGCGTAGTAAGGCGCGGCGATTTCCAGACCGCGCCGCGCGGCGCGTTTTCCGATCATGACGGCGATATGGGGCTGCTCAACGTCGATGGCGGCTTGGCCCAAAAGCTCTAGGTCGGGCTCTAGCAGTTGCTCTGCGAGGTGTGTCCAAAACCGTTCGGCAAGGCTCATTTCACCAGATGCCTGAAGAAGGAGACCCGCTTCGAACAGAGGTGCCTGAGCAAGGGCGCTGGTTCTCCAGTCTGTTGTCGGGGCAGCGCCGCGCAGGCGGTCTGGGAAGGGGATGCGCGCACGTTCAGCGGCTAGCAATCCGTAAAAGGATGTCTGATATTTCGCCCCCATCTGATAGGCGGCTGTCGCGCCTTCATTGTCGCCCGCCGCTTCCAGCGCACGACCTTGCCAATAGCCAGCGCGCCCTTGGCTGATTGGGGATTCAACTGCCGAGTCGTGGTTTAGGAAATGTTGGTGCGCGCGCATTGGATCATCCAGAAACCGCAATGCGATATAGCCAGACAACCATTCAAGGTCCGCATAATCCGACCCTTCGGTTAGGTGATGCTGTGAAGCCATCGCATAGGCGCGCTGCCGATCGCCCGAACGCATTTCACCGCGTGCCAATGCGCGGCGTCGGTTGCCCCACGCAGCAGGATCACCCAAAGCCTCAACACTTTTGGAGGCCTCAAGAAGGAGGTCTTTTGCATCCCCGACGCGGTTTTTGCGAATGCGCCACTCAAAGCGTGCATGGTTCACACCGCCTGATGATTTCAGGTTGTCGGGCAGTTTTTCATAGATGTTCACGGCGCTGCTAGAACGACGATAAAAAGCGATACGCGATTCTGCGGCTCTTTCCGCGTCTTTGCTGGCCACGCCGTACATTTGCCGTGCTTCATCATATTCGCGTTGCCAAACCATCGCATCCAGCCGCGCATCGTGATGAGGTTTTAGCAAGGCCGCGTGATCCTTTAGAAAGGCGGCTTGCGAATTTGCGTTCATCGGCATGGTGCGCCATGCCAGAACAAGGTTGGCCTGCGCTGGGCCTGTCAGCCCTTTCGCGATCAAAGCTTTGGCATGGGCCAACACGCCCTTTGGGGTTTGGGCGGGAAATTGTTCAAAGAAGGCGAGGATTTTGTCGTCATTTTCCTTGATCACCTCAGGCTCGGAGCGGCGCAGCAGATATTCCATACCAGGCCAGTCAGGGCGACGTTTGATAAAGTCGATCAGTTGATTATAGCTACCCTCTGCTGCGCGGAGGCGATGCCATAAAATAACGTCCTGAGCGACCTTACCATCCCGCGCGGCGATCTTTTCAGCGGCGTCAAAATCGCCGCCTCGCATGGCATCAATGGCCCAGCCCAGCGGCCTTGGGCGTTCGGCCAATGCGGGAAAAGCCGTGGCACACAGCAGCAACAGGACCGTCAGATAGCGTGTCATGGCTTGCATTTCCTATCATCCTCACAGTAGAGCCTTCTAACATAGTCCATCTTAACGCAGGTTCAATTCACGTATCCTTGCGCAGGCGGTCTTTCTCTTGCGACCTCGATCGGCGAGGCGCTTTCACCCCGGATGGCCTTTCGGTCTCCAGCACATAAGGAGCGTGCACATGTTTTCAGGTTCTCTACCTGCCCTCGTCACGCCGTTTCGCAACGGCGAGCTGGATATTGAAACGCTAAAGAAACTCGTGGAATGGCATGTTGGTGAAGGCTCCAATGGTCTGGTTCCTGTCGGGACAACAGGCGAATCGCCAACGCTGACCCATGCGGAACACGAAGCGGTTGTTGAGGTTGTGGTAAAAGCCGCCGCTGGCCGCATTCCTGTGATCGCAGGTGCGGGCAGCAACAACACGCTGGAATCCATTCGCCTTGCCCAGCACGCCGAGAAAGTCGGCGCAGACGGTATCCTGCTGGTCACGCCTTATTACAACAAACCAACCCAGCGTGGGTTGATCGCGCATTTCACTGCCGTTCATGATTGCTGCAAACTGCCGATCATCATCTACAATATCCCTGGCCGTTCCGTCATCGATATGACGCCTGAGACAATGGGCGAGCTCGCAAAACTGGAGCGCATCGTTGGCGTTAAAGACGCAACTGGCGATCTGGCCCGTGTCTGCGAACAGCGCATTACATGCGGTCCCGATTTTATCCAGCTGTCTGGCGAAGACGCCACCGCACATGGGTTCAACGCCCAAGGCGGTGTTGGGTGTATTTCCGTGACGGCAAACGTCGCGCCAAAGCTGGCGTCGCAATTGCAAGCTGCCTGTGCGGCGGGTGATTATGCCACCGCTTTGGAGATTCAGGACAAGCTGATGCCACTGCACAAGGCCGTCTTTACCGAGCCAGGTTTGGTTGGCGTGAAATATGCGATGTCTTGCCTTGATCTATGCGCAGAGGAGGTTCGCCTGCCCCTGACAGGTCTGAATGATGACACCCGCGCATTGGTTGAAGCAGCTCTAAAGCACGCAGGCCTTCTTTAAGCCTTTGGCGATTTGATCGCTCTACACATTATGGATTTCCGGACATAGGGTGCCTGTAACCCCATTGTCCGGAGACCTTTTTGATGAACATCCTCCCAACCATTGCCGATAGCACAGATGAGCTGAATGAGATTTTCCGCGATCTGCATGCACATCCCGAGATCGGATTCACCGAAACCCGTACCAGCGCCATCGTAGCTGAAAAACTCCGCGCTTATGGTGTTGACGAGGTCTACACAGGGCTTGGTAAAACCGGTGTTGTTGGATTGGTCCATGGCAAGCAAAAGGGAAACCGCCGCATCGGTTTGCGCGCGGATATGGATGCTCTGCCCATTCATGAAATAACCGAGCTGGACTATGCCTCAACCAACGACGGGGTGATGCATGCCTGTGGGCATGACGGGCATACAACGATGTTGTTGGGCGCCGCAAAACATCTGGCAGCAACCCGCGATTTTGATGGAACGGCAGTGCTTATCTTTCAACCAGCCGAAGAGGGCTTAGGCGGCGCGCGACAGATGATCGCCGATGGTCTGTTTGATCAATTCCCCTGCGACGAAATCTACGGCATGCATAATACCCCCACAGGGCAGGCAGGTAAGGTTGGTATCACCAAAGGTGCTGCCATGGCAGGTGCGGCCTTTTTTGATGTGAAAGTCGTCGGTAAGGGAAGCCACGCTGCACGCCCTTCAGAAAGTAAGGATGCGCTGATCATCGCGGCCAGCCTTGCCACCGAATTCCAGACCATCCTCAGCCGGAATGTCGCGCCTCTGGAGACTTGCGTGCTGTCGGTGACCCAAATGCACGCAGGTGCCGCCTATAATGTTATCCCCGAGGTGGCGACGCTTGCCGGGACGATCCGGTATTTTAAGGACGAGGTTTATGAATTGGCCGCAGCGCGTATGCAGGCGATTTGTGATGGGTTTGCTCTGGCCCATGATGTGACGATCTCGCTAGAGCTAAGGAATGTGTTCGATGTGTTGATGAACGACGATGCGCTTTCCGATGCCTATCTGGAGGCCGCCGGAGACATTGTCGGAGAAGAGAATATCTATCACAAAAAGGAGCCCGCGACCGGATCTGAAGATTTCGCGGATATGCTAAAGGTTGTGCCAGGTGCGTATTGTGTCATCGGGCATTCGGGCACTGCTCCGCTGCATAACCCGTCGTTTTTCCTAGATCCCGAAATCCTGCCCGTAGGCGCATCGGTCATGGCACGGATCGTTGAGAAACGTCTGCCGCTCTCTACCTAACAATTTGTCAGAAACGAAAAACGCCGCCGTATCCAATGATGCAGCGGCGTTTATCGTTTGTCTGGTCAGTTTACCGTTTACCGTAATACAGGCCCACAACGTGCTCTGCCTCGGCAAAGAATAACCAGCGTGCGGTCAAGACGCCACCGATATGGGATAGCACAGCGAATAGCGCCAAATAGTGGCTGAACGGCGTTAGCAGGAAGATCACAGGCAGGACCGTCATCAGCAGGATCGAAATGATCCGTAGTTTTTGCGCGTGCTTGCGTCCAATGACATGGACAAATTCGCGCAACAGATAGTTGGTGCCAGTGTGGGGGGGCTCAAACGCGCGTACGCTGCCGATGCCCCCTAGGCCTGTGGCGGTTTCCATGTTCGTGCCGCTTTGGCTCAGCGCCTTATCCCCGCGCATCCACGTGGCGATTTGAACAGCCCCAGCTACAATCAGTAGGACGATGGCCCACGTGATCTTGGACGATAATAGCGCACCGCCTGCGATGCAGAGCGACAAGAAATTGGCCGACGTCAGAGGGCTGTTCCAACGGGGAACTGTTTTGAGCTGCCCGTAGATCATCGAGGTTGTGTAAACTGTCGCCAGTGAGGCAATCGCGCCCAAGATACCCAACACACTCCAACGCTGATCCAAAAACACCAAGCCCCCGCCGTAAAGCCCCATAAGGACAAGAGCAGCAACCGCGCACCATGCCTCACGCGACAGCCAGCTGGTGCGCCATTGCGTGAATGCCCTTAGCGCGCGTTCAGGGTGGCCAAGGTGGAAGGTGGATGAAATCAGGCCCCCGACCGCCAATAGGTAGGCGATGGTGAAGAACGCAAACGCGGTCCACCCCGTGACATCAGGCATACCGAGGCCAAGAAACACCAACAGGCCAAAACCTAGACCGGAAAAGGTGGAGAAGAAGATGACGGAAGGTGCTGGATGCATCAGAGTTTCTCCAGAGTTTTATCAAGCCAGCTAAGAAAGCCTCTTGGCTCTGTCGCGATAGGGTCGAGGAAAGGCGCGAGGATATCGATTTCTTCGCTTTGGAGGGTCAGTTGGTCCTTTGGACGTGGTGGCAGGTATTTGTTGACGGGTTTGGTGCCAAGTTCAGGCATCAAATCCATCCCGCCGCGTTCGGCGACCAGCTGGCTCACGTCTGAATTGGGATCGCCCAAATCGCCAAAGTGGCGGGCACCCGCAGGGCAGGTCCGTACACAAGACGGGGTGCGGTCAACTTCGGGTAGGTTTTCGTTATAGATGCGATCAACGCAAAGCGTGCATTTCTTCATCACGCCTTCGGCTTGGTCCAGCTCGCGCGCGCCGTAAGGACAGGCCCAAGCACACAGGCCACAACCGATGCAGTCACTTTCATTAACCAAAACGATACCGTCTTCAACGCGCTTATAGCTGGCGCCAGTTGGGCAAACGGTAACGCAAGGGGCATCATCGCAGTGCAGACAGGATTTGGGAAAGTGGATGAGCTGGGCTTCGCCTCGTTCGGGCTGAACCTCATAGCTGTGAACACGGTTCAGGAAGGTACCTGATGGATCAGCGCCATAAGGGTCTTGATCAGACAGGGGGGCGCCGTAGTTTTCGGTGTTCCAGCCTTTGCAAGAAATCACGCAGGCGTGGCAACCCACGCAGGTATCCAGATCAATAACCAGACCTAGCTTTTTGTCAGTATGGGTGGGCAATTGGGTCATTGGCCTACCTTCCATTTCAGTTCCGCAGGGCCTTTTCCAACGGGGGATTTGATCGACTTCATCGACGGCAGGGATACTGCATCACTAGGCGCATCAACTTTTTTGATCGCAACCTTCAGATCAAACCATGCGGCCTGCCCAGTAATCGGGTCTGAGTTAGCCCAGCGAAGGCCGTCACCCTTGGGGGGCATCAGTTCGTGGATTAGATGGTTCAGCAGGAAACCCTTGGTGGCTTCTGGGGCTTCTTCATCCAGCGCCCATGCGCCTTTGCGCTTACCAATCGCGTTCCACGTCCAGATGGTGTTGTCGTTCAGCGCGGCCATTTCCATAACGGGCACGGTGATTTTGCCATGGGGAGATGTGATCTCGGCCCAATCGCCATCCGTTAGCGCGTGGGCCTTCATCAGCTTGCTGGGTATATACATTGGATTGCGGCCATGTAACTGGCGCAGCCAAGCGTTCTGGCTGCCCCATGAATGGTACATCGCCATTGGGCGCTGAGTGAGGGCGGTAACGGTAAATCCTTCGTTCCCTTCCTGATCGGTTTCATACCAGATCGGCAGTGGCGACATCGTTTCCTTCACGCGTTCGCGTAGATGCTCAGGCGGTTGCCGCTCGCCGTGACCTTCTGCTGCGAGCTGGAATTTGCGCATTGGTTCGGAATAGAGCGTAAACAAATACGGTTGTTGGCTATCAAAGATACCCATTTTCACGGCCCAGTCCTGATAGGCTTGGTTCCATGGTTTGTAATAGTTTGCCCCGTCCGGAATGTGTTCGACAAAGAAACCGCCATTGCCGATGTAGTTTTCCATTTGCGACGCATTCACCCCGCCACGACCGTTTTGCAGGCCGTTCTCACCCATGCGCCATCCGGCAAGCGGACCAACACCAGGGCGGCGTTCATGATTTACGATGTAATCGGCGTAATCGGTGTATTTTTGGCTGCCATCGTCATTCACAAACGCTGGCAAGCCCAGTTTGGCACCCAGATCACAAAGCGCGGATTGGAACCCTTTGACGTTGCGATCAGGCTCTACCACAGGCCACCGTATGGCGTCAGCCGCCGCGTCTGCTTCGCAGATCGGGCGATCCAGCAGAGAGATACAATCGTGGCGTTCCAGATAGGTTGTATCCGGCAGGATCAGATCGGAGTAGGCGACCATTTCAGAGCTATAGGCGTCCGAATAGATGATGCGCGGGATCACATACTCACCGCTTTCGTCTTTGTCGGTGAGCATCTCGATGACACCCGTGGTGTTCATGGACGAGTTCCAAGACATGTTCGCCATATACATGAACAGCGTGTCGATCTTGTAGGGATCACCCGCATAAGCGTTCGAGATCACCATATGCATAAGCCCATGCACAGACATCGGGTTTTCCCACGTAAAGGCTTTGTCGATCCGCGCAGGCGTTCCGTCGTCTTTCAGTGCTAGGTCCTCTGGCCCATGAACAAAGCCGAGGTGCGGGCCATCCAAAGGTTGATCAGGGCAAATGCCAACGTGTGGCTTTGGGTGTGCAGTGGCGGGTTTTGGGTAGGGAGGTTTAAAGCGGAAACCACCTGGAACTTCGACAGTGCCAAGAATGATCTGCAACACGTGCAGCGCGCGGCAGGTTTGGAACCCATTTGCGTGCGCAGAGATGCCGCGCATCGCGTGGAAGGACACAGGGCGCCCCGTCATCGTTTTGTGGGTCTCACCGCGGAAATCCGTCCACTCGTGATCGAGCTCAAACGCTTCGTCGAATGCAACACGGGCTAGCTCGGCCGCGATTGTGCGAATGCGTTCAGCAGAGATGCCGCAGGTTTCGGCAACGGTTTCGGGCGCGTATTGATCGTCTAGGTACATTTCCGCCATCTGATGAAAGACGGGGCGGTGGGTGATCCCTTTGGCGCGGTGGGTTGCCGATAGATCGGGCTTTACGCCTTTTTGGTCATAAGGGGTTAGCTTGCCCGTGGTGCGATCAATAACCAGCTCTTTGCCATTCTCGTCGCGTAGCTTGAGACCGAATTCAGGGGATTTGTCGTCCCCGTTGATCAGCACAGCCGCATCTGTGTATTGCGCGAGATAGTTCAGATCCATCCGACCTGCTTTCATCAAGCAGTGGATCATCGACAAGATAAACAGACCGTCAGTGCCAGGTGTAATGCCGACCCAGTCATCTGCAACGGCGTTATATCCGGTGCGGATCGGGTTTACGCCAATAACACGGGCGCCCCGCTTTTTGATTTTGCCGATCCCCATTTTGATGGGGTTGGAATCGTGGTCTTCGGCAACGCCGAAAAGCATGAACAGCTTGGTATGGTCCCAATCAGGCTGCCCAAATTCCCAAAAAGCGCCGCCCATTGTATAGATGCCAGCAGCCGCCATGTTGACCGAACAAAAACCTCCGTGGGCCGCATAGTTCGGCGTGCCGAATGACTGCGCCCACAACGAGGTAAAGCTCTGCGATTGGTCGCGGCCTGTAAAAAACGCCAACTTTTCAGGGTTGGTTTCGCGGATCGGTTTTAGCCAACTTGCAGCAATCTCATAGGCTTCATCCCAGCTGATTTCTTCGAATTCACCCGAGCCACGTTCGCCAACACGTTTCATCGGAGACTTCAGGCGCGATGGCGCATTGTGCTGCATGATGCCAGCCGACCCTTTGGCGCAAAGGACGCCTTGGTTCACAGGATGGTCGCGGTTTCCCTCGATATAGGCAACCTTTAGGTCGCCCAGCGGGTCTTTCTTCATGTGGACATTAATGCCGCAGCGACAGGCGCACATATAGCATGTGGTTTTGCGGATCTCGTCAGAGACTTTTGGGCTCAGGTCCAGCGTTGGCTGTTTGTGGGTCATAGTCTCTCCTGACGGTTATCTGGATACCTGTTGGGGTGTGGCATGGCTGGTTGCGCCGTGATCCTTTGGTTGCTTCCCTTAGTCTTGTGCATGTTAAAATATAGCGCTGCATGGGTTTGGCGCAAAGCCCGTTGCGCGTGACCTTGGTTTAGAACGATGTCGGCAGGCCGAGCCGCTGCGCATATCTGAAGATCGCGCAGCGTGTTCATGATGGCCTGCCCATTTTTTATGTGCGGTTGTCAGCACGTTTTAGACAGATTGCTCGCGCATGTCGGATGCATCGATACCGGCAACTTTGACAGGTTTCTTCATTGCATCGCGGCGGAATGGGTCACCCAGCTCTTGGTTGATCATCGCTTCGATCAATGTGGTGATCCCGTTTTCCATCTGGTCTTTGATCGCTTGGGCCAGCGCCGCGGTCAGTTCGTCCTGCGTGCGGGCAACAACACCTTTGAGGCCACAAGCCGAGGCGATACCAGCGTAGGAAACCTGCTCGTCCAGCTCGGTGCCGACAAAATTGTCGTCAAACCAAAGGGTTGAGTTACGCTTTTCCGCGCCCCACTGGTAGTTGCGGAAAACGATCTGGGTGATCGCAGGCCAGTCACCGCGGCCGATCGCGGTCAGTTCGTTGACCGAGATGCCGAATGCGCCGTCACCAGCGAAACCAACAACAGGCACGTCAGGACGCCCGATTTTCGCACCAACGATAGAAGGTAGGCCATAACCGCAGGGACCAAACAGACCAGGGGCCAGATATTTGCGGCTTTCGTCGAAGGATGGGTAGGCGTTACCGATTGCGCAGTTGTTACCGATGTCGGAAGAGATGATCGCTTGGGCAGGTAGGGCGGCCTGAATAGCGCGCCACGCCATACGCGGCGCCATCCAGTCGGGCTTGGCTGCGCGGGCGCGAACGTTCCAATCTGTACCGGGATCGTCCTGCTCTTCCGTCATCGAGGTCAGTTCCTGAGCCCATGAGGATTTTGTTGTAGCGATTGTATTCTTGCGGTCGGTACGACCTGCGTCACCAGCATCATCGGCCAATTTCTCCGAGATTGCGGTTGCTACTTTGGCGGCGTCACCGACGATGCCAACGGTCACAGCCTTGGTAAGGCCGATGCGATTTGGGTTTAGGTCTACCTGAATAATTTTCGCATCTGTTGGCCAATAATCTATGCCGTATCCAGGCAGAGTGGAAAACGGGTTGAGGCGCGTACCGAGGCACAAAACAACATCGGCTTTGGCGATCAGTTCCATGCCCGCCTTGGAACCGTTGTAGCCCAGAGGGCCAGCATACAATGGGTGGTTTCCAGGGAAGGCGTCATTGTGTTGGTAACCCACACAAACGGGTGCATCTAGCGTTTCTGCCAGAACGCGGGAGGCTTCGATGCCGCCTTTGGACAGGATCGCCCCCGCACCATTCAAGATCACAGGGAACTTGGCAGAAGACAGCAGATCAGCAGCCTCTTGAACCGCAACAGCTCCACCTTGGGGCAATTCGAAATCGACGATGACTGGTAGATCGATGTCGATCACTTGGGTCCAAAAATCGCGTGGCACGTTGATTTGCGCGGGGGCAGAGGCGCGCTTGGCTTGCATGATCACGCGGTTCAGGGTTTCGGCGATGCGCGAGGGGTCGCGTACCTCTTCTTGGTAGGCAACACAGTCAGAGAACAGGTTCATCTGTTCCATCTCCTGAAAACCACCCTGACCGATTGTTTTATTCGCCGCCTGTGGCGTGACCAGCAAAATAGGGGTGTGGTTCCAATAGGCAGTTTTAACCGCGGTTACAAAGTTGGTGATGCCTGGGCCGTTTTGCGCGATCATCATAGACATCTTACCAGTGGCGCGGGTGAAGCCGTCTGCCATCATGCCGCCAGATGTTTCATGGGCGCAGTCCCAGAATTTAATACCAGCATCAGGGAAAATGTCAGAGATTGGCATCATGGCAGAGCCGATGATTCCGAAGGCGTTATCGATGCCATGCATCTGGAGCGTTTTGACGAAGGCTTCTTCGGTGGTCATCTTCATAGGGGGGATCCTTGATCTGGATTAGTAGAAATCTGGGTTTGCGACAAGCTACGGTTTCTTCGAATCAAACGTTAGGGCCAGTTGATTTTATGGGGTATGACCAGATGCGATCATCTCATCAATCTCGGCAGAGATGAGCTTTAGCCCGTTTAATACGCGGTCTGAATGGATGGATGAGTAACCTAGCCGATAGAAGTTTTTCGGAGGTGTTTCCCCATCAAAAAACGAATGACCAGGTTCGATCAAGACGCCCTTTTCCCTTAGCCGATTTGCAAGGGTTTGGGTGTCGATGTCATCGGGTGCTTGCATCCAAAAGGATGATCCGCCGTGGGCACCTTGCCCTGCAATTTTTAATCCATTGTCGGCGATTGCCTTCTCCATTTTTGAACGGCGCTCATGCAGTGCGTTACTGGTGCGCCGAACCAAAGCATCATAATGGCCGAGCGATAGGAAATAAGACGCGGTGCGTTGGATATGACCAGGCGGGTGGCGCAAAACGGACGCGCGCAGTGCGCGCGCTTCGCGGATGAAGGGTTCTGACCCAACAAGATAGCCAAGCCGCAAACCGGGAAATAGAGATTTCGAAAAACTGCCCACGTAAATGACGCGCCCGTCAGTATCCAAGGATTTAAGAGCCGGAGAAGGTGCGCGCAAAAACGAGGTTTCAAACTCGTAATCGTCCTCAACGATGATCGCGTCGATCTCTCTTGCACGTTTCAGCAGCTGGCGGCGACGCTCAATTGGCATGGTCGCGTTGGTTGGGCATTGATGGCTTGGCGTTGTAAATAGGACGTCTGTGTCGGGTGGAATAGCATCGGGAGGCAAGCCGTCCCGATCAACGCGCACAGGTGTTACGTTACAGCGGGACTGGATCAGAATGTCCCGCAGCGCGGGATAGCAAGGGTCTTCGAGGGTGGCGCGCCGCCGTTGGGTGAGCAGAACCTGTGCTGTCAGCCAAAGTGCATTTTGTGCGCCAAGTGTTATCAAAATTTGTTCAGGCGCAGCCGTGATCCCACGCCGTGGAAGCGTATGGCGCGCAATAAACTCGATCAGGTTCGGGTCATCCTGATCGTAGTAGTCTTTCGTCATGGAATTAAAGTCACGTTGCCCCAAAGCCTGAAGGGCACACAGGCGCCAGTTTGCGTGATCAAATAGGGACTGATCCGCTTGGCCGTAAACAAACGGATAGCGGTATTGCGACCAATCTTGTGGCTTGGTTGGTGTTACCCCTCCGCTAAAGCGCTGGCCAATCGCACGGTTCCAATCGACGGCGTCCAATACATCGGGGCTGGGCGTAAAAGATGGGGGGCTGGGCGCGTTTTCAGAAACGTAATAGCCCGACCGGCCTTTGGATGAGAGGTAGTCATTCGCCAAAAGCTCGGTATAGGCGATCGTGACAGTGATCCGGCTGACACCAAGGTGGGTTGCCAATTTCCGCGTCGAGGGGAGCTTTTCGCCGTGTTGAAAACGACCAGAGAGGATCCCCTGTGCAATCATTTGCTGGATTTGCGCTTGCAATGTTCCCTGCGCGTCAGGTTGAAGAAAAAAGGTTTCTACTGGAAGCGCCATTTATGATCCCGATTTTGGATATAGCTGGGGGGCAATCTGGACTTATAGTGAGGTGAAATGGTGCCAAAGTACAGGCGTATTCCATCCTGTGCTTTCAGGGGTAATCTGAAATTGAAGGCTGTGTTTTTGAATGGCGCGCTATTTTGGCGTGTGAAGCTGTTCCTGACGGAGGCCAGTGCGAGCCAAGGTTTTGGACCAAAAGGGCGCGCGCCCTAAATTGCGGTTGGAGCAATCAGGCGGGTTTCGGTGACGTTCAGACAGGCCCGTGCTGCATTGCCGGGATTGTGGGGTGCCGTGCGCAGGTCTGGAAATAGGCTGAAGAGTTCCTCCCGCGCTGCAATGTCCATAGAGGATTTCGCGACACTGCCTGTATGCAAGCTTTCTGAAAGAGCGCCGTTGGCTGTGATGATTTCATGCCGCGCAAAGCCAAGGTGAATGTATGTCACACCCGCGGCAGGCGTTTTGGTTAGGATGGTGCTGTCGTTAAGCAACCCTTTTGCTGGGGCAAGCAGTTGATCTTCTCCAAACATCATCTGTGCCCGCCAGCCGCCAATAAGCATGCGGTGCTGTGGTGAAACGAGAAGATCCCGTTGCGGAAGGTTCGGCCCAAGGCTTCCTGCTTTGATCAGGACAGGTTTCAGGCTGGGCTGGGTTTGTAGTTGTTGCGCGCTGGTAAACGTCCGGCTTGAGAATAAGACGGGCTGCGGACCGTTATCCAAAGTGAGAACGTAGTCGCCCTTTTCAATCGTCTCGATCGCCCGTGGTCCAAGGGGTGTATCGATCATCGTTCCGGGTGTAAAACACAGGATTTGACCGATTTCAAAACCAACAAGGCCCAGAGATTCTGTTGCGTGGGCAGAGTTGCCGTTGCCGGTTTCTTCGTCAAATTTCGCTACAACGTTTCCGGTTGATCCCGTTACGCTTGCCCCGTTTCCAAGAACGACGTTGCCCGCTTCGGGATCGTTCATGGATTGAGTTTCGCCAAAAACCGCGCCGTCTGTCAGGCTGCCGCCTAGGGCAAACGTGCTGTTCGATGTTGTGAGAGCGCTGTGAAGGGATGCAAAGCCCGCCGTGCCATCACCCCCTGTAGAAATCGCGATCCAACCAACGTCTTCACCGGTGTTTACACCGTCCGAAAGCGATCCCTCTTGCAGTTGGACATCAAATCCACTGTTGGTCACGTTGAACGGATCGCTGTCAACGACATCCGGGTCGTTTTGGCTCATGACATTGGTGAGAACAACAGGGGTGCCAGTGTGGGTGCCAGACAATGAAACCGAGCTAGCTGTGTCTGTGGCGGTGGTTGTGCCCGCTTCGATGGTGCGCCCGTCGTTGAGTGTATGTACGCCTGTTTCTACGGCAATCCAGTTGATGGTTTCCGTCGCAGGGTGGGGGCCGTCCTCGTCTTCCCATTCTTCTAGAATGAAATCAAAACCGTCCGCATCAACAGACACAACGCGCAGGGAAAATTCGTTACCACCTTGGTTTGTCGAAGACAGGTGGATGATAGCATCAGTCATTGGTTCGGTGAAATCGATACGAACGACTTCACCTTCAGCAAAACTTCCTCGTGTTAAGGCACCGACCTCACCGATAGGCATAGGAATATCTCCAGATCAAAAACTGATAGGAAATATCTAAAATTTGAATTGGGCGGGTTTAGGCTCAGATTGTGCCCAAGCTGTGGCTGAGAGAGGAAAGTAAAGTAATTAGCTGAAAGTTAAGGAAATCTTCATTCGATGTTAATCTTTCTATGCCCGCCACATCGGCTTTGACTGCAGCCGCGACAGCGAAAAGGCCCCGCAACGCGCAGGGCCTTTTCTGAAATTTCGTTGGTAGATCTAGCCAAATACGCGGCCCAAAGCACCGTCAACCGCGCCAATGATCTGATCAATGTCGTCCTTGGTCGCGATGAGGGCAGGTGAGAAGCAAAGTGTGTTGTTTTTTCCCGGAACAGAGCGGTTGGTTGCACCGATAATCACACCCTGCTGCATGCAATCAGCAACGACCGCACCAACCATCTTTTCCGACATTGGGGTTTTGCTGGCGCGATCCTCAACCAATTCGGCGCCCAAGAACAAACCCTTGCCGCGTGCTTGACCAATGACAGCGTGTTTGTCGCTCAGTGCGTTCAGCTGATCCAGCATATAGTCACCCATCGCGATTGTGTTTTCCAACAGGTTCTCGCGCTCGATGATCTTCATGTTTTCGATCGCCGCGGCCGGTCCCGCGGTGCAGCCACCAAATGTCGAGATGTCGCGGAAGTAGTTGAGCGGGTCTGACGCATCGTCTTTGAACATATCAAAAACAGTCTCGGTGGTGACGAGGCAAGAGATCGCCGCGTAACCGGATGCAACGCCTTTGGCCATGGAAACCATGTCTGGTTTAATGCCGAAATGCTGATAGCCAAACCATGTGCCTGTCCGACCAACGCCACATACGACTTCGTCAATATGCAAAAGAATTTCATACTGGTCGCAGATTTCGCGGATACGTTCCCAATAGCCATCAGGCGGCGTGATCACACCGCCACCCGCTGTCACAGGCTCTAAGCACAGGGCGCCAATTGTTTCGGGCCCTTCACGCAGAATGACCTTTTCAATCTCATTGGCGGCCCAGACGCCATAGTTTTCATCAGGGGCACCTGCTTGTTCGTGTTTGCGGTATTCTAGGCAGTGAGGGACGGAAACAAAGCCGTCAGGGAAGGGGCCGTAATGTGCGTTGCGTTCGTATTGGCCGCCTGCGCCCATGCAGGCGATGGTGCTGCCGTGATAATCGCGGTCGCGATACAGGATCTTGTGCTTTTTGCCTCCAAAACGTTTCACAGCGATCTGGCGCACCATTTTGAATGCTTTTTCGTTCGCTTCCGATCCGGAAGAGCAATAGTAAACGCGGCTCATCCCTGGCATTTTGGAAATCAGCATTTCCGAAAAAATGGCACCTGGAATAGAGCCAGCAGAGCCGCCGAAAAAGTTCAATTTCACCAATTGTTCGCGCACGACATCTGCAATTGATTCGCGGCCATAGCCTACGTTAACGGTCCAGACCCCACCGGCGACCGCATCGATGTGCTCTTTGCCTTTTTGATCCCAAATGCGCATCCCCTTACCCTCGACAAATATCCGAGGATCCGTTGTTTCATAGGGTTTGTGCTGGCTTAGGTGGTGCCAAACGTGGGCGCGATCTGCCTCAACGATGTGAGAGATGTCATTATCTTTAAATGTACCGTCCATGATGGCGACCTTTCGAGAGAGCGTGATAGTGGGGAAATCGAACAGTGCTTTTTCGATCTTTGTCTTATTTGACAGAGAAGCTCAGTTAAAAAATAGGTCCAGATCTATTCTAAGAATAGGGCCAGACTTTCACCCGCCGTGGAAGGAATGCATGAAAATCATGCGCTTTGCCTCATTCTTGCAATAAAAAAGGCCAGAGCAGATGCCCCAGCCTCTTAGCTTTTCAGATGTTGGTTGGTTTAGCGTTTGGACCGGCTTGGTCGCGCATCGCCGCCGCTTGGCTTTTTGCCCTTGCCCCCTGGAGGGGTGAAGCGTTTGGATGAATCCGCTGCGCGGTTATAGCCGCTGGATGGCTTTGCATCGCGCTTTGGCGCGCCATCTTTAGCCGGCTTTTTCCAAACAGCTTTTGCACCAGATTTTCCTGCCTTTGACGCCGGCTTGTCGCCACCTGCATCTCGTGGCTTATCCTTCCAGGCGGGCTTTGCCTTGGGCTTGTCGCCAGATTTCATCGGTGTGCGTTCTGTCTTGTGAGACTTTGGCGGACGGGTCGCATCGCGCTTGGATTTCGCCGGCGCGCTGCGTGGCTTGGATTCGGCCTTGCGAGGTTTGTATTCATCCGCTGGCGCATCGTCGCGTGGTGCGCGCGGCTTGCGTGGTGGCTTGGGTGCATCTGGATCGTAGTTCGATTTGCCACGATGCGGACGTTTTTCTTTGTCGAAACGCGCGCGGCCGCTGCCTTTGTTGTCAGGGCGCGGGGTGCGTGGGCCGAACTCTGGTACACCGTCAAGACGTGTCAGAGTGACACCATCCTCGGCTTTCATATCCGCGCCTAATGCGTTGACCAATTTGCCCACGGCGCCCTCGGCAACCTCAACATAAGAATGACGCGGCTGTACGCGGATCGCACCGATGTCGTCGCGGGTCATGTCGCCAACGCGGCAAAGCATGGGCAACAAGGTGCGTGGTTCTGCGCCGTCATTGCGGCCCGTTGAAACAGTGAACCAAACTGATTTGCCAAACTCGGCGCGTGGCGCGCTGTCACGGCCTTCACCGGGTGCAGATAGCTCTTCTGGGGCGGATGCACGCGAGCGGTGCAGATTCACAAACGCGGTGGCCAGTTGTTCTGCGGTGTAACGTTCAGCCAGCGTCGCGACGAACTCTTGTGCATCTTCGGGGGCGGGGGTGCTCCATGCGTCGTCGTTCAACAGGCGCTCTTGGTCTGCGGCGTTCACTTCGGCTGCGGAAGGGGGGACGCCCCATTCTGCCTTCAGCTTGGCCCAGCCCATAAGGCGGGTCGCCTTCGAGCGCATCTTTGGCGGTACGATCAGTGCGGATACACCTTTACGCCCCGCGCGACCTGTACGGCCAGAACGGTGCAGCAGCGTGTCTGCGTTGGTGGGTAGGTCAGCGTGGATCACCAGCTCAAGGTTAGGCAGGTCGATGCCGCGTGCAGCAACGTCGGTGGCCACACAAACGCGGGCACGTCCGTCGCGCAAGGATTGCAGCGCGTTTGTGCGCTCGGATTGGGTCAGCTCGCCAGACAGGGCCACAACCGAGAAGTTGCGGTTTGTCAGGCGTGAGGTCAGGCGCGCCACGGCGGCGCGGGTGTTGCAGAAAACAATCGCATTCTTGGCTTCGTAAAAACGCAGGAGGTTCAGGATCGCGTTTTCCGTGTCACGCGGATTTACGGTCAGCGCGCGGTATTCGATATCCGAATGTTGCTTGCTGTCAGAAACAACAGAAACCCGCTGCGCATCGCGCTGATAACTTTGTGCGAGTTTCGCAATCGCTGCCGGAACGGTGGCCGAGAACAACAAAGTGCGGCGTTCTTCAGGGGATTCGCTCAAGATGAATTCAAGGTCTTCGCGAAAGCCCAGATCCAGCATTTCATCGGCTTCGTCCAACACCACAGCGCGCAGATCGGTGAGGTCGATGTTGTTGCGTTTGATGTGGTCACACAGACGCCCAGGTGTGGCGACAACGATATGCGCGCCACGGTCCAGCGCGCGGCGCTCGGTACGGGTGTCCATGCCGCCAACGCAGGTGGTGACAATTGCGCCCGCTTTCCCGTAAAGCCATGTCAACTCACGACTAACTTGCATCGCAAGCTCGCGGGTTGGCGCAATAATCAGCGCCAGCGGAGCGGCCGCGCGGCCGAAATGTGTCTCCTCGCCCAGCAATGTGGGAGCAATGGCAAGGCCAAATGCCACGGTTTTACCGGACCCTGTTTGGGCGGAAACCAGCAGGTCTTTGCCGTCGAGTTCAGGCGCAACTACGGCGTCCTGTACAGGGGTCATGGTTTCATAGCCTTGGGCGGCCAGAGCGTCTGCGATCGTTTGAATCAAGGGATTTTCCTGAGCGGATAAAGATGGAGTAGACCTGCCCCTACTGTGTTGCGCGGCGTTTGTATACTGGCGATTTGAGTGGGGCAGTGCTGCACCTTGTGCATGACGGCGGGAAATTGCGCACTCTTGTAGGGGAAATGGGGGGTGCAAATTGGAGGGGTTTCATGTAGAACAAAAAGAGAACAAACTGGAGGGATGTGTGATGAGAGATTCTTCTTTGGGGCAGGTCGTGCGGTTGGGCGACAGGCGCGGCGTGGTCGATGTGCCTGCCCCCGATGCTGCGCAAGCGGTGTTGAAAGACGTGCTGGCGGCGCAGCCTTTCGATGCGGCAGCGACGGCATTTGTCTTGGCGTGTTTACCGCGCGGCAAGGCGCCAGTGTTGTGGGTGCAAGACCGCGCTTCGCGGTTGGAGAACGGGCGCGTGTACGGTCCTGCGCTGAAGGGGGTCAAGCTGCTGCGGGTCGAGGTCAGCCATGCGCGCGACGTTCTTTGGGCGATGGAGGAGGGGGCGGCCTGTGCTGGGCTATCGGCTGTTGTAGGCGAGGTGCACGGCGCGCCGCCTGTGTTGGACTTTACCGCGACCAAACGCCTTGCGATGCGCAGCGAGGCATCGGGCGTGCCGGTGTGGTTGATCCGTTCGGGCGTGGCCGAAGGGCTGAGCGCGGCGCGCGAGCGCTGGCGCGTGGGGGCATTGCCCTCAGCGACTCACCCCTACAATGCAGCTGCACCTGGCTCGCCCTTGTGGGAGGCCGAGCTGTTTCGCGCCCGTGGGCGCAGCCCGGGCACATGGGTGGTGTCGGATGAAGGACGCAGGCGCGAGGGTCGTCTCCGTTTTCTTTCCCGATCTGGCGATGGACCGATGGAAACGGATCACAGCGCAGCAGCGCACGCTGCCGGATGATGCTTTGCCAGTGGTGTTGTCGCTGCAGGGCAGCCATGGGCCGGTCATTCATGCGGTGAACGCGGCGGGCGCTGCGCGTGGAATTCTGATCGGCGCACGTGTGGTGGATGTGCAGGCGATCCACCGCGATTTGCATGTCGAACAGGCGGACCCTGACGGAGACCGCGCGTTATTGGACAGGTTGGCGATGTGGGCGCGGCGGTGGTGCCCGTGGACGGTGGCCGAAGACGACGGGATCGTGATGGACGTGCGCGGTGCGGCGCATCTGTTTGGCGGAGAGGCGCAGATGCTGCGGGACATGCACACGCGATTTGCCATGCAGGGGCTGCGGGCGCGGTTGGCTTTGGCGCCGACCCGAGGCGCTGCGCAAATGCTGGCTCGGTTTGGCGCGCAGGGTGTGATTTGTGGTGTGCAAGACGTGACCGCGCATTTGGCGCCGTTATCTGTGGCAGCGTTGCGGGTGCCAAATGGCACGGTGCGCTTGCTGGATCGGCTAGGGCTTAAAACCATCGGCGCGTTAGAGGCAGTGCCGCGCGCGGGGCTGATGAGGCGGTTCTCAACCGTAGCAGAGGATCACAACCCGCTGGTGTTGCTGGACCGCGCCTTAGGCCGCAGTGCGGATCCGTTGAATGCGCCACCAGATTTGCAAGTGTGGCGTGCGCAGGCGCGACTGGCTGAACCAGTGATTGATCCGGTGCCGTGGCTGGATGGGTTGGCCGAAGATTTGGCCGCTCAGCTGGCTGCTGCCGAGCTGGGTGCGCGGCGTTTGCGCCTGACGATTTACCGTGTGGATGGGGAGTGGCGGTTCCGCGATGTCTCGACCGCAAGCGCCAGCCGTGATCCCGCCCATTTTGTGCGGCTGGTTGCGGGTAAGCTGGAAGGCATCGACCCTGGCTTTGGGTTTGACCTATTGACGCTGGAGGCGCTACGGGCCGAGCCGCTGTCGCTGCATCAGGATCGGTTGGACGGAGCACGGGATGCAAGCGCGGATGTGGCTGCATTACTGGACCGTATGACGGCTAAGTTGGGCCCGTCCAAAGTGACATGGGCCGCGTGGGTTGAAAGCCACAAACCAGAGCGTGTTGAAGCTCAGGTTTCGGTGCTGGCAGGAGAGAGGGACGCTGTGGTGGAGGTGCTGCGCGAGCGACCGCTGCGTCTGTTTGATCCGCCAGAAGAAATTGCTGTTCTGTATGCCGTGCCAGAGGGGCCGCCCGCACGGTTCCGGTGGCGGCGCGTTGCGTTTTTGATGGCGCGCTTTGAGGGGCCGGAACGGATTGCGCCCGAGTGGTGGCGGGACAGGGCAGGCACGCGCCTGCGGGATTATTACAAAGTAGAGGTGACAGATGGCAGGCGGTTCTGGTTGTTTCGGGATGGGGTTGTCGGAGATGCGCGTGGCGGTGATCCGCGTTGGTTTATGCATGGCACCTTTGGATGACAGGAGACGTGCGCCCATAGGCGACACCCCTCCCGCCATCCCATAAGGGTGAGGCTGTTACGAGATGCCACAGCAAGACGGGCATAAGCGGCGTTCGATGGACGAGGATGATCCATTTCATCCGAATGATCCCAGCCCCTATGTGGAGCTGGGCCTCGCCACGTGCTTTTCTTTTCTGCGTGCGGCGTCGGATGCGGTGGACCTGACGGCTACTGCGAATACGTTGGGGTATCATGCGTTGGGTGTGGCGGATCACAACACGCTGGCTGGTGTCGTGCGTGTTCACGTTGAGGCAAAGACGGCCAAGCTGCGACCCCTGATCGGTGCGAGGCTGGTGTTGTTGTGCGGAACCGAGCTGCTGGCCTACCCCCGTGATCGCGCGGCCTATGCACGGTTGTCGACGTTACTGTCCAAGGGGAAGATGGCCGATGTTCAGGGCGAGTGGCAGTTGAAGGGGGAAACACATCTGACGCTTGAGATGGTGGCAGCCCATAGCGATGCTGTGCAGCTGATTGTGATGCCGCCCGAGAACCTTGATGTGTTTGAGGCGGGGCTGCCGAGGTTGTGTGACGCTTTACCAACCTTGCAGCATGTCGGGGCTACGTTTTTGTACCGTGGTGATGATGTGGCGCGGATCAACCGTTTGGATCAGATCGCGCGTGCGCATGGGCTGGAAATACTGGCGAGTAATGACGTGCTGTATCACACGCCCTCACGCCGCCCTTTGCAGGATGTGATGACCTGTATCCGTCATGGTAAAACGATTTCTACTGCTGGCTTTTTGTTGGAGGCCAATGCCGAGCGGCACCTTAAATCTCCGGATGAGATGTGCCGCCTGTTTGCGCCTTGGCCCCATGCCATTGCGGCCACGCGCAGGGTGGCGGATGCCTGTTTGTTCAGTTTGGATGATCTGAAATATGAATACCCCCATGAGATCGTTCCGCAGGGGCGTAGCGCGATGGAGGAGCTGGAGCACCTGACATGGCAGGGGGCTGCATGGCGCTATCCCGATGGGGTGACCGAGCGGGTTAAGGCGATTATCGAAAAGGAGTTCGCCCTTATCCGTTCCAAAAAGATCGCGCGCTATTTCCTGACGATCAATGACATCGTGCGCTTTGCCCGTCACGAGGCCAGCCCGCCTATCCTGTGTCAGGGGCGCGGATCGGCGGCGAATTCTGCGGTGTGCTTTTGTCTGGGGATCACGGCGGTGGACCCCGAAGAGCACGACTTATTATTCGAACGATTTCTCAGCGAGGAACGGGACGAGCCGCCCGACATTGACGTGGATTTCGAACACGAACGCCGTGAGGAAGTCATCCAATACATGTATACAAAATACGGACGGGACCGAGCAGGGCTATGCGCTACGGTCATCCACTACCGCGCCCGCAGCGCCATTCGCGAGGTTGGCAAAGCGATGGGCCTCAGCGAGGATGTGACAAGCAAGCTGGCGGGCACGGTGTGGGGGGCTTCTGGCAAACCGATAGACGAAGATCACGCCGAAGAGGTCGGCATGGACCTTACCGATCCGTATTTGCGCCGTGTGCTTTTGCTGGCAGGGCAGATGACGGGGATGCCACGGCATTTGTCCCAGCACGTCGGCGGGTTTATCCTGACGGAACGCCCCCTGACCGAGATGGTCCCCATCGGCAACGGCGCCATGCCTGAACGTTCGTTTATCGAATGGGACAAGGATGACATCGACGCGCTGGGCATCTTTAAGGTGGATATTCTTGCGCTGGGGATGCTGAGTTGCATCGCCAAAGTGTTTGATTTGCTCGGCGCGCATTATGGTATTCAGCATGATCTGGCCAGCATCCCTAGCGATGATGAAGACACTTATGACATGCTCTGTGCTGGCGACAGCTTGGGGGTGTTTCAGGTGGAAAGCCGCGCGCAAATGGCGATGCTGCCTAAACTGCGCCCACGCCGTTTCTATGATTTGGTAATCCAAGTTGCGATTGTCCGGCCCGGCCCCATTCAAGGCGATATGGTGCATCCCTATCTGCGCCGCCGTCAGGGGATCGAGGGGGTGAGCTATCCCGCGCCGGGGTCTGAGTATCCACAGGATGAATTGCTCAGGATTTTGGGGCGCACATTGGGGGTGCCGATTTTTCAGGAACAAGCGATGAAGATCGCCATTGATGCGGCGCGGTTTTCAGCCAAAGAGGCGAACGAGCTGCGCAAGGCGATGGCGACGTTTCGCTCGCGCGGGACAATCGAGACGTTGCAGGCCAAGATGGTGGGCCGCATGACAGCACGCGGATACGCCGAGGCGTTCGCGCAAAGGTGCTTTAATCAGATCAAAGGGTTCGGCGATTACGGATTTCCCGAAAGCCACGCCGCCAGTTTTGCCAAGCTGGTCTATGTCTCTAGCTGGATGAAATGCCACTATCCTGCGGCCTTTGCCTGTGGGCTGTTGAACAGCCAGCCCATGGGGTTTTATGCGCCAGCCCAGATTGTGCGCGATGCCCGTGAACATGGGGTCGAGGTGCGCGCGGTCGATGTGAATTATTCTGATTGGGATTGCACGCTGGAACCCTGCGCTGATGGGTTTGCTTTGCGACTGGGGTTGCGTCAGGTCGACGGTATGCGCCGCGATGCCGCTGCGCGACTGATGGCAGCACGGGGCGATCCGTTTTCAGATGTGGCAGACCTGAAAGAACGCGCCAAGCTGGACCGAGGTGTGATTGGCAAACTGGCCGCCGCTGATGCGTTCCGCTCTTGTGGTATCGACCGCCGACAGGCGTTGTGGCAGGCGCAAGGGCTGCGGGATGCGCCCTCGCTACCGATATTTGACCATGTGGCGGCAGCAGGTGAAGGGGCGGAGCCAGAGGTCGCCTTGCCCGCGATGGCACAGGCAGAGCATGTGGTGGCGGATTACCAGACCCTACGCCTGTCGCTAAAGGCGCACCCGATGCGGTTTTTCCGCGCAAGTCTGCGACAGCAGGGGTTCGCGAGTTCGCACAGCCTCATTCACATGGCGCATGGGGCGCGGGTGTCGTTGGCAGGGTTGGTGTTGGTCCGTCAGAAACCAGGCAGCGCAAAGGGCGTGTGTTTTATCACGCTAGAGGATGAGGACGGGGTCGCGAACCTTGTGATCTGGCCCAAGCTGTTTGAGCATTCTCGGGCCTTGATCATGACAGCGCGCCTGCTAGTGGTGCATGGGCGGGTTCAGACCGACGGGCGGGTGATCCATGTCGTTGCGGACCGATTGGAAAACCGGACAGAGCGGTTGGATGCTTTGGCCGATGATAGGGAGGAAAAGGGGGCTGATGCTCCCACGCGGCCTGCCTGTGCCGCTGGAGGGCGCAAGCATCCGCGTGATGTGCGTGTGATTCCGAAATCTCGTGATTTTCACTGATGAATTCTCGCGCTAAGGTGATTGCGACAGGACAAAGGTATACCCATGAAAAACCCGCTCTATGATACAATGTTTGGCCCCTATACGGGCAAGGATACACCGTTTCTGCACCTGCCTGAGGGGGGCGTTATCACGCATGGCAGCTTTGTTTGCCGCGCTGCGCAACTGGCGCATGCTTTGGTGGGATACGGTGTGAAAACGGGTGATCGGGTTGCGGTGCAGGTTGGGAAATGCACTGACATGCTTGCCCTTTATGCGGGGTGTGCACAGATGGGGGCGATCTTTTTGCCGCTGAATACGGCCTATACCGCAGCAGAGCTTTCGTATTTCGTAGAGGATAGCGGCGCGACCCTATTGGTTGGCGATCCAGCGCGAACTGATGAGCTAGCGCCCGTTGCTCAGGCGGCAGGCGCGGCGTTTGCTACGCTGGATGCCAATGGTGGCAGTCTGAGCGACCGCGCGGATCAGCAGAGCGCGAATTTCGAAACCGTTGCCCGTTCCGAGGATGATCTAGCCGCGTTCTTGTATACGTCAGGAACGACGGGCCGATCAAAGGGCGCCATGCTGAGCCAGAAGAACCTGATCAGAAACGCCGCGACATTGACTGACCTTTGGCAGTTCACAAACAAAGATGTCCTGTTACACGCCCTGCCGATTTTCCACACGCATGGGCTGTTTGTTGCAACCAATGTGATGTTGATGGCGGGGGGATCAATGGTGTTTATACCAAAGCTGGATATCGACCAGCTGATCGAATGGATGCCGCAGGCAACCTCGATGATGGGCGTGCCGACATTCTATACTCGTCTGCTGGATGATCCGCGGTTTGATGCTGAATTGAGCAAAAACATGCGGCTGTTCATCTCGGGATCGGCACCTTTGCTGGCCGATACGCATGTGGCGTTTGAACAGCGCACAGGCCACCGGATTTTGGAACGCTACGGGATGACCGAAACGAATATGAATACCTCAAACCCCTACGACGGGGAACGCCGCGCAGGGACCGTAGGCCTGCCATTGCCTGATGTAGAGTTGCGCGTATCGGACGCCAACGGAACCGAGCTGCCACGCGGTGAAACAGGTGTGGTCGAGGTGCGCGGCCCCAATGTTTTCCAAGGTTATTGGAACATGCCCGAAAAAACCAAAGAGGAACTGCGCGAAGACGGGTTCTTTATCACTGGCGATCTGGGCGTGCAGGATGATGCCGGATACGTCACGATTGTTGGGCGCGGCAAGGATCTGATTATTTCGGGGGGCTATAACATCTACCCCAAAGAGCTGGAGCTGGTTCTCGACGAGCAGGCAGGCGTTCTGGAAAGCGCCGTAATAGGCATTCCACATGATGATTTGGGTGAGGTTCCGCTTGCCGTTCTTGTACCGCAGGCTGGCATGGAAATTGACCTTGATGCGGTCAAATCGACAGCGGAAACGGCCTTGGCACGGTTCAAGCAACCTCGCGAATACCGTGTGGTGGATGCGCTGCCGCGAAACACGATGGGTAAGGTACAAAAGGTAACCCTAAGAGCTGAGTACGGCGCATGATTGATCCAGTGAAACAAGCTTTTCTGACAACGCTTTTTGACGCGGCGGTCACAGCAGCAGATGCGCGTGCTGCACTTAAACCCTATCTGCCAAAGCGCCCAAAAGGGCGAACAATTGTCGTCGGTGCGGGCAAGGGGGCAGCGCAATTGGCTGCGGCCTTTGAGGATTTGTGGGACGGGCCGATCGAAGGCGTCGTCGTGACGCGCTATGGCTATAGCTGCCCTACAACCTCCATCCGTGTGATGGAGGCGTCCCATCCCGTGCCTGATGCTGCTGGGATGGCTGCAACCAAGGCGATGTTTAATGCGGTTTCAGGGCTTGGCCCTGACGATCTGGTCGTGGCCCTGATCTGTGGGGGGGGATCGGCTCTGTTGCCTTGCCCGCCAGAGGGGCTGACGCTGGAGGATGAGCAGGCGTTAAACGAGGCGCTATTGGCCTCAGGTGCGCCGATTGGGGTGATGAATGCGATCCGTAAACACGCCAGCGGGATCAAAGGTGGGCGCCTAGCCGCCGCTGCGCATCCTGCAAAGGTAGTTAGCCTGATCGTATCAGATGTACCGGGGGATGACCCTGCGCAGGTTGCCTCTGGGCCGACGGTACCTGACGATGTTTCGCTTGAGGATGTGTTGGCCTTGATCAAATCCCGCGATCTAGATCTGCCTGCGGCTGTTCTGGCAGGGCTGTCACCAGCCCCTAAACCCAATGATCCTGTGTTTGATGGTCACGAGGTGCGTATCATCGCCTCTGCGCGCCTCTCACTAGAGGCCGCCGCAGAGGCAGCGCAAGCGGCTGGTGTTCCTGCTGTAATCCTCTCTGACGCCATTGAGGGTGAAGCAGAGGTGATCGGCCAGATGCACGCCGCCATTGCGCGTGAAGTCGTGGCGCAGGGCCGCCCCTTTCGCGCACCCGTTGTGATCCTATCTGGTGGGGAAACGACCGTAACACTGCGGCACAAAGACGGGCGCGGCGGGCGCAATTCTGCCTTCTTGCTTGCCTTTGCTCAGGCCATTGAAGGGCAGGGGGCAATCACGGCTTTGGCTGCAGATACTGACGGCATAGATGGGTCCGAAGATAACGCGGGCGCCTTTGCTGACGGGGCTAGTGCCGAACAGATGCGCCGCGCGGGTGTTGATCCAGCAGAGGCGTTGCGGCGCAACGATGCATGGGGGGCTTTTGATGCCGTTGGCAATCTCTTTGTTCCGGGGCCAACAGGGACTAACGTGAACGATTTTCGGGCGATCCTGATCGAGGTTTAAACCCGCGCAAACATCCTGTTAGACGCGGTAAGGCGCTTTTTGCCCGAGGATTGCAATTATACCTGCGCGGATGGATCGCAATGCGGCTCGTCCGTTTCGCCCAGCAAATGGTTTGGTGTTTCTCTAAAGGAGGGAATTGGTGGAGCATAGCGGGATCGAACCGCTGACCTCCTGCATGCCATGCAGGCGCTCTCCCAGCTGAGCTAATGCCCCAAAACACGCAAGCGTGCAGTGGTATCCCGTTGTAGGGACCTGAGGTTTGACCGGTTAGGGTCAATGGCCTGTGTACTAGGCACAAGCAGCGGCGGGATCAAGCGAAAAACGCACCACCCGCCGCGGCAAATTAGTTGTCGTCGTCGTTTGTCGCTACGTCCGCGATTTCTTCGAGCGGAACTGTATCTGCGTCGTCTTCGTCGTCGTCCAGCAGATCGTCGTCCAGATCTACGTCAACGTCGTCGTCAACAACCAGATCGTCCTCGTCTTTCACCTCGGCGACTTTGGCTTTTGTGGTTGCCGCATCCGCGGCGTCCGCTGCGATCATGCGTGATTTGGCTTGATCAACTTCAACCTCTTCGCCGCTGTATGGGCTAATGACAGGCGTTTTGTTCAGATCGTAGAAACGCTTGCCCGTGGTGGGGCAGAGGCGCTTGGTTCCCCATTCTTCTTTGGGCATGGATTTCCCCTTTGTTACTCGGTGTTGAGTCTAGATGATTCAGCGCAATTGCCATATGCAAAGGGTGCTGTCCAGCCCAAAGCCTATAAGGCCTGATACCAAGAGCACCCTATGTCTGATCCGCACCTGCCTGGAAATCCACCAATACCTCTTATCCTGAGGCGATCTGCGCAGGCTAAACGCATCTCGTTGCGCATTAGCCAGCTGGATGGGCGGGTGACATTAACCATGCCCAAACGGCTGGCCGAACGCGAAGCGCTGGATTTTGCGCGCAGTAAAGAAGCATGGATTCGCAAGCACCTGAATGCCCGTGGTGAGGATGTTCAGGTGACCGAGGGGGCAGAAATGCCTTTGGGCGGCAAGATGTATCCGGTCTTGTCTGGCTCAGGACGACGGGTTCAGATCACACCCGATGGTATCTTTGTGCCTGGTCCGGCCGAACGTATGGGCAAACGGCTTTCGGCGCATCTAAAGGAATTGGCGCGGGATCGGTTGGCGGGGGCCAGCGATGATTATGCTGCTCGGCTGGGGCGCGACTATTCGCGGTTGTCACTGCGGGATACGCGTTCGCGGTGGGGGTCGTGCACCTCTGACGGGGGGCTGATGTATTCTTGGCGCCTCATCATGGCCCCGCCTGAGGTGTTGGATTATGTCGCTGCCCATGAGGTTGCACATTTGGCCGAGATGAATCACTCGCCCGCTTTTTGGGCTGAGGTCACCCGTATTTACGGGGATTACGCTGCGCCGCGGGGATGGCTGCGCAAGCATGGCAGCACCCTGCACCGGTACAAATTCTAGGTTACGCTTGACCTTGTGGTCGTTTGTGATCACAAAACCCCATGACCCTTACAGCACGCCCTATTGATCCGGCCCCGTTAGCCCATGACCGAGTCTATCGCCAATTACGTTCGCGCATCATGCATGGCGATCTGGCACCAGGGCAGGCGCTGACCCTGCGGGGCATCGGGAAAGAGTTTGACGTTTCAATGACACCAGCACGCGAATCTGTGCGCCGTTTGGTGGCCGAAGGCGCGCTGAGCATGTCTAACTCTGGCAGGATTTCCACACCGGCGCTCAGCAATGAACGCATCGAGGAACTGGCTGCGCTGCGTGCGTTGATCGAGGTCGAGCTGGCATCGCGGGCCCTACCGCGCGCGCATTTGGCGCTGATTGAGCGGTTGCAAAATATCAATGCCAAAGTGGGCGAGGCCGTCGCCCACCGTGATGCTGTCAGCTATATCCGCACCAATCTGGAATTTCACCGGACGTTGTATTTGCGTGCCCAAGCCCCAGCCATGTTGGCGATGGCGGAAACCGTTTGGTTGCAAATGGGACCGACCATGCGGGCGCTGTATGGTCGATTACGCCGAACCGAGCCGCCGCAATTTCACCGTTTAATCATCGCAGCACTGCGCGCAGGAGATGAGCCGGGTCTGCGCCTTGCTGTGCGCTCGGATGTGACGCAGGGGTTGCGCATGCTGGCGAGCTAGACAGCTTGACTCAGACCCAATGCCAGAGCATTCATTTGCCTATGATGAACAAGTTTGAACAAAGCACATCTTATTACCGCCGCCTGACCTAGCGCGCGGACGATCCCCTTTTTCCAATTCCCATCGTGCCGCCGCCTATGCGCGTGGTTTTGTTTGGGCGGTTGGTTTTCGGAGACAGATGATGACTGAAATTCACCCCATAACTGAAGCAGATATTCCCGATGTTTTGCAAATGATACGCGGGATCGCGGCCTATCATGGTGACGAAGCTTTGATAACAGCAGCAGACCTGCGGCGCGATGCCTTTGGTCCAAACCCGTGGCTGCGGGTGTTGGTTGCCAAGGGGCAGGGCTATGTTGCCCTGATCCCATTGGCACAACTGCAATTCGGCGTGCGCGGCATAGAGATACATCATATTTTCGTCAAAGAATCAGCCCGCGGGCGCGGGGTTGGGCGGGCCTTGATTAATGCGGCAATTGAATATGCCAAAGGGCAAGAGGCGCGGTATCTGTCTGTCGGAACGCATCCAGATAACTTGATCGCGCAAGACACCTATCGCGCAATCGGATTTGACGAGTCTCCCGTAGCGGGGCCGCGATTTAGGATGCGGTGGTAGGCTTTTCCAAAATTTCGCGGATGAAAGCAGCCTGTTCCGTGGTGTCGGGCACTGGAACGCCGCGCATTTTACTTACATGTTCAATCGCAGTATCAGGACCATAGCCAAAATGCCCCAAGATGGCGCAGCTCAGCATGCCGGATCGCCCGATGCTAGCAAAGCAGTGGACGGCAACATGTTCTCCGTTGCGCATCCGGCTGGCAAGACCCCCTGCTAGGGCCGCAAAGCTGTTTGGCTGGGGCAGATGCATGTCACGGATGGGGTGATTGATAAACGCAAGGCCAAGTTCGGCGCAGGTTTCACCCTGTTTGGCCAATCCGACATTCTCAGCCTCGGTCGGTTCGAGCAGCGAAACGACAGTATTCACGCCTGATCGCTGGATGGCCTGAAGGTCACGATGAATCGCCAAGGGGCGCGCCATAATGGATAGCGCGCCCCTTGGAAATGTAGCTATCGGATAGAGCACGTTTAGGCTGCCAATCCTCTGTCGCCTAGGTCTAGGTATTTTTCACGGCGGTCTTTGATCAGTGCTTTTGGCTCCTTGCCTTCAAGCGATTTGAGCATTTCCGCAATGGCCGAGGAGACCGATGCGATCGTCGCTTGCGCGTCACGGTGCGCGCCACCTTTAGGCTCGGGGATAATACGATCCGCAACACCAAGCTGTTTCAGGTCTTGGGCCGTTAGGCGCAGGGCCTCGGCGGCTTCGCGCATTTTCTCGGCGTCTTTCCACAGGATCGCGGCGCAGCCTTCGGGCGTGATGACGGAATAAACCGAGTGCTCCAACATCGCGACACGGTTCGCTGTTGCAAATGCAACCGCACCACCTGAACCACCTTCGCCGATGATCACACTTACCAGTGGTACGCCAATTTCCAGGCATTTCTGGGTTGAACGGGCGATAGCTTCGGATTGGCCGCGCTCTTCGGCACCTTTGCCAGGGTAGGCGCCAGGGGTGTCGACCAACGTGATGACGGGCAGACCAAAACGATGGGCCATTTCCATCAAGCGCACGGCCTTGCGGTACCCTTCGGGGCGGGCCATGCCAAAGTTCCGCTCGATGCGCGAGGTCGTATCGTCGCCTTTTTCATGGCCGATCACCATGACTGGCTGGTCGTTAAAACGGGCAAGGCCGCCCATGACCGCGTGATCATCCGCAAAGTTTCGGTCGCCAGCTAGGGGCGTGTATTCAGTGAATAAGGCGTCGATATAGTCTTTGCAGTGGGGGCGATCCGGATGGCGGGCAACCTGACATTTACGCCAAGGGGTAAGGTTCTTGTACAGATCCTCAAGCATCTTGTCGGCTTTGGCATCCAGTGCCTTGGCCTCTTCGGTTACGTCTGTTTCTGGGTCGCGGCGCGCCATTGCGCGCAGTTCTTCGGCCTTGCCCTCGATTTCGGCTAGGGGCTTTTCGAAGTCCATATACTGGGTCATTGCATGCTCCGCACTGGTTATAGGGCTTATATGGCGGTGTATGCGTCGGTTTGCAACGCGTGGTCTTCGGGAGGGCAGCTGTTCTTGATTTGGCGTGACTGTGTGAAGTGGTTTTTCGCGGCAATGGTCCTGCGCGGTTTGTTACCGAAATAAAGCATGCCAGAGCGTGTCAGGTTTGCAAAACAGGGTAGAGAGACGCGATCAGCAGCGCGGCCATGGTCCAGTTATACGCCCTTAACCTGCGCGGATTGGTTAGGAACCGTTGCAATTGTTGGCCTGCGATTGTCCACATCGAAACCGAGGGTAGGTTGACGATGGCGAACATCAACGCACCCACGCCAAGCCAAATCATCGCTGCATCCCCCACATAAACAGTGATCGCCGTGAGGGCCATTGCCCATGCTTTGGGATTCACCCATTGAAAAGCAGCAGCCTGAAGGAAGGTCATCGGCGCACCTGCTTCGGCGTTTTTGGTGACTGGGGCTGCGTGTGCGATTTTCCACGCGAGCCACAGCATGTAAATCACGCTGCCGACTTTCAGGATGTCGTAGATCACGGGGTAACGATCAAAAATCTGCACCAAACCCGCGCCGACAGAAAACAGCATGACCATAAACCCGATCGAAATGCCAAGCATATGCGGAATCGTTCGTAAAAACCCAAAGTTAGCGCCTGACGCCATGAGCATCAGGTTGTTCGGGCCAGGTGTGGCAGAGCTTACAAAAGCGAAGATGGCGAGGGCGGTGAGTGTTTCAAATGTCATGCCGCAAGGTTTGCATTGAATAATGCCGAATGAAATTGCAAACTTTGATCAAATTCACTGTATCGAGCAACATATGCAGCCCATTGATCAAAAATCTGAAGAAATATTGCGCGAGCTTGAGCGCGATGGCCGCATCAGCAACCTCGAGTTGGCTGAGCGGGTGAGCCTGTCTCCCTCTGCATGTCTGCGCCGTGTTCAGGAATTAGAGAAGCGGGGCGTCATAAAAGGCTACCGCGCGGTGTTAGACCGAAATGCGCTGGGCGCGGGGTTTGTTGTCTATATCGGTGTGGGGCTCAGTGATCACAGCAAGGCATCGCAGGAAGCATTTGAGCGATCGGTCTCTTTGGCGCCAGAGGTGCGTGAATGCCATAACATAACGGGCACAATTGAATATCTTTTGCGCGTGGAATGCGCGGATTTACCTGCCTATAAACGCTTTCACAGTGACCATTTGGGTGCTTTGCCGCAGGTGGCAAAGATCACATCGTATGTGGTGATGGGGTCACCGAAAGACGCACGCGCCTAAACGAAAACGGCCCGCCAAAGGCGAGCCGTTTAATAAGGTTTTGAGGGCGATTAACCGGCAATCATTTCAGACTGGCGCACGATTACCTCGGCCTGTTTGATGGATGCGATGTCGACCAGACGGCCTTTGTAAACTGTTGCGCCTTCGCCGTTTGCCTTGGCCGTTTCCATTGCGGCAAGGATCTCGCGCGCTTCGGTGACGGCCTCTTCGGATGGCGTGAACACCTCGTTCGCTGTGGCGATCTGTTTGGGGTGGATAGCCCATTTTCCAACCATGCCCAACGTTGCCGAACGGCGCGCCTGCGCGCGGTAGCCATCATCGTCGGAAAAGTCACCGAACGGGCCATCAACTGGCAAGATGCCGTGCGTGCGGCAGGCAGCAACGATAGCTGTTTGTGCCCAATGCCACGGGTCGGACCAGTACTTCTCGCCTTCGCGCAGCATGTAATAGTTTTCCTGCGTTCCGCCGATGCCTGTGGTCTGCATACCCATCGAAGCTGCGAAATCCGCCGCACCTAGGCTCATCGCCTCTAGGCGCGGGGAGGAGGCTGCGATTTCTTCAACATGGGCGATGCCCGCAGCGCTTTCGATGATAACTTCAAAGGCGACGCGCTTGGTGCGGCCCTTGGCGGCTTCAATCGCGCTGACCAATGCGTCAACGGCATAGACGTCTTCGGCGCAGCCCACTTTGGGGATCATGATCTGGTCAAGGCGCTCGGACGCTTGTTCGAGCAGGTCAACGACATCGCGGTACCAGTAAGGGGTGTCGAGGCTGTTGATGCGAACGGAAAGGGTTTTTGTGCCCCAATCCACGGTATTGATCGCCTCGATGATGTTGGCGCGGGCCATGTCTTTGTCGCTAGGTGCAACGCTGTCTTCCAGATCAAGGTTGATCACGTCTGCTGCAGATGCAGCCATCTTGGCAAAGAGTTTGGTGTTAGAGCCTGGTCCGAACAGCTGGCAGCGGTTTGGACGGGATGGCGGGGTTGGTTGTAGGCGAAAGCTCATGTCAGCTAATCCTTCTGAGACATAAAATGTCGAAAACTTGCTCTTTCGAGTTATAAAATTGCTCGACTGTCTGCAAGGGCGATTTGCAGCTGCAGCATAACGTGTGACACAAGATTTATGCGTCTGGGTGTAGAATTTTAGGAAATTTGTGCGTCTGGATTGGGTGTGGTGGGGGAAATGAAATGGATTTGCGCCAGATTTGTCGCATTCTGCGCGAAACTCATACCCTTGCGGAGAATCAACCCATGATCAAAACACCCTATCTTCTGTTTCTCGGCGATGCGCCTGACCAACTGGCCGCAAA
Organism: Sulfitobacter donghicola DSW-25 = KCTC 12864 = JCM 14565; assembly: GCF_000622405.1. Taxonomy (NCBI): domain Bacteria; kingdom Pseudomonadati; phylum Pseudomonadota; class Alphaproteobacteria; order Rhodobacterales; family Roseobacteraceae; genus Sulfitobacter; species Sulfitobacter donghicola. The sequence goes on from NZ_JASF01000005.1 coordinate 1,729,985, forward strand.
AGTTGCGCAAGGCATCAAAGACTGGCGCCCTGAGAACGCTGTGGGTCAGTTCCGCCTTGAGGGGTGTAAGGCCGATGTTGGTCTGTCGGATATGACTTTGGCCGAAGGTCTGGAAGCGGGCGCAAAGACGCTGGTGATTGGTGTGGCAAACCGTGGTGGTCAGATTTCCCAGATGTGGAAAGAAGCCCTGATCGAGGCGCTTGCGATGGGTTATGATCTGGCGTCGGGCCTGCACAATCTGCTGAACGATGAGGCTGATCTGGTTGCTGCTGCGAAAAAGCATGGCCGTATTTTGCACGATGTTCGCATCCCAACAGTAGAGTATCCGATTGCCACGGGCGTAAAGCGTACAGGTAAACGTGTTCTGGCTGTAGGCACCGATTGCTCGGTTGGTAAAATGTACACGGCATTGGCGCTGGACGTTGCGATGCGTGAGCGCGGCATGAAAAGCACATTCCGTGCGACAGGCCAGACAGGTATCCTGATTACAGGCGACGGTGTGCCGCTGGACGCGGTTGTCGCCGATTTTATGGCTGGTTCCGTTGAATACCTCACGCCAGACAATGACCCAGACCACTGGGATGTGATCGAAGGGCAGGGCAGCCTGTTCCACGTTAGCTATTCTGGTGTGACCATGGCGCTGATCCACGGTGGCCAGCCAGATGCGCTGATCATCTCGCACGAGCCAACGCGCGAACACATGCGCGGCCTGCCTGACTATAAAGTGCCAGACATGGCGGCGATCCGTGATGTTGCGCTGACCTTGGCCAAGGTTGCGAACCCCGACTGTAAGGTTGTCGGCATCTCGGTGAACACCCAGCACATGTCGGAGGAAGAGGCACGCAGCTATCTGGATAAAGTCGAAGCCGAAATGGGCCTGCCAGCGGTTGATCCTTTCCGCCACGGTGCCGAACGTCTGGCCGAAGCACTGGCCGCTCTTTAAGGTGCTGTGCAAACGTGACCCAAAGGGTCGCGTCAGAAATGCAAAGGATGCTGCGGTGTCCTTTGCATCATACGTGAGGAAAGAAGATGCAAATTGAGGTGACGCCAGATGTATTCCGTCTGGCTCAGGTGTTTACGATCTCGCGTGGGTCGCGGACCGAAGCAAAGGTACTAACCGTTCGGATTACCGAGGATGGTGTGACTGGCATGGGTGAATGTGTTCCCTATGCCCGCTATGGCGAAACATTAGAAAGCGTCACAGCCGAGATTGAAGGGTTAAGCGGCACGCTGACCCGTGAGGCGCTTTATGATCTGTTGCCAGCAGGTGCCGCGCGCAATGCTGTTGATTGTGCGCTATGGGATTTGGAAGCCAAGAAAAGCGGTAAACCCGCGTGGGAGCTTGCAGGGCTTGCGCCGTTGGGGCCAGAAATCACGGCCTATACGCTTTCATTGGATACCCCAGAAAAGATGCAGGCGCAGGCCGCAGAAAATGCGTTCCGCCCGTTGCTGAAAATCAAACTCGGCACGCCAGACGATATGCCACGGCTAGAGGCCGTGCGTGCAGGTGCGCCTGATAGCACCATTATCGTTGATGCGAATGAGGGGTGGTCGGCCGAAGTTTACGCCGATCTGGCGCCCCATCTGGTGCGTCTTGGTGTCGCTTTGGTCGAACAACCCCTGCCTGCGGGCGATGACGATGCGCTGATCGGCATGGAGCGTCCCGTTCCTGTTTGCGCCGACGAAAGCTGCCATGACCGCAAAAGCCTTGCAGCTTTGAAGGGTAAATATGATGTGGTGAACATCAAACTGGATAAAACCGGTGGCCTAACCGAGGCTTTGGCACTGCGCGATGCGGCGTTGGCCGAGGGATACGAAGTGATGGTTGGTTGCATGGTTGGATCGTCTTTGGCGATGGCGCCTGCGATGCTGGTTGCACAAGGCGCCAAGATTGTAGACCTTGACGGTCCGCTTCTCTTGGCCGAAGACCGCGAGGCAGCACTAACATTTGATAAGGCTGGCGTTCACCCGCCACGCCCAGAGCTTTGGGGATAACACCATGCGTACAGTTTATGTGAACGGCGAATACCTGCCAGAGAATGAAGCAACGATTTCGATCTTTGATCGCGGTTTTCTAATGGCCGACGGGGTTTATGAGGTTACATCCGTGCTGGATGGCAAGCTGATCGACTTTGACGGCCACGCTGTGCGTCTTGAGCGCTCGATGAGCGAACTCGATATGCGCAGCCCGATCACCAAGGAAGATCTGTTGGAAGTGCACCGCGAATTGGTGCGCGTGAACGAAATCAACGAAGGCCTGATCTATCTGCAAATCACGCGCGGGTCGGACGGTGATCGCGATTTTGTCTTCCCTGATCCAGAAACGACAGCCCCTACTATTGTTCTGTTCACGCAAAACAAACCTGGTTTGGCCGATAGCCCAGCGGCAAAGAAGGGCGCAAAGATCATCAGCATCGAAGATATTCGCTGGGGCCGTCGTGACATTAAAACGGTTCAGCTGCTTTACCCGTCAATGGGCAAGATGATGGCGAAAAAGGCAGGTTGTGACGATGCGTGGCTGGTCGAAGACGGTTTCGTGACCGAAGGCACATCCAACAACGCCTATATCGTCAAAGGCAATAAAATCATCACTCGCCAGCTTAGCAATGACATCCTGCACGGGATCACCCGCGCGGCTGTTCTGCGTTTTGCCCGTGAAGCGCAGATGGAAGTGGAAGAGCGCTCCTTTACCATTGATGAGGCAAAGGAAGCGGATGAAGCCTTTACCACTTCGGCCAGTGGATTTGTGATGCCGGTTGTTGAGATTGATGGCGTTGCGCTAGGCGAAGGCGTGCCAGGAACGATTGCGCTGAGACTGCGTGAAATCTATCTGGATGAAATGCGCAAAGCGGCGATCTGATTGTTTGAACGCACGGCCCGTTACGACGGACCGATAAAAATCAAAGCCCACGTGATGCGTCGCAAATTGCGGCGGGTTGCGTGGGCATTCTCCTTTTTGGGGGAGGGCTATCCAAGCCTGTTTTGATCCAGCCATCGACCCAGCTGTTTGAGCATCTTGGTCAGCTCGTCAACGTCTCCATCCGCTAGGCTGCCAAAGACCTGAAATAGGTCGGGGCCCATATCGCGATATATTTCACCCAGCAACTGACCCGCCGCAGGTGTTGGTGATACCAGCTTGGCCCGTTTGTCGGTTGGGCTACCAACGATTTCGACCAGACCCATATTCCGAAACTTGGCGATTGTTTTTGTAACGGCTGGCTGCTCGACCTCTACCGCTGCCGCAATTTCCGATATGCGGCTGCCCCCCTCTAACCTTTGCCGTGTGAGATGGTTCAGGATGCTGAACTGCCCCTGTGTCAGGCCGTGCGGCTCTAGCAGGATGCTCATACGTGTGCCGAATAATTTGCTGACAATCGACAGCCAAGTTGAGCATTCCGCGATCTGTGGGCCGGTTAATTTTGACATGAAGAACTTTCGGGGTTGATTTGTATTCTTGAGAATGTACATATATTCCAAGGAATGCAAATGGAGATTCGAAAATGATTGCTAATACTTTTAACCGCCTGACGACCCTGCCTTTGATCGCGCATATCGCTGCGGCGGGCGTTTCCTTCGCTGGATTTCAGTGGGTAAAAGCGCGGCTGGACGCCAGCTATGCCGCGTCTCTGCACCCTGTTGATTATATGACAGGGCAAACCAGTTTTAGCGGAGAAACGATCAAAGGTTACTATAGCGAAATGATCGAGACAGGGACGTTGGGCGTCTACTTTCAAACGCAGTTGATCGATTTCGGGTTTATTCTGGCGATGATGTGCATGGGGCTAACGATTGGCACATTGGTCGCGCGGGCCAGCAGGGAAGGCAGCTGGGGGCGCAAGCTGGGTTTGTTTGCGGGGATGGCGGTATTTTTCGGGGCGCTTTGTGATGCCGTTGAAAACGGCATTTCATTTGTGATGCTTGCTAATCCTACAGGTTTTGCAGATTGGCTGGCGCTGCCCTATTCAGGTTTCGCGACCGTAAAATTCGCGCTGATTACCCTAGGCATGCTTTTGATTTTGCTCAGCATCATATGTGCTGTAACGGGGCGCGTGTTCCGCGCCCCAAAGATCGGGTAACGGGATACGGCGTGGCGCTATTCTTTGCCAACGTTTTCGGCAAAGGCGGTTTTGAACGCCTCTTGCTGAGCGCCCGTCGCATCGGTTTGGTAGTTTTCTTTCCATGCGTCCATGGTCATGCCGTAAAACAATTCGCGTGCTTCTGATTTGCCAATTTCAACACCCTGTTCCGCGGCGGCCTCTTGATACCAGCGCGACAGGCAGTTGCGGCAGAAACCGGTCAAGTTCATCATGTCGATGTTTTGAACGTCTGTACGATCTTCCATCAGATGCTTTTGAAGGCGGCGGAATGCGGCGGCCTGAAATTCGATTTCTTGTTGGCTGTATTCGGTCATGGCTGCTCCTTTAGATGCGTTACTTGATGGCGCTGCCGCGTCGTCAGGTCAAGTTCTGTGATTGTCACGGGATTGAAACTGTTTTCGGGTTCAAGTTGCGTTGCGCGCGAAAAATGACTTTAAGTACCCTAAATGTGATCGCTAACAATTTCTGCCTCAGAGGCAACGGAGAGCCAATATGAAACGTCAACGCAATGTAAAAATTTTGGCAACCTTGGGGCCGGCCTCGGATTCGGTTGAGATGATCGGAAACCTGCACAAGGCTGGCGCCGATGTTTTTCGCCTGAATATGAGCCACGGCAGCCATGAAGAAATTCGTGCGAAACACGCGATGATCCGTGCCGTAGAAAAAGAGCTTGGCTCAACCATTGGTATCCTCGCCGACCTTCAAGGGCCCAAGCTGAGGGTTGGCGTGTTTGCCAACGAAAGCGAAGAGCTGGTTGAGGGGGCGGCCTTTCGTCTGGATTTGGACGAAGCTCCTGGTGATCTTCAGCGGGTTTGCCTGCCGCATCCAGAAATCTTTTCAGCCCTGAAAGAGGGGGCATCTCTGTTGGTGAACGACGGGAAAATCCGGCTGCGCGTGACGGCCTGTGGGGATGACTATGCGGATTGCGAGGTCATTACAGGCGGAACGATCTCCAACCGTAAAGGCGTGAATGTGCCCGATGTGGTGTTGCCGTTGGCCGCGCTCAGCGAAAAGGACCTCGCCGATCTTGAGTTTGTTTGCGAGTTGGGTGTGGATTGGCTTGCGCTTAGCTTTGTGCAGCGCCCCGAAGATGTGGATCAGGCGCGGGCATTGGCAAAGGGCAGGGCTGCCATTCTGTCAAAAATCGAAAAGCCATCAGCTGTTGAACGTTTTGATGATATCCTCGCGGTAAGTGACGGCATCATGGTCGCGCGCGGGGATCTTGGGGTCGAGCTTCCTGTTTCTGCGGTGCCGCCTATCCAAAAACGACTTGTGCGGCGCAGCCGTGCGGTGGGCAAGCCCGTCATCGTGGCAACGCAGATGCTGGAATCAATGATCGAAAGCCCGATGCCAACCCGCGCTGAGGTTTCGGATGTTGCAACTGCGATTTATGAGGGCGCGGATGCTGTGATGTTGTCTGCTGAATCCGCTGCAGGGGGCTATCCGATTGAGGCAGTGACCACGATGAACAATGTTGCTGTCGAGGTGGAGCAAGATCCAACCTATACCCAAATCATCGAAGCGAGTCGTACGGCGTCGCGTTCGGGCATTGCAGATGCGATGGTCGCCGCCGCGCGTGAGATTGCCGAAACAACGGATGTAAAAGCAATTTGCTGTTTCACCCATTCAGGGACAACTGCCTTGCTAACCGCCCGCGAACGACCACGTGTGCCGATCATCGCGCTGACGCCACTGGTGGGAACCGCACGGCGCCTTGCTCTTAGCTGGGGCGTAACCTGTTCGTTGACGGATGAATTGGATCGATTCAAAATGGCGGTTGTCAGCGCTGCAAAGGTTGCTCGCGAAGAGGGGTTTGCCACGTCTGATGATTTTGTCGTCGTTACTGCGGGTGTTCCGTTTAACGTTCCGGGAAGTACGAATATCCTTCGTGTGGCCCCCTGTGATGAACGTTTGATTTTCGCATCTGATCCAGAGTAATGTCACATTAACGTGAGTTAAGGAGGCATCACAATGGACACGGACTTGGCACTGGTTCTCGGGCTTATCATTGCGGCATTGTCGGTCCCTTCTATTTTGTCGGCTATCTCCGACAAGCGTGCCCCCCGTGCGTCGGCGATTACGATTCTCATCGCGGGGGGGCTTATCGTCTTTGCGATCCAGGGCAAGCCGGGCGGATACAATATGGAGCAGATCCCAGACGTCTTTGTGAATGTTTTTGCGCGCTATATGCCATAACCTGCCTGTCTGGCGCATTACCCTATTGCGTTATTTAGCGGCGCATCCTATAGCCCAGCTTCATTCCTGCGCGTCCGGCCTCAAGTGGCATGCCGAGTCGCGCGTAAACCGTAGACGATAGGAGACGGAAATGCCCAAGATGAAGACGAAATCGAGCGCAAAAAAGCGCTTTAAGATCTCGGCGACCGGCAAGGTCATCGGTAGCCAGGCTGGTAAACAGCACGGCATGATCAAACGGAGCAAGAAATTCATCCGTAACGCACGCGGCACGACAGCATTGTCCGAGCCAGATGCAAAGATCATCAAGGGCTTCATGCCCTACGACCGCTGATAAAGGAGAGCTGATATGTCCCGTACAAAAGGTGGTACAGTCACCCACGCACGTCACCGCAAGGTCGTTAAGGCAGCCAAAGGTTACTATGGCCGCCGCAAGAGCACCTTTAAGGTCGCGCGTCAGGCCGTCGATAAGGCCAACCAATACGCAACCCGTGACCGCAAGAATCGCAAGCGCAACTTCCGCGCATTGTGGATCCAGCGTATCAACGCGGCTGTTCGCATGCACGACGAAGCGCTGACATACTCGCGTTTCATCAATGGCCTGAACCTTGCAGGTATCGAAGTAGACCGTAAGGTTCTTGCTGATCTGGCTGTAAACGAACCCGAAGCATTTGCTGCGATCGTTAAGCAAGCACAGGCGTCTCTGGCGGCCTAAGCCCCTAAAGAGCCTATGAATTAGAAAAGCCGCTCCTTTTGGGGCGGCTTTTTTCTGTTTTCGGATACTGAGTTCCTTCCGCTTTGGTTAAGTCGGCAGAGAAGGGCCGCTCTTTAACATAATGGATCACTCTGGTTTGCTCTGTTGGAGGGGCTCGCATCCCGCTGCATGGGTTGCGTTTGCGCAGGTTTCTGCTAGCAGGATTGCATATTCTAAAGGACGCGTGTGACATGGACGATCTCAAGCAAAAATACCTCAGCCAGATTGCAGATGCAGGCGATGAAGCGGGATTGGAAGATATCCGTTTGGCCGCTGTTGGTAAGAAAGGCGAAGTCGCGCTCAAGATGCGCGAATTGGGTAAAATGACCCCCGAAGAGCGTCAGGTCGCAGGCCCCGCGCTGAACGCGCTGAAGGATGAGATCAACAGCGCCTTGGCCGCCAAAAAGGCAGCCCTAGGTGATGCCGCGCTGAATGAACGTCTGCGCACCGAATGGCTGGACGTCACGCTGCCATCACGCGAACGCCCGGCTGGCACGCTGCACCCTGTTTCACAGGTTACCGAAGAGCTGACGGCGATCTTCGCCGAGCTTGGCTTTTCCGTTGCTGAGGGGCCGCGCATTGATACGGATTGGTACAACTTTGACGCGCTGAACATTCCGGGTCATCACCCTGCACGGGCCGAAATGGACACCTTTTATATGTCCCGTGCTGAAGGCGACGAGCGCCCGCCGCATGTTCTGCGTACCCACACCAGCCCCGTTCAGATCCGCACGATGGAGGCCGAGGGCGCGCCGCTGCGTATCATCTGCCCGGGTGGTGTATACCGCGCGGACTATGACCAAACCCACACGCCGATGTTCCATCAGGTCGAAGGTTTGGCGATCGACAAAGATATCTCAATGGCGAACCTGAAATGGACGCTTGAGGAATTCTTCTCGGCGTTCTTTGAAATTGACGGCATCAAAACCCGCTTCCGCGCGTCCCACTTCCCCTTCACCGAGCCTTCGGCAGAGGTGGATATCCAATGTTCATGGGTCGATGGCCAGCTACGCATCGGCGAGGGCGACGGATGGATGGAAGTCCTCGGCAGTGGCATGGTTCACCCCAAAGTGCTGGCCGCTGGCGGGATCGACCCCGACGTCTGGCAGGGCTTTGCCTTTGGCATGGGGATCGACCGCATCGCGATGCTGAAATACGGCATCCCCGATCTGCGCGCGTTCTTTGATAGCGATCTGCGGTGGCTGCGCCACTATGGTTTCGCCAGCTTGGATCAGCCGAATTTGCATGGTGGTTTGTCACGCTAAATGTACCAGATCGGCGTCGCATTTGCAGCCTATCTTGATTGGTGGGCAAGATTGACCAAGAACCATCCGGCAAGGTGGGAAGCGGGTCTTTGGATTGCTGGCGCGGTTTTGACAATTTTGCCGATGTTTGTAGGCAATTGGGCCTATTTCCTTTGGCCGCTTGGCTGGCTTTGCATACCGGGGCTATTGTTCGCCTCAAAAGAGAAGAAGCGCGTGGCGGAAATCCACACTGACCGTACCGCAGGCGCTCTTAAAACGAAAACGCTCATATCCGTTGGGCAGCAGGAAACGAAAAAATGAAATTCACACTCTCTTGGCTCAAAGAGCACCTTGATACCACGGCTTCCGTGGATGAGATCACCTATGCCCTGACCGACCTTGGTCTGGAGGTGGAAGGCGTCGAGGATCGCGGCGCGCGCTTGCGTGACTTTACCTTGGGTTTTGTGAAATCCGCTGAAAAGCACCCTGATGCAGATCGTCTGCGTGTGTGTCAGGTTGAGACGGATGAGGGCCTGCAACAGATCATCTGTGGCGCGCCGAATGCGCGTGAAGGCATCACCGTTGTGATCGCCAAGCCCGGCGTTTACGTCCCCGGCATTGATACCACCATCGGCGTTGGCAAAATCCGCGGCATCGAAAGCTTTGGCATGATGGCCTCCGAGCGCGAGCTGGAGCTGTCTGAAGAGCATGACGGCATTATCGAGCTGCCATCGGGCAATGTTGGCGATAGCTTTGTTGATTGGCTGGCCGAGAATGATCCCTCCAAGGTTGATCCGGTAATCGAAATTGCCATCACGCCAAACCGCCCCGATGCGCTGGGTGTGCGTGGTATTGCACGTGATCTGGCTGCGCGTGGTTTGGGGACGCTCAAGGCGCGTGATGTTGACCCAGTTGAAGGGACCTTCCCGTGCCCTGTCACCGTCACCATCGACGAAGACACGCTGGACCAATGCCCAGTTTTCTATGGCCGCGTTATTCGCGGTGTGAAAAACGGCCCATCGCCTGCATGGCTACAGGATGCGCTGCGCGCCATTGGCCTGCGCCCGATCAGCTTTTTGGTCGATGTGACCAACTTTTTCACCTACGACCGCAACCGCCCGTTGCACGTGTTTGATGCGGACAAAATTGCAGGCAACATGCTGCGCGTTCACCGCGCCAAGGGTGGTGAGACCTTGGTGGGTCTGGATGAGAAAGAATATACATTCGCCGCTGATATGACGCTGATCTCGGACGCTGAAGGTGTTGAAAGCATCGGTGGCGTTATGGGTGGCTTGCCTTCTGGTGTGACCGAAGAAACCGTAAACGTGTTTCTCGAGGCGGCATATTTTGACACGGTGCGCACTGCCTATACGGGCCGCGCGCTCAAGATTAACTCGGACGCGCGCTATCGTTTTGAACGCGGCATCGACCCTGAGTGGACGCCAAAAGGCATCGACCACGCCACACAGATGATCCTTGATCATGCGGGCGGTGAGGCCTCGGAAGTTGTGGTGGCAGGTAAGATTCCTGATACCTCCCGCGCCTATCGGTTGAACGCAAAGCGCGTGATTTCATTGGTTGGGATGGATATCCCCGAAGCAACACAGCGCCAATCGTTGACCGCGCTTGGGTTCCGTCTAGAGGGTGACATGGCCCATGTGCCCAGCTGGCGACCAGATGTTCAGGGTGAGGCTGACCTTGTCGAAGAGGTTGCGCGGATTGCCTCCCTGACCAAACTCGAAGGTGTGCCATTGCCGCGTCTGACGACGGGCGTGCCGCGCCCGATCATGTCGCCCACACAGCGCCGCGAAGTTGCAGCACGCAGAACGGCGGCGGCACTAGGGTACCACGAATGTGTGACCTATAGCTTTATCGACCAACCGTCTGCTGCGCTGTTCGGTGGCGGCACAGATGAGACGCGTCTAGAAAACCCGATCAGCAATGACATGAGCCATATGCGCCCTGCCTTGTTGCCGGGCTTGCTTCAGGCAGCTGCGCGCAATCAGGCACGTGGTTTCGCTGATATGGCGCTGTTCGAAGTTGGCCCTGCTTTCCACGGCGGCGAACCGGGTGAGCAGCACATGCTGGTGTCTGGCCTATTGGTTGGCCGCACAGGTCCAAAAGACGTGTTAGGCGCTGCGCGTGATGTCGATGTGTTCGACGTAAAAGCGGACGCCGAGGCGATCTTGGCCGCTATCGGCGCGCCCGCCAAAGTGCAAATCCTGCGCGGCGCCGCTGATTGGTGGCACCCTGGCCGTCATGGCAAAATCTGCCTTGGTCCGAAAAAGGTTCTGGGTATCTTTGGTGAAGTACATCCAAAAGTTCTCACCGAAATGGGCGTGAAAGGGCCAGCGATGGCCTTTACCATCTGGCCAGGTGAAGTGCCGCTAAAGCGCAAATCAGGCGCGACGCGTCCAGCGTTGAAGGTTAGCGATTTGCAGGCGGTTGAACGTGACTTTGCCTTTGTTGTGGATGCCGATGTTGAGGCGCTGACACTGGTCAATGCCGCGATGGGTGCAGATAAGGCGCTGATCCAAGATGTACGTGTGTTCGATGAATTCATCGGGGGCAGTCTGGGTGAGGGCAAAAAATCACTCGCACTGACGGTGCGTTTGCAGCCGACTGACAAAACGCTGAAAGATGCGGATATCGAAGCGGTAGGGGCCAAGGTGATCGAGAAAATCACCAAGGCGACCGGCGGCGTTCTGCGCGGATAAGATAAAGGACAAGAAAATGCTAAAGGTCTATCTCTCTGGTGAAATCCACACCGACTGGCGTGAGCAAATCACAACCGGTGCGCAGGGGCTAGATGTCGCGTTTTCTGCTCCTGTTACAAACCACGCTGCAAGCGATGATTGCGGCGTGGCGATTTTGGGGGCAGAAGCCGATAAGTTCTGGCATGACCGCAAGGGCGCCCAAATTAATGCGATCCGAACCCGTAAGGGCATCGAAGATGCAGACGTCGTTGTTGTCCGTTTTGGTGAGCAATACAAACAATGGAACGCAGCCTTTGATGCGGGGTATGCTGCGGCACTGGGTAAGTCGCTGATTATCCTTCATGGCCCCGACCATGCCCATGCCTTGAAGGAAGTTGATGCTGCGGCTTTGGCAGTCGCATCAGAGCCGTCTCAGGTCGTGGAAATTTTGCGGTATGTTTTGACGTCAGAACTACCCTAAAGTTTTGCGTCGCTAGGCCGATATCAAAACCTCATTGGCTAACCTATTGATTTTGAATATCTTGTGCCTTTGGCGGAAATAGGTGTCTTTTCCCCTTAGATTTACGCTGATCTAGGAAAGCCTTTGTGTTAGTGTTTGCCCAACGGCGTGACGGGTGGGAAAGCCGTGTGCCGGCAACACAACAAGGGACAAACTAATGATTAAAGAATTCAAAGATTTCATCGCCAAGGGCAACGTCATGGACATGGCCGTTGGTATCATCATCGGTGCAGCGTTCACCGCGATTGTAGGCAGCTTGGTCGAAGATATGATCAACCCGCTGATTGGCATCTTTATGGGCGGCGTAGACTTCTCTGGCTTGTCAGCATCCGTTGGCGAAGCGACATTCACCTATGGTAACTTCATCATGGCGATCATTAACTTCTTGATCATCGCATTTGTGGTCTTCATGTTGGTGCGTTCGTTGAACAAACTGAAGAAAGCTGAAGAAGAAGCACCAGCAGCGCCAGCGGGCCCAACGCAAGAAGAGCTGCTTGCAGATATCTTGGCTGCTTTGAAGAAGTAATCGTCCGACAAATTGGATGAGTGAGGCCCGCCAGATTTGGCGGGCCTTTTTCGTTTAGGCCTTCAGCGCGAGTTGAGGCGACAAGACATCAATGCCCAACGCCTTTCCGACGGCGAAATAGGTGAGCTGACCTGCATGAACATTCAGCCCTGCAAGGAGGTGCTCATCATCGGCGCAGGCCTGTTTCCACCCCTTGTCAGCTAGTGCTAACATGAATGGCATGGTCGCATTGCCCAAAGCGATTGTAGATGTCCGCGCCACGGCACCTGGCATATTGGCAACGCAGTAGTGCATGATCCCGTCTACATTGTAAATCGGGTCTTGGTGTGTGGTTGCACGTGAGGTTTCAAAACAACCGCCTTGGTCGATTGCTACATCGACAATTGCCGCACCTGGTTTCAATTCGGACAGCTGTTCACGGCTGATCAATTTTGGGGCGGCAGCACCAGGGATCAGGACGGCACCGATGATCAGGTCTGCTTCGCGGGCCAGCTCAATCGTGTTGCCCGCTGAGGCAAAGCTGGTTTTGAACTCACGGCCAAAGACGTCATCAAGGTAGCGCATCCGCGACAGAGAACGGTCCAGCACGGTGACGTCTGCGCCCATACCCGATGCAACGCGCGCGGCATGTGTTCCTACAACACCGCCACCGATGACAACGACTTTTGCAGGCCCAACACCCGGCACGCCACCCATCAAAACACCACGGCCGCCGTTGGCTTTTTGCAATGTCCATGCGCCAACTTGTGGCGCGAGGCGCCCTGCAACCTCTGACATGGGCGCGAGCAGGGGCAGCCCACCCGCGCTGTCGGTGACGGTTTCATAAGCGATACAGGTTGCGCCAGATTCCATCAGGTCTTTGGTTTGCTCGGGATCAGGCGCGAGGTGTAGGTAGGTGAACAACAGCTGGCCTTCACGCAGCATTTTACGCTCGCCAGCTTGGGGTTCCTTGACCTTTACAATCATGTCCGCTGCGGCAAAAACCTCGGCCGCTGTACCCATGATCGTGGCACCAGCCGCGATATAGGCCGCATCGTCAAAGCCAGCTCCCGATCCAGCACTGGTTTCTATGATGACTTGGTGACCGTGTTTTACAGCTTCAAAAGCGGCGTTCGGTGTCATGCCGACACGAAACTCCTGTGGTTTGATCTCTTTTGGGCAACCGATTTTCATATTGTGTCTCCTCCTCCGATACCAAAAAGGATGCGCCTGAATTGTTGCATTTTTGATCGATTTTCTGTCGCATAATGTAGGGTTTTGGGGATAATATTGTGCAGAAATCGAAAACTACGCAAAGGTATCGCGTCAAATGCTGGATGCTATTGATGAAAAGCTATTGGTGGCTCTGCAGAAACGCGGACGGATGTCCAATGCAGAATTGTCAGAGCAGGTGAATCTTTCGCCCTCGGCCTGCCACCGACGTGTGCAGCGGTTGGAGGCTGAGGGCTATATCCGTGACTATGTCGCGCTATTGGACGCCAGAAAGGTTGGCGTCCCTACAACAGTGTTCGTCGAGATTACACTACAGGGACAAGCAGACGAGGTTTTAGAGGCGTTTGAAAAATCTGTTGCCAGAATCCCCGATGTGCTGGAATGCCACTTGATGGCGGGAACGGCAGATTATCTTTTGAAGGTCGTTGCTGAAGACACCGAAGATTTCGCCCGTATACATCGCCAATACCTAGCGCGGTTACCGGGGGTGGGGCAGATGCAGTCCAGTTTTGCGCTGAGGACAGTTTTCAAGACGACGGCTTTGCCAGTCTGATCTTCAAGAGTTTTGGTTAGCAAAGGGCGGGCTGAAGCGCCTTGATCTCATGTGGCCTGAGACACATTCGAACAGTCGGGTTTCTTCGATAGCTTCTGTTGGCGAGTTCAGGAAAGATTTCCAATACTTCTTGGCGCGTTTCACTTTCTAATGCAGCCAAAGCAACAGGGCCGGGATGAAAACTTTCGCTTAGGGCGCCGTTTGCATGGATGATCTGGTGTTGGTCGAACAGGACATGGACATAGGTAACGGTTTTGGGCCGCACTTTGCTGACGCCTTTCATCATCGTCAGGTATTTAGCAGCGATCAGTACCTCAGATGCGCCAAACATCATTTCCGCTTTGGAGGCGCGTATCAACATGCGGTGGTTGGGAGAGACGAGCAGCTTTTCCTCATTGCCGATCGAACCTGCAAAAAAACAGATCGGAGCGGATTTTTGGGAAACAAGAACCGTTTTGCAGCCGACCCAGCGCACGGGTTGGTAGCCGCAATCCAATGTTAAAACACGATCGCCTATTTCAAGGTTCTCGATGCAGATTTCCCCAAACAGGGTTTTGATTTTTGTACCAGTTGTAAAGCAAGGCACCACCTCGGCATCTACGTTCCCCGTATCGCCAAGGCGGGTGTAGGTTTCACCCACAACCAAAGGAATAGATGCGCCAGGCAAACTATAGAGAGCGGTCGAAATCTGCCAAGTACCAGCTACCTTTGGAATCAGATAGTCATCGGTCCCCGATCCAGATTCGATCCCCCTAGAACCGCCAAAATAGAAGGTATCACCAATATTCCATCCAGAAGGTGCACCAGCACTGAGCGATTGAATGACCGCAGCTGCACCAGTCTCTGTTGCGCCACCGCCAAAGATTTGGTCATCGCCAACCCCCAAATTATCATCGGAATCAAATACCGTCACAGTGAAGCTTCCGGTCACCGTAAACGTGCTGTTCCCGCTGCCTGAAATCGTGAACATTGTATAAGTGTATGTACCACTTGGCATGTCAGTTCCTAGCAACCTAATTTTGACCAAGCGGCGCGCAAATTAAACGCCAGCGATGATCTTAGGGTGCTGGAATAGTCGAAATACGCTTAGATAAGATGAATCGTGGGCAAGGCGCACCGCAGCCATCCGTTCGGCGGCGCGAATAGCGAATAAAAAACCCCGCAGCGCTGACGCTGCGGGGTAATTATCTCAAAGCTTGGAAGGGTTGATTTACATCATACCTTCGCGCTGTGCTTTCTTACGTGCCAGTTTACGGGCACGGCGGATCGCTTCGGCTTTCTCGCGTGCTTTTTTCTCGGAAGGTTTCTCGAAATGCTGCTTAAGCTTCATTTCACGAAACACACCCTCGCGCTGAAGTTTTTTCTTCAGGGCGCGCAGCGCTTGATCGACGTTATTATCGCGAACACTAACCTGCATGTGGTTTTCACCACCTTTCTAGTTTGAAGTTGCAAGGATTTGCAGGAATTGGCCCTATAGCAAAGCTGTGCTAAGTTGTCCAGTGTTTCGACCTTAGGAGAGTCACCGTGACAGAACCCCAAAGCGCACCAAAAGATCTTTTGCTTCAAGCTGCGTTGGCGCATGTGCCTTTCGATGGCTGGTCGGCCGAGACTTTCGCGGCTGCAATAAGCGATTCGGGAGTGGAGAAAACGGTCGCGCAAAGCGTCTGTCCGCGTGGTGCTGTTGATCTGGCGATTCTGTATCACGAACAGGGCGATGCGCAGATGCTGGCGAAACTGGCCGAGGCGGATCTGGAAGGGATGAAGTTTCGCGAACGTGTGGCAGCCGCCGTTCAATTCCGTTTGGAAGCGATAGACGACAAAGAGCTCGTGCGTCGGGGGACTACATTGTTTGCACTGCCGATGTACGCGGCAGATGGCGCCAAGGCGATCTGGGGGACTGCGGATGCGATTTGGAATGCGTTGGGTGATACCTCGGATGATGTGAATTGGTATTCCAAACGCGCAACGCTTAGCGGTGTTTATTCCGCTACGATTCTGTATTGGCTTGGGGATGACAGCGACGGGCACGCTGACACATGGGCGTTTTTGGATCGCCGGATTGAAAACGTCATGCAGATTGAAAAGCTGAAGGCCCAAGTAAAGGACAGCCCGTTGCTGAGCAAACTCGTTGCTGGCCCAACATGGTTGATGAGCCACGTAAAAGCACCTCAACGTGCGCCGCAATCGGGTCTGCCAGGGCGCTGGGACCGCTCCTGAGGTTTCACCTGTTCGAGTGAGCGTCAGCCTGTTAGATCGTGTTTGATTTTCCGCAACAGGGTCTGCCCCATGTCTAAACCGCTCACCCTTATTGAATTGGATTCCGTTGATCTTGAGATTGATGGCAAGCAGCTGTTGCGCGGCGTGTCCTTGCAATCTGATGCGCAACGCATTGCAGTTATGGGGCGCAATGGTTCTGGCAAAACAACGCTGGCACGTGTGATGGCGGGGTTGCAGGTTCCAAACGGCGGAGCGGTGCGGATTGCGGGTGTGGATGTGGCGCGCGACAGGCGTGGCGCACTGGGGGCCGTTGGCATCCTGTTTCAAAACCCAGACCATCAGATCATTTTCCCAACCGTGGGCGAAGAGCTGGCCTTTGGTCTTAAACAGATGGGTTTGGGTAAGGCCGAGGTCGCAGATCGGGTTTCGCAGACGCTTGAGGGTTTCGGCAAAGCCTCATGGCTTGATGCAGCGATCCACCAACTGTCACAAGGTCAAAAGCAGCTGGTCTGCTTGATGGCGATCCTTGCAATGGGCCCCAAGGTCATCATTCTGGATGAACCGTTTGCAGGGCTGGATATTCCCACCTCGATGCATCTGGAGCGCGCACTATCCAAGCTAGAGACAGCTTTGGTTCATATCACCCATGATCCACAGACTATTCTGTCTTATGACCATGCGATCTGGATCGAAGCTGGAAAAGTCGAAATGCAAGGCTCGGCTGGCGAGGTGGCAAGCGCCTTTGAAATGGCTATGCGGAAACTGGGAGAACGTGATGATTTCGCTGACCTCTCCGGTTAAAACCCGCGCCCACGGCTGGCCAGCAGGGGCCAAATTGCTCGGGTTGTGTGTAGCATCAGTTGGGTTGTTTTCTGCGCCCTACCTCTGGGTGCAAATGGCAGCGGCCGCGACGACCCTGCTTCTCTATAGTCTACCGGGGCAGGTTTTTTTGCGTTTTGGGCTGCGCCGCCTTCTTCCGCTTTGGCCTTTTGTGGTGCTGGTCCTTGTTTGGCATGTGGCTACCTCAGCCGCCTATCTTGGCGCCGTCATTACCTTGCGGATGTTGACCGCTGTGGCATTGGCAAACCTCGTGACGATGACCACCAGCCTTGAGGCGATGATGGATGTATTCAGGCGAATACTTCGCCCTTTTTCCCGCATGGGCCTGAATTTTCGTGCGATTGAGCTTGCAGCCGCGATGGTGATCCGCTTTACCCCCGTCCTAGCCGAAAAAGGCGCTGCACTTACCCTCGCTTGGCGGGCGCGTGCGCGGCGCCGTGCTGGCTGGAGAGTAATTGTGCCGTTCATGGTGCTGGCGTTAGATGACGCTGACCATGTGGCGGACGCCCTGCGCGCGCGTGGGGGTTTTGATACGGATAAGGAACGACACTAATGGAACGTACTGTAACGCTGGTTGCCCTGTTTGCGGCATTGATTGCAGCGCTGGGTTTGATCCCGCAACTTACCCTGGCCTTTGGTGTGCCGATCACTGCGCAGAGCCTTGGCATCATGCTATGCGGCACGGTTTTGGGTTCACGGCGCGGGTTCCTTGCAGCCCTACTATTTGTTGCCTTGGTTGCTGTTGGCCTGCCTTTGTTGTCCGGTGGCCGCGGTGGGTTGGGTCTGTTTACATCACCAACTGCAGGTTTCCTGATTGGTTTCCCAATCGCCGCATTCGCGACGGGCTATGTGATGGAGCGCCTCAGCACGCTGAACGTTGGTGTTGCTGCGGGTATCGCGGCGGTCATCGGCGGGGTGGTTGTGCTTTATGTCTTTGGCATCGCAGGTCTGGCGATTGTCTTGGATAAAACCGCTCCAGAGGCGGCCTTGTTGGTCAAGATCTTTATTCCTGGTGACTTGATCAAGGCGGTTCTTGCGGGTCTTATCACTGCCGCGCTGTATCGTGCGCGCCCAAACAGCGTGCTTTCACGCGCCTAAAAACACGGCTGTCGCGATGCCGCCCGCAGCGGCAATCGCGGCAAGCCCCTTTCCGCCGGTTTGCTTTAGCTCATGAAATAGCCGGACAGCATTGATTGCGCCTGACGCACCAATGGGATGCCCACGCGCCAATGCGCCCCCCCCGACATTCACGATCGACGGATCAATGTCCGCACTTTGAACACAGGCAATTGCCTGAACGGCAAAGGCCTCCATAATCTCTGCACGGTTGATGTCCTGAGGCTTTATCCCCGTTTGGGCCTGCACCGCTTTGATTGCAGCCAAAGGCGCAATACCGGGAAGCTCGGGGCGGTCGCCCTTTGACGCGCCCCCCCAAATGGCGATCCCTTGAAAATCCAGTTCTCGGCTGATGCGTTCAGATACAACGATGCAAAAGGCAGCTCCATCTGCAGCAACGGCGGTATTGGCTGCTGTGATATCCCCCGTAATCACCTTTGCTCGTTGGGCGAGTTTACCAGACATTCTGCGCGCAAAGGGGTCTTTGTCTTGATTCTTGATCGAAACAATTTCCTTGGGATGTGGGGGGGCGGCCAAGGCTTTCTCATGGCTGGAGATTGCCCAAGTGTCTTGGGCCTCTCTCGTGATCCCATAGAGTTTTCCCAAATCATCTGCCGCCTCTGACATGTCAGGGTCGCGGTCGGGCCAAGGCGTGAAGGGGGGCTGGTCATAGGGTTCATCTGGGCGACCATCGGGAAAGGTTTTCATGCGCGTCGGTCTGCGCGAATAGCTTTCGACACCGCCGGCGACAACAATGTCGGCAGCGCCGCTTTCGATCATCGCTTTGGCTAATAGCAACGCATCCAACCCGCCTGCACATTGGCGATCAATGCTGAGGCCAGCCACAGATTCTGGCAGGCCAGCGGCCAGCGCGATCAGCCGTGCTGGGTTGCCACCGCCGCCAATTGCGTTTGAAACGATCACCTCATCCACTTGGTCAGCTGTAATGCCCATTTCGGTGAGAGCAGCAGTAATCACTGGCGCTGCAAGCTGATCAAGGGTGAGAGCAGCAAATGCTCCGCCTCTTGGAACAACGGCACTGCGTTTTGCGGCTATGATCCGTGCGGTCATTCAAGGGCTCCGATCAGTGTTTCGATCTGCGGCAAGTCGGGTTTGCCAGAGGGCAGCAGGGGAAGCGAGGCAAGGAAAACCACTTGTCGCGGGACGATCAGATTTTCGGCTTTGCAGTAGTCGAATAGCCTGTCACGCAAGGCCGTATTTTCCGCACCTTCCATCACAGCGATCAAGTGATGACCGCGCAGCACATCTGGGCGTGGGATAACGGCACAGGTTGGCATTCCTGCGATATTGGCAAATTGGGTTTCCAACTCATCTGGGAAAACACTTTGGTCGGCGATTTTCACCATTCGGCTAACGCGCCCCCGCAAAAATAGATTGCCGTTTTCGTCTAATACGCCGCGCTCCCCCACGGTGATCCATCCGCCGTTTTCCATAGTGGTCGGGCTGTTGCCCCTTAGATACCCGTCAAACAAATAGGGGCTGCGCACCCAAATGGTACCTGTGCCATCAGGTTGCGGATCGCGTATTTCGATCTCTACGTCGGGGTAGGCACGGCCAACCGATCCAAAGGGCGTAGTGTGATCGCTCAAAGTGATAAAGCTACTCTCAGCCGCGCCGTAAAACACCAGCAGGTCGGCATCTGGGCAGATCGTGTTCACATGGTGGCGCACGGCATCGCTTAACGTCCCGCCACCACATAAAATCAGACGTATATCGGGAAGCCTTGCACTCGAGGGGAGCAAACGAAGCTGTGTCGGCGTGGCGTATAAGATGCTGCAGTGATGGCGCAAAAGGTGCTCTGATTGCTGTAGTGCCGACAACTCGGATAGGGCGTGAACATCATGCCCCAAATGCAGCCCCTCCAGAACGCCATATAGCGCGAGGGAATGGCTAAGGCTGCCAAGCACAGCAATACTATCCTTGGCCGAGTATTTAAAAAGCTTGGCGTTAGCGTGAAAACTTTTGATCCACGACTCTTGCGTACGGGCGATCACCTTTGGTTGCCCAGAGGTGCCGCCAGTGAGCGTTGCGAATTGGGAAGAGCTTAGGGTGGACAGGTCTAGATTGGCAAAATCACTCAGGCAAAATCCGGTATCTGACCCCAATGTATCTGCCAGCCCCTGAAGCGCTAGAGAAACGGGTTGGGCGGCAATGGATGCTTGGGCAGTTCGTTTTTCGGGAATGAATGCGAGGTCCGTGAAAAACGCACGCGCATCGGGGTGCCATTTGAAACGCTGCGCGGACATGGGGTGATCCTTTTGAACGGTGTTGGGCTGCTTTATCAAACTCGGCTGGGGGTGGCTACAGGCTGTCATATGGGGGTGTACTCCCCTTGGGGCGGGTTTATGTTGCTGGCAAGAAATTGAATTAAAGGAGCAAGCGATGTCTCAGATGATGCGTGCCGTTGAAATCACCCAAGCGGGTGGTCCTGATGTGCTGAAAGTAACCGAGCGCCCGATGCCAGAGGCGGGTCACGGTGATGTGGTGATCAAGGTTGCTTGGGCTGGGGTGAACCGTCCTGATGCGTTGCAGCGGGCAGGGGCCTATGCGCCGCCGCCAACCGCCAGCGATTTGCCCGGGCTAGAGGCCTCCGGCGAAGTGGTTGCCATTGGTGATGGTGTTTCAGGGCTGGCCTTGGGCGACAAGGTCTGCGCCCTTTTGCCTGGTGGTGGCTATGCTGAATATGTCGCCACTCCAGCTGCCCATTGCCTGCCTGTCCCAACAGGTCTGAGCCTGAAGGAAGCGGCGTGCCTTCCCGAAACATTCTTTACCGTATGGTCTAATGTCTTCATGCGCGGTGGCCTGAAAGCAGGTGAAAAGATTTTGATCCATGGGGGTTCATCTGGCATTGGGACAACAGCAATCCAGCTGGCGAATGCCTTTGGTGCGCGCGTTTTTGTGACGGCTGGCAGCGCGGATAAATGCGCGGCTTGCGTCAAGCTGGGTGCGGAACGTGCCATCAACTATCGCGAAGAGGATTTCGTCGAGGTGATGAAAGCCGAAGGCGGCGCCGATCTGATTTTGGACATGGTTGGCGGTGATTATATCGCCCGTAACCTCAAATCGCTGGACTTGGATGGGCGGTTGGTGCAAATCGCGTTCTTGGGCGGGCCAAAGGCCGAGATTAATTTCGCCCCGCTTATGGCGCGCAGGCTGACAATGACGGGCTCCACATTGCGCCCTCAGTCTGATTTGGCCAAGGCGCGGATCGCAACCGAGTTGCGCGAGGCAGTCTGGCCTTTGTTAGACGCAGGCAGCGTCGCACCCGTGATGGATAGCGAGTTTGCGTTTGAGGACGCCGCCGCCGCGCATACGCGGATGGAAGGCAGCGGCCACATCGGCAAGATCGTTCTAAAAGTTAGCGGTTAAGCAATAACTTTACAGGGCAGCAGTACCGTCGCCCTGTAAGCCACCCCGCTATCGCAGCGGCGTAAATACCGCATCCTTTAAAGTGCAATCTTTGATCACGTCACGCCCGCATGGAACAGGCTCCAGATCCCGAGACATGCAGATACGGGCCTCTTGGATGTACCCTTGGCGGCAGGTGATTGTGATGCTGTCGCGGGTGAGGTTTGGATTGTCTTTGATAAAGGCATCTTCGACGACCGAGGCGGGCAGCTTCACCGTGCGATCCAGCTTGCGAAAAATCGCAGGGCGGGTGATTGCGCCATAGGCGCGCCGCGACAGATCGTAATAATCCGACGCGCTCAGATCTGTGCAGCTGCCGTGTTTGTTCCACTGGTGCCAAGCAAGGCCACCTGTTCCCATGATATCGGCCATATCTGCTGTCATCCCGCGGGATGGTGGGCGTTTGGCGGTTTGGCAATACGATGGGTAGCCCTGATGAAACTGTGGCCAAAGCCCGTGCAGAATCCATCCGTGGTCTTCAGAATCATCACACTGTGGCGAGTTGCGCGTGTCGCCCTCTAGTGCGCACCAATTCGCCGACCAGCTCAGCGCGACAACGTAATAATCGAACTCTCCGGCGCGTTCGCCTTTGGCAAAAGCAGGGAGGGCTGCCAATGACAGCAAGCAGATCAGAAAAAAGCGGCGCATCTGGGGTCTTTCCTTATGGGTGGTCTTTATCTATATAAGCCACAAGTTCCCCCAAATTGGAAACGGTTCCGGCCTCCGGGACAGCCTCTTTCAGGCGACGGGGAAGGTCCGTTTAAAGGAGATAGACATGGGCAAACCTATTATGGCGAAAGCCACCGCTGTTTGGCTGGTGGATAACACAACAATCAGCTTTAAGCAGATCGCGGATTTCGTCGGGATGCACGAGCTGGAAGTGCAGGGCATTGCCGATGGCGATGTTGCGACTGGCGTGAAGGGTTTTGACCCGATCACAAACAACCAGCTGACGCAGGAAGAGATCGACAAAGCGCAGGCAAGCCCGTTGCACAAGCTGTCGCTCAAGTTCCTCGCCGCTGCTCAGGGCGAAGAAAAACGCCGCGGCCCACGCTATACGCCCCTGTCCAAACGTCAGGACCGTCCAGCGTCGATTTTGTGGTTGGTTAAATTCCACCCCGAACTGTCTGACGCACAGGTCAGCAAGCTGGTCGGCACGACCAAGCCGACCATTCAGGCGATCCGTGAACGCACGCACTGGAACATCTCAAACATTCAGCCAATCGACCCTGTTGCGCTGGGCCTGTGTAAACAGTCCGAGCTGGATGCGATGGTTCAAAAAGCCGCTGCCAAGAAAGCCGCCGAAGGTGGTGTTATGTCTGACGATGAACGCCGCAAGCTGGTGAGCACCGAGCAGAGCCTTGGTATGGATGCAGAGCCTAAAATCCCGTCTGCGATCGAAGGTCTCGAGACATTTTCCCTGTCTACGGATGTGGAAGAGGACGAAGACGCAGCGAAAACCGATGGTGATTTCGCGGATGCGGACAGCTTCTTTAACTTGCCTGATGGTGATGTGGACGAAGACGACACAAAGTAAGTCGCAGCATCAAATTTTCAAAGAAGGGCGTCTAGCGATAGGCGCCCTTTTTCGTTTTAGGCATAACCGTATTACAGCTGTTTGCGCGCGCGCATCGCGGCTGTGATTGTCCCGTCATCAAGGTAATCCAGCTCTCCGCCAATAGGCACACCTTGGGCGAGGGAGGTCAGCTGCACCTGCCCCTCTAGCTGGTCAGCGATGTAATGGGCTGTTGTCTGTCCATCAATGGTGGCGTTTAGCGCTAGGATCACTTCGCTCACCCCTTCGCTTTGAACGCGGTCCAAAAGGCGGGGGATGCGCAATTCTTGAGGGCCAATAGCGTCCAGCGCGGAAAGGGTGCCGCCCAAAACGTGATAGCGCCCTTTGAACACGCCCGACCGCTCCATCGCCCATAGGTCGGCAACATCTTCGACAACGCATAGCTCGCCATTGGCGCGCTTTTCGCTTTCGCAGATGTCGCAGATATCGGCGGTGCCCACATTGCCGCAGTTCAGACATTCGCGCGCCGTTGCCGCGACCTGCTGCATCTGATCCGCCAAAGGCGATAGCAGCAGCGCCCGTTTGCGGATCAGGTGCAAAACCGCGCGCCGCGCCGAGCGAGGACCAAGCCCGGGCAGCTTGGCCATCAGATCGATCAAAGCATCAATATCACGGGTCGAGTTCATGTTTCAGACCTGTGGTTTTGGGGGCTGACGCGCACGGTGTCTCTAGATCAGAATGGCAGTTTCATACCGGCAGGCAGGCCCATGCCTTCGGTTAGTTTCGCCATCTCGGATTGGGCGCGATCGCTGGCTTTGCCTTGTGCATCTTTGATCGCGGCAAGGATCAGATCCTCGACAACTTCCTTGTCATCACCGTTAAAGATCGACGGGTCGATATCCAGCGCCTTCAACTCACCCTTAGCGGTACAAGTTGCCTTAACCAGACCTGCGCCTGCTTCACCTTCAACCATGATGTTATGCATCTCTTCCTGCATCTCGGCCATTTTGCCCTGCATCTCTTGGGCTTTTTTCATCATGCCGGCCATATCGCCGAGACCGCCTAATCCTTTGAACATTGTGTTCTCCTGTATTCTATCTGGTAGGTATATGTTTGCTTTGCGTGCTGGGAACAAGGTCGCGTTAGCTATCCTCGAAGGGGTCCCATTCATCTTCGACTTCGGGCAGGGCCTCTTCTACGGCGGCGGCGGCGATGTCTTCGGCTGTTCGGATGGCCGTGATTTTTGCCTGTGGAAACTGCGCGACAACCGCTTGCATCAGCGGGTGGGATTTTGCCGCATCGCGTTGCGCGTTTTCCTTTGCGTCGCGGATGGACGCGATCGTCGGCGCGCCGCCAGAGTTCACAACCGTGACCGCCCAGCGGTTACCGGTCCACAATTGCAGCTTTGCTCCCAGCCGTTGCGCCAGATCACGGGGCGCAGTTTCGGTCGGCACAAATTCAATCCGCCCTGGCTGATAGGCGGCTAATTGCAGTGAGGTTTCGACCTCAACCAGCAGCTTCACATCGCGGTTGTGCCGGATCAGTTCAAGGACATGCTCAAAGCTGGGGTAATGGGCCAAAGCGGTGGCAGGATCACGCGCCAATGCGGTGGTCTGGCCTGCGCCATTTGGGGCGGATGTCATTTGCGGTTGTGCGGGCTGCATCGCTTGGCCACCACCACCTCCTCCACCGCCAGAGACTGGCATAGAAGGCGCGCCTGTTGCGGGGGATGGGGCGGGAACGGGGGTGTTTTGAAGGCTGCGAACCAATTCATCCGGTGAGGGCAGATCGGCAACATGGGTCAATCGGATGATCGCCATCTCGGCTGCCATCATGGCGTTGGGCGCGCTGCCGACTTCTTCTAGCGCTTTTAGCAACATCTGCCAAAGCCGTGTCAGGATGCGGATCGGCAGGGCATCGGCCATCATACGGCCGCGGTCCCGCTCTTCGGGAGAGATAGTGGGGTCTTCGGCCGCGTCAGGGGTGATTTTCACCACGCTGATCCAATGAGTGATCTCGGCCAGATCGCGCAGAACGGCCATCGGGTCGGCGCCCTCGGCGTATTGCGCACCGATTTCGGTAAGCGCCGCGGCGGCGTCGCCACGCAAAATCATGTCGAGCAGGTCTAGCACCCTTGCGCGGTCGGCGAGGCCCAGCATCGCACGAACCTGAAGCGCGGTTGTTTCACCCGCGCCATGGCTGATCGCCTGATCCAACAGAGATGTTGCATCGCGTGCGGAGCCTTCGGCAGCACGTGTGATAAGCGCAAGCGCGTCATCCGCGATCTCCGCGCTTTCGCCAGTGGCGATTTTGCGCAGCAGGGCAATCATCACCTCGGGTTCGATCCGGCGCAAATCAAATCGCTGGCAGCGGGATAGGACCGTCACAGGAACCTTGCGGATTTCAGTGGTCGCAAAGATGAATTTCACGTGCTCTGGCGGCTCTTCCAAGGTCTTCAAAAGCGCGTTGAACGCGCCAGTGGACAGCATGTGAACTTCATCGATGATGTATACTTTGTAGCGGGCCGAGGCCGCGCGATAGTGAACGCTGTCGATGATTTCGCGGATGTTGGCTACGCCGGTGTTGGATGCCGCATCCATCTCGATCACGTCAACATGGCGGCCTTCCATGATCGCCGTGCAATGTTCGCAAACACCGCAAGGTTCGGTTGTCGGGCCAGAGGTGCCATCGGCACCGATGCAATTCATCCCCTTGGCGATGATCCGCGCGGTGGTGGTTTTACCCGTTCCGCGAATACCCGTCATGATAAAGGCCTGCGCGATACGATCCGCCTCAAACGCATTCTTTAGGGTACGCACCATCGCCTCTTGTCCGACCAGATCGGCAAAAGTTTCAGGGCGGTATTTGCGGGCAAGCACGCGGTAGGCGGTAGCGTCTGACATGAACATCCTGACAGTGGGATTCGGGTATTCATCTAAGGTAGGGCTTGGGGGGCTTGGGGGCAACGGCCTGAGGTGATGCAGATGGGCTGAGAGCGCAATAATGTTGGAAGACCTTGGGCGATAAAGCCAACCAAAAGCTGTAATTCCCACTTCCTGCTGCTGAAGGGGCGCTATAGTTTGCGCAAGGTTCACGTTGCGCTCGGCGTTGAACATCGGCCAAGGTCTTGTGCTAAGGTCAGGCCAAACATGTAGCTAGGGGGATGTTATGCGGCTCAGAGGGATCAGGCGAAGTAGCAATGTCGAAGTGAGAGGCGGAAGCGGCTCGCGGCGTGCGGGTGGCAAAAGCAGCTTGGGCGTTGCAGGTGTTTTGGCCGTTCTGGCTATTGGCTATTTCACGGGCATTGATGTGTCCTCCTTGTTGCAGGGGGGGAACGTCCAACAGGGAACAACCACGTCAGCAGCTGCTGATGATGCTGCGACAGAATTCAGTGCGCAGGTACTAACAACAACCGAGGCTGTCTGGGGCAAAGTGTTCCGCGAACAGCTGAACCGCGAATATGTGCCGCCGCGTTTGGTCATCTTTAACGGCGTAACGCAAAGCCCCTGCGGCGACGCCAGCGGCGCAACGGGTCCGTTTTACTGTCCCGCTGACAATAAGGCGTATCTGGACACGCAATTCTTTACAGCACTGGATCGCCAAATGGGCGCAGGTGGCGATTTTGCCGCGGCCTATGTGATTGCCCATGAGGTTGCGCACCATGTCCAAAACCAGCTGGGCATCCTACCCAAAGTGAATGCCGCAAGGATGAAGGCTTCTAAAACAGAGGCGAACGCCCTTACTGTTCGGCTTGAACTGATGGCGGATTGCTTGTCAGGGATTTGGGCTCTCAATGTTCAGGGATTGATGGAGCGGGGCGATCTGGAAGAAGCGCTGAATGCGGCGCGCAAGATTGGCGATGATCACCTGCAACGTCAGGCCGGTCGGGTGCCGCAACCGCATACCTTTACCCACGGCACATCAGAACAGCGCGCCAGCTGGTTCGCCCGCGGCTATGACAGCGGCAGCGTCGGGCAATGCGATACGTTTGCGGCAGCGCGCCTTTAAGGGGCGTTTGCTGCCATCGCAAATTTTGGGGAATAGGTGAGAGATTGATAACGACCCAAGCGGGACTCGTTGTGGCTGCTGCCTTCCGGCTCTGACCAGGTTGGCGAGGCGCCTGCCCGCACCAACCTCTCACGAGGGGATATAGGCAATCTGGCGCCGCACTGCAAGGCCGCAGCTTTTGCTGTTACGTCATCTTGGGATTGGGTGCTTTATCTGGCCAAGGTTCTTCCGCTGCGCCTTGTGTTGCTTGCTTCTTGATGTAGTCATGTTGGTTCTGCCAATGGGCTAAAGTGTTAAAAGAGGTAAGCGATGAAAAATGCGGAACAGGTAACTTTCGGCGGTTCCGGATTGGATCGCGCTGGCGAGATTCGCTCGAACCCACAGGCGTTGGCAGAGGCCGCGGCACATCCAGATGCCCGTGCAATTGTGTTTTGGCGCGGCAAACCCCTGATCTCGCCCGAGCGACCAGCGGGCTTGATTCGTTTGGGCATGGATCATGCGATCCTGCAAGACGCAGCCGAAGCGCCGATCCTCTTGGGGCGCGAAGAAGGTGGCCCGACCTTTGCCGTGGATATATCCGCATGGGCGCCAAGTGACCTTGATGAATCCACCCTTGGTGGCTTCCTTGACCCCTCCGAGCAGCGCCACCCCGCATTGCCAGAATGGATGGTGTTTGCCGAGCTGCGGCGCATCATGACGTGGCTTTCTCCAAGAGATGCTGAACTTGCCGCTTCGGGAAAAGCTGTGTTCGAATGGCATAAAAGCCACAGGTTCTGTGCATGCTGTGGCGCTAAGTCGCAGCTCAGCCATGGGGGCTGGCAACGCAGTTGTCCGTCTTGTGGCGCATCCCACTTTCCCAGAACTGATCCGGTTGTGATTATGCTGATTACGCATGGAAACTCGGTCCTTGTTGGCCGCTCTCCGGGATGGCCGCAGGGGATGTATTCCTTGCTGGCTGGTTTCGTCGAACCAGGCGAGACCTTAGAGGCGGCCGTGCGTCGCGAAGTGTTTGAAGAAGCTGGCGTTCAGGTGGGTGAGGTTGGCTATTTAGCCAGCCAGCCATGGCCGTTTCCCGCATCTTTGATGTTTGGGTGCTGGGGGCATGCGACCAGCAAGGATATCACAATCGATCCTGTTGAAATCGAAGATGCCCGTTGGATCACACGCGAAGAGATGATGGCCATTTCAAACGGTCAGCACCCCGAAATTATGCCCGCCCGTAAAGGTGCGATTGCGCACTTTTTGATAGAACGCTGGCTGCAAGATACGCTCGATTAGGGTCGCGTTAACTTTTCGTTAACAATCTCTTCAGCGGGCTGTTGACGGAGACTTGCGCGGGGCTAGAATACGGCCAACAGGCGAAAAGACCAATAATGAGGCGTACATGAAATTCTCGACCAAAGAAGATGTCGAAGCACCAATTGATTCCGTTTTTGAAATGTTGTGTGACTTTGAGATGTTCGAACGGGCGGCGATGCGCCGTGGATCCGAAGTTCAGCGAACAGATACAAAACCCGTTCCCGGTGTCGGGATGGGATGGAATGCCGCGTTTAACCTGCGCGGCAAACGGCGGCAGGTCGAAATCGAAATGGTGACGTTTGAAAAGCCCGAAGAGATGGTCTTTGAATGCCATTCCCAAGGGTTGATGACGTTGTTGAACATCGAATTGGTCGCCCTCTCAAAAAACCGAACACGAATCATGGTTGTGTTCGATATCAAACCACAAAACCTCTCCGCACGTCTTTTGGTGCAGTCCCTGAAACTGGCCAAAACATCCCTAACCAAGAAATACAAGTTGCGGGTGGCTGAGTTCGCCAAGACCTTAGAACAACGGCACAGCCGCGCCTGAGCTTTTAGGCCTCGGTGTTGTTCCACCGTCCTGGATGCGCTGGGTAAACACCTAGAATATCTAACATATTGGTGAAATATCCCAGCTCATCCAACGCGCGCATGACGGCAGGATCATCGGGGTGGCCTTCGATGTCGGCGTAAAATTGGGTTGCTGTGAATGACCCTCCGACCATATAGCTTTCCAGTTTGGTCATGTTGACGCCATTGGTCGCAAATCCGCCCATCGCCTTGTAAAGGGCGGCGGGGATGTTTCGGACTTCGAACACAAATGTCGTCATCATCTTTTCACCGCGTCGCATTGTGACAGCATCAGGCGCCATGAGCAAAAAACGGGTGGTGTTGTGTTCTAGGTCTTCGATACCGTCATCCAGCACGGTCAGCCCGTGAATATCGGCGGCAACGGCACTGGCCAGCACGCCATCATGGGATGGTCCCCCATTGGCCAGCTCTTCGGCGGCACCCGCGCTATCTGTCGCAGCTTCTGCGGTAATCCCATGCGCATTCAGATAGCTATTCGCCTGCGGGAGCAGGACAGGATGCGCCCGAATATGCTTTACCTGCTCTAAATTTGTGCCTGGACGGGCCATGAGGGCGATCCGAACGCGCACAAAGGCTTCTTCGATGATATGCAGGCCGCTGTCGGGCAAAAGGCGATGAATATCTGCAACGCGCCCATAGGTGGTGTTTTCAACGGGGAGCATGGCCAAATCGGCCCGATCTTCGCGAACGGCCTGAAAAACACCTTCAAATGTCTCACATGGAACAGGAATCCCTTCTGGTCGAGCTTGTAAACAAGCTTCATGACTATAGGCGCCTAAGGCGCCTTGAAACGCGATGCGAGGCTGTTTGTTTGCGGTCATCACGTCACTCCTATGTAAAAACATCTGTAGTTGGTCGATTGGTCGCGGTAAGTACACCTTGCTTGCTGAGAGGGAAAGCAATAGATAGCCCTCCAAACGATAGAAAAATTCAAAGCGATGGACTGAGCCATGGATACAATGACCCTTACTAAAGTTGCTGCCGGTGTGATTGGCGCGTGGTTGGTGCTGTTGCTAGCCAAATGGGGCGGCGAAGGTGTTTACCACCCGCACGCCCACGGCGAGCAATCTTACGTAATCGAAATTGAAGGTGCCGAACCTGCAGAGGCAGAAGCCGAAATTCCTTTCGAAGAACTGATGGCATCCGCTTCGGCCGACAAAGGCGCAAAAGTTTTCCGCAAGTGTACTGCCTGTCACAAAGTGGAAGACGGCGCGAACGCAACTGGCCCATTCCTGTTTAACGTAGTTGGCCGTGACATTGGCGCCGCTGCTGGCTTTTCCGGATACTCTTCCGGTCTTGCAGGTAAAGGCGAAGCATGGACCATTGAAAACCTGAATGGCTTCCTGACCAAGCCCAGCGAATGGGCTCCAGGCACAACCATGGGCTTTGCTGGTCTGAAAAAGCCAGAAGATCGTGCAAACGTCATCGCGTATCTTCAGAGCTTCTCGAACTAATTGCTGACACCTCGGCATTGAAGAAAAAGAAAGGGTCGCCAAAGGGCGGCCTTTTTGCTGTTTAGGCTCAGTTTTCCGTTAGATCACATACTTGCAACTTGTATCTTGGCGCATGGGCTTTAGCCTATGTTTTCGTAGATACCCTTCACCAGTCCCAAGGAGCCCCTGCACGATGCCTAAATCCCTTGTCCGCGATGCAAAACGTCGATTGCCACTTGCACAGCTATTGTCTGTCCTAACGCTTTCGGTGTCAGCTTCTTTCTTGGGGGGCGGGGCCTCGGCCCAAGATCAGGGTGAGATGGTGAAAAGCCACGGGTACTCTTTTTACGGTGATCTAAGCTATCCAGCGGATTTTAAACATTTTAACTACGTGAACCCCGATGCCCCGAAGGGCGGCGAGATATCTATTTCGACCTTGGGCACTTTTGATTCGATGAACCCCTATTCCCGTAAAGGACGCGGAGGGGTTCTAAGCACGATGATGTATGAAAGCCTGCTGGGTGAAGGCGTCGGGAATGAAAGCGCCCCTGCTGATGTTTATGCCGAATATTACTGTTTGCTGTGTGAAACGGTGGAATACCCCGTGGGCAAAGATTGGGTCATCTTCCGCATGCGCCCAGAGGCCAAGTTTTCCAACGGCGATCCGGTGACGGCCCATGATATCGCCTTTTCGCACAACCTGTTGCTGGATCAGGGGCTGAAGTCTTATGCGGATGCTGTTCGTAAACGCATCCCCAAGGTCGAAGTGATCGATGACCACACCGTGAAATTCTATTTCACCGAAGGCATTTCGCGCCGATCCTTGATCGATCAGGTCGGGTTTGTGCCCGCTTGGTCCAAGAAGTGGTACGAAGAAACCGGTGCACGGCTGGATGAAAGCCGGCTAGAGATTTCACCGGGTTCGGGCGCCTATATGGTTGAGGATGTCGACGTGAATCGCCGTATCGTCTATAAACGCAACCCCGACTATTGGGGCAGAGACCTGCCGTTTAACGTGGGCCGGAATAACTTTGACCGCATTCGGGTAGAATATTTCGGCGATGAAAACTCGGCCTTTGAGGCCTTTAAATCAGGCGAGTATACTTTCCGAAATGAAAGCAACTCAAAACAATGGGCAACAGCCTATGAGTTTCCAAAGGTCAAAGACGGCTATGTCGTAACCGAGAAAATCGCAGACGGCTCCCCGCCGACCCCTACTGGGATCGTCTTTAACCTAGGCCGTGAAATCCTACAGGATAAACAGGTGCGCGAAGCGGTCGCGCTTGCCTTTAACTTTGAGTGGACCAACGAATCGCTGCAATACGGCTTGTTCAAACAGCGCGTTTCTTTCACCCAAGATACGCCTTTGATGGCGACAGGGCTTCCCGAAGGGGCCGAGCTGGCCTTTCTGCAAGAGCTAGGCGATGTGGTGGCCCCCGAGATGCTGAGTGAAGAGGTTCGCCTGCCTCATACCTCTGGGGCGGCACGCCTATTGGATCGCCGTAATGCGCGCGCCGCGTCCAAATTGCTGGACGCTGCAGGTTGGGCCGTAGGTGATGATGGTAAACGCCGGAACGCGGCGGGTGAGCCGTTGCGCCTGACCTTCTTGTTGAACTCTTCGGGGTCGGCAACCTTGGCGGCGGTTGTCGAGAACTTTATGTCTAACCTAGAAAGCCTCGGCATCGAGGCCGTTCTGGAGAAAGTGGATGCTTCGCAGTACACCTCGCGCGAGCGGGACCGCGACTATGATATGGTCTATGATGCTTACGCGCCGTTCCTTGGCACGGGCACAGGGTTGTCCCAGCGATATGGGTCCGAGGCGGCAAGCTATTCCTTGTTTAACCCAGCAGGCCTAGCCAGCCCAATGGTAGACGCCATTATTGAGGCCTCTTTATTGGCGGAAACACGCGAAGAAGAAGAGGCCGCGATGATGGCGCTGGATCGCGCTTTGCGCCATGAATTCATAATGATTCCAGTCTGGTACAATGATGTGTATTGGACCGCTTATTATGATCAATACGGCCACCCTGAAAACCAACCCGCCTATGCGCTGGGCTATCTGGATTTCTGGTGGTACGACGCAGAAAAAGCAGAAAAATTGCGCGCAGCAGGCGTGCTGAGGTAATCCATGGGCGCCTATATTCTAAGACGATTGTTGCTGATCCCCGTGACCCTGTTCGGGATCATGCTGGTCAATTTTGCACTGGTGCAATTTGTGCCCGGTGGTCCGGTTGAGCAGGCGATTGCCCGTATCCAAGGCGGCGGCGACGTCTTTGGCGGCTTTGCGGGTTCAGGTTCCGACACGGATACAGTCGATCTGGGTGGATCGGACAATTACGTCGGCGCGCGCGGTCTCCCGCCAGAATTCATCGAGGAACTCGAGAAAGAGTTCGGCTTTGACAAACCGCCCGTTGAGCGTTTCTTTCGCATGCTTGGCAGTTATATCACCTTTGATTTCGGCGAGAGTTACTTTCGATCCATTTCTGTTGTTGATTTGATCAAGGAAAAACTGCCTGTCTCTATCACCTTGGGCCTGTGGTCCACGCTGATCGCTTATCTTATCTCGATTCCCTTAGGTATCAAAAAGGCGGTTCGGGACGGTTCACGGTTTGATACGTGGACATCTGGCGCGATCATTGCCGCCTATGCGATCCCTGGTTTCCTGTTTGCGATCCTGTTGTTGGTTCTTTTTGTGCCAGCCAACTGTTTCCGCATTCCGGGTTTGGCCGATATGTGGCCCGGTGGCGCGGCCCTGAACCCCACCTGTTACGAACTGTTCCCCCTGCGTGGCCTGACATCGGATAACTTTGATCAGCTTAGCGCATGGGGCAAGGTCAAAGACTATTTCTGGCACATCACACTGCCTGTTTTGGCCTCGACCATTTCTGCCTTTGCGACCCTGACGTTGCTGACCAAAAACAGTTTTCTGGACGAGATCAAAAAGCACTACGTCATGACCGCCCGCGCCAAGGGCCTGTCAGAGCGCAAGGTTCTGTATGGCCACGTGTTCCGCAACGCCATGCTGATCGTGATTGCAGGCTTTCCTGCGGTATTCATCGGCGTGTTTTTCGGCTCTAGCCTGATCATCGAGACGATCTTTTCTCTCGACGGCCTTGGGCGTCTGGGGTTTGAGGCGGCTGTCGCACGTGACTATCCGATTGTGTTCGGCACGCTGTTCATCTTTGGGCTGATCGGGCTGCTGGTCGGGATCATCTCGGACCTGATGTATGTGCTGGTTGATCCGCGTATTGATTTTGAGAAGAGGGAAGGCTGATGTCTCTGTCTGCGCTCAACCAGCGCCGCTGGCGCAATTTTACCCGCAATCGCCGCGCCTTCTGGTCGCTGTGGATTTTTGCGGTTGTTTTCACCCTGTCGCTATTCGCTGAGTTTTTGGCGAACGACAAACCCATCGTGGTGAACTACCGCGGTGAATATTTCGCCCCGATCTTCAAATTCTACCCCGAGACAGCCTTTGGCGGAGATTTCCAGACCGAAGCGGCCTATCGCGACCCAGAGGTGAAATGCCTCATCGCAACAGGCGGTTCCGAGCTGTGTTTTGACGATCCCGAAGGCTATATCGAAGATGCCCAAGACGGGGTGATTGAGGGAGAGCCGATCGAAAAAGGCTGGGCGATCTGGCCGCCGATCCCCTACAGCTATGATACTGCCGTTGATCGCCCCGGGGCTGCTCCGCTGCCGCCCAATGGCGAGAACCTGCTAGGGACTGACGGCACCAAACGCGATGTGCTGGCACGTGTGATCCATGGTTTCCGCCTGTCGATTGGCTTCACTTTGGTTGTGACGGGCCTGTCTACGATTATTGGTATCGCTGCTGGTGCCGTGCAGGGGTTCTTTGGCGGTTGGGTTGATTTGATCTTTCAACGGATCATCGAAATCTGGACCTCAACGCCCTCGCTTTATGTCATCATCATCATGTTCGCGATTTTAGGGCGCAGTTTCTGGCTGCTGGTGTTCTTGCTGGTACTATTTAGTTGGACGGCCCTTGTCGGGGTTGTTCGCGCTGAATTCTTGCGTGCGCGCAATCTTGAATACGTCCGCGCTGCCCGCGCCCTTGGCGTGGGGAACGTGACCATCATGTTCCGTCACATGTTGCCAAACGCGATGGTTGCGACGCTGACCATGCTGCCGTTTTTGATCACAGGTACGATTTCGTCTCTGGCTGTTCTCGATTTCCTAGGCTTTGGCCTGCCGTCCTCTGCGCCGTCACTGGGTGAACTGACCTTGCAGGCGAAACAGAACCTTCAGGCCCCTTGGCTGGCGTTCACGGCCTTCTTTACCTTTGCAATCATGCTGTCGCTGCTTGTGTTTATTTTTGAAGGGATCCGCGACGCGTTTGATCCCAGAAAGACGTTCTCCTGATGGCTCCGCTTTTGGATGTAAAAGATCTGACTGTTTCCTTCCGACAGGATGGCAAGCTGACGCCAGCCGTTCGCGGTGTCTCCTTTCACCTAGAGCGCGGCGAGACCGTAGCACTGGTGGGGGAAAGTGGCTCGGGCAAATCGGTCTCGGCCCTCAGCACCGTTAGCCTGCTGGGGGATACCGCCCATGTCGAAGGGTCGGTCACCTATGAAGGCCAGCAGATGATCGGCGCGGATGAAGCGCTGCTGCGCAAGGTGCGCGGCAATGACATCAGCTTTATCTTCCAAGAGCCGATGACATCACTGAACCCGCTGCACACAATCGATAAACAGCTGGCTGAATCGTTGGCCCTGCATCAGGGGCTAACCGGCGATGCGCTCAAGGAACGTATTCTGGAGCTGTTGGTGAAGGTCGGCATCAATGACGCCGAAAGCAGGCTCGGCTCTTACCCGCACCAGCTATCTGGCGGGCAGCGCCAGCGCGTGATGATCGCGATGGCGCTGGCGAACAAACCCGACGTGCTGATCGCGGATGAACCTACAACCGCGCTAGACGTTACCATTCAGGCCCAAATCCTTGATCTGCTGCACGAGTTGAAAGAAAGCGAAGGCATGGGCCTGTTGTTCATCACCCATGATTTGGGCGTTGTGCGCAAAATCGCGGATCGTGTCTGCGTGATGAAACAGGGTGAGATTGTTGAGCAGGGGCGCACAGCCGAGATTTTCGACAATCCCCAACATGACTATACCAAAAAGCTGCTTGGCGCCGAACCAACAGGTAGCCCTGCACCTCTGAAAGAAGATGCAGAAGAAATTGCCGCAACAGAGAATCTGAAAATCTGGTTCCCGATCCAAAAAGGCCTGATGCGCCGCACGGTGGGCCACGTGAAGGCTGTCAATGACGCCACGCTCAGCGTGAGGGCAGGGGAGACGATCGGGATTGTCGGCGAAAGCGGCTCGGGTAAGACCACGCTTGCCTTGGCAATGATGCGGTTGATCGCCTCTGAGGGGGGGATCACCTTTATGGGCAATGATGTGCGTAAATGGTCTACGAAAGAGTTGCGGCATTTGCGCAAAGACATGCAGATCGTGTTCCAAGACCCCTTTGGCAGCCTGTCACCACGTATGACCTGCATGCAGATCATCGCCGAAGGGCTGGGGATCCACAACATCGATCCAGAGCGCAACAAACGTGAGCTGGTCCATGACGTGATGATCGAGGTCGGCCTAGACCCAGCTACGATGGATCGCTACCCACATGAATTTTCCGGTGGCCAACGCCAGCGCATCGCGATTGCGCGTGCCATGGTGCTGCGTCCGCGTCTGTTGGTGTTGGATGAACCGACCAGTGCGCTGGATATGACCGTACAGGTGCAAATCGTTGATCTGCTGCGCGATCTACAGGTGAAATACGGGCTGGCCTATCTATTCATCAGCCACGACCTAAAGGTCGTTCGGGCGATGTCTCATCGTGTGCTGGTGATGAAACGTGGCGATGTGGTGGAATATGGCGACGTAGATGCGCTGTATGATAACCCCCAAACGGAATACACCCGCAGCCTGTTGCAGGCCGCTACCTAAAAAGATAGCGGCAGCCGCGTTAGCCAGGTCCGATCATAAGGCAGCTGACATTGCGTGCCTTTAGGCGCTGACAGGCAAGATCGGCGGTTTCGCGGGTCATCCCGAGGAAATTCGCGTCAAACCCCTGTGGTTTGCGAATGACCTTGCGCAGGGAGCCATCCAATGTCGCCATTTCTGCAAGGGCCGTTTTGATTAGTACTTTTTCAGCGGCATAGCGGCTACCAAAACGCCCGACGTTTACACCCCAATGACGCCCACCCGAGGTCGAAACCCGTGTTACAACTTCCTGCGGGGCCGCTGGTTTCTTGGCTTTTGGTTGTGCGCCGATCACGACCAGACCTTTTGGCCTTAGGGCCGGCCTGACAGTGGTTGTTGCGGCTGCTAAAACAACGTTGGGCTGGGTTGTGACCTGTGCGTCGGGTTCCAGTCTTACCCGTTGTTTCGGAGGCGTTTTGACGGCTTCCGCTACTGCGTCGGCAATTGCAGAGCTTAGGACATCGCTGATGCCGCCATCGCTTGGGGTATCAGCAACAAGCACCGGAGCGTTAGATCCAGGTCGTAGTTTGGGCCGCGGAGAGGTTTTTACCGCGCGGATGAGACGAATTGTTTTACCTTTTGCACCTGCCGCAGGTTTATCCGCAGGGGTGTCTTGCTGTGGTTTGCCCTCGGCGATGTAATCGGGCAGCGCTGGCTTGCGCAGGCGGGCACGTGATGGCGCGCGGCGGAACCCAAGGTCCATCAACTCGGCAACTTTCGCGTTACGGGATGTGGTGGATTTGCCACCAAAAACGGTCACGATGATCCGCTCGTTTCCGCGCTCGGCAGAGGCGGTTAGGTTAAAGCCAGCCGCGCGTGTGTACCCCGTTTTGATCCCGTCCGCTCCTTTGTATGAGTTCAGGAAGCGGCGGTTCGTATGGTTTACCTTACGAACGCCAGCATCTGCGGTGATCCGCGAAAAGAGGTTATAATACTGCGGGTAATCATACAGCAGGTGACGGCCCATGATTGTCATATCGTGCGCGGTTGATTGGTGCCCTGCTTCGGTCAGGCCATGGGCGTTTTTGAATGTTGTACGGGTCATGCCCAACTGTTTGGCCGTGCGGTTCATACGGCGGGCAAATCGCGCCTCGGAGCCCGAGATCGCTTCGCCGATGGCTGTCGCCGCGTCATTGGCTGATTTCACCGCTGCGCCACGGATGAGGTAACGCAAGGCAATACGTTGACCCGTCTTTAGACCCAATTTGCTGGGCGGCTCGGCAGCGGCATTTTTGGAAATGCGGACTTTGGTGTCCAATGAAATCTCGCCGCGTTCGATGGCCTGAAACGCGATATAAAGCGTCATCATCTTGGTGAGGGAGGCAGGGTGCAGGCGCGTGTTGGCATTGCGCGCATGCAGAACTTTGCCAGTCCGCGCATCAATGACATAGGCGGCATAGGGGGCTGCCATCGCGCTCATCGGAACGAGCACAAGCATCCAAATTGCCGCTAAAACGAATAGCCCTAAACGAGCCGGCTGCACGCGCCGAACCTTCATGGTAACCTGCCTAATTTTGCCTCTGGCCCTCGATTTTTCGAGTGACCTTATTGTTTGTTAGCTAAAATCTAGCACAAATTGGTGCCTCTGATAACCCATATTTTTCACGGATTTAGGACATATTCTGCGCTGCGGCATAGCAGATATAGGGGCAGCAAAGCGTTAAACCACAACACCCGCCAATGTGGCGGGAATGTGGCAGCATTTGGGCGGGTTTCGCCCCATTTCAAAACGCCGATTCAATCCAATGTGGTTGAGGCATAGTGCGGCTCAAGAAAGCCAAGCTCGATCCCCAGAATGCAAGGGGAGGGGATGAGGGGGGTAAGTGCGGTTTGTAACTCAGCCAAAAGAGCCTGCATAAAGGCATCATCGCGGTGCGGTTTGTTAAGCATCCGCAATCGCAACAGGGCATGGGTATGATGTGTGTCCTTGATCGGATGCGCGCGCCCCTTGCATTGCCCTGCGCCTGAATCGATCGCGCTAACAACAGTCTCGATCGTTGCCAGAATAGCCGAAGCATCGAGGGTCAGCTGGGAAGAATATGAAAAGTCTGCTTGTGGCATGAAAATCTCCGTTTCAAAGGGATTGCAAAAGGTCGGGCAAGGCGCCGAGATCTTTGATTTCGTGGAATTTGGGGTGATCGGGCGCGGTGGCATGTTCGATCGCCCAAGTCAGACCGTGGGGCACGTAAACGCCCCAACCCCCTGCTTGGATCATGGGGATGACATCTGACGCCATCGAGTTCCCGATCATCAGCCCTTGATCTGGTCCGGTGCCGTGTTGGTTAAAGATACGCGTGTAGGTGTCGGCCGTCTTTGCCGAAACAATCTCGATGCCGTCAAACAGGTCGCGTAGGCCGGATTGAGCCAGCTTTCGTTCCTGATCCAACAGGTCACCTTTTGTCACAACCAATACTTTGTGACTGTGACGCAGCGCGTCGATGGTGTCGGCGGCGTGGGGCAGCAGCTCAACAGGATGGCTAAGCATATCGCGCCCCGCATCCAGCAATTGGGTGATGACCGCAGCAGGGACGCGGCCGTCCGTCACTTCAATCGCGGTTTCGATCATAGAAAGCGTGAACCCTTTGATACCGAACCCGTAATGGGGCAAATTGCGCCGCTCAGCGTCAAGCAGTCGGGCCATCAGGGTCTCTCTCTCGGTGAAATCTGCCAAAAGATCGGCAAAATGATCCTGAGTAAGGGCAAAGAAACGTTCATTGTGCCAAAGAGTGTCATCCGCGTCGAAACCAATGGTGGTCAAAATGCTCGTCATATCGCCTAGGTTTCCCTTTCTGGAATGCGCCTCTTTTCTAAAGGGGCGTGAACGTTATATAGACGGGGCAACACCCCGATGAACACGCAATTATCGCAGGAGCAGCAATGCACCTTGACCCGATCACAATGGCAGACCCGCAAGACGGTGACGATACCGAACTGCTGACCAAAGAGAAGCCCAAAACAAAGCGGCCGCCGATGTATAAGGTGATGTTGCTGAACGATGATTTCACGCCGATGGAATTCGTAGTGCATGTTTTGGAACGCTTTTTTGGCCTCAACCATGCACAAGCGTTTGAAATCATGCTGACCGTTCACAAAAAAGGTCTGGCCGTTGTTGGCGTCTTTAGCCACGAGATTGCCGAGACAAAAGTGGCCCAAGTCATGGATTTTGCGCGCCGCAATCAGCACCCGTTACAGTGCACTATGGAAAAAGAAGAATAAGCGATGCTCGATTCGCGATTGCCGCTGGCACTGGATGGTGGCGGCCTTGAATGGCCTGCCGAGGGTTTGATTGCCGTGTTTGGCCCCCCTGCGGATGCCGATCTGGACGGGATTCCAAAAGACCGTGCCGAAATTATCCAAGATTTCTATCCAGCTAACGCAGCTTGGCAGGCGCGCGGCTATTCTGTCGCTTTGAACAGTGGTGATGCGTATTCCGCCGCCGTAGTCTGCCTTCCGCGCGCAAAATTGGAAGCGCGTGCCATGATCGCCGAGGCCTGCGCGCTAAGCGACGGGATCGTCGTGATCGACGGCCAAAAAACGGACGGAATCGAAGGTATCTTAAAGGCGATGAAGGCCCGTGTGACCGTTCACGGCCCCATTACCAAAGCCCATGGAAAATTATTCTGGATCGAGGCCCCTGCCGCAGATTGCTTTGCTGATTGGGAAGCTGGGCCAGAACTGACCGAGGGGGGCTTTTGGACCGCACCTGGTGTGTTTTCGGCAGATGGTGTTGATCTTGCATCGGCGCTGCTGGCGGATGAG
Source organism: Sulfitobacter donghicola DSW-25 = KCTC 12864 = JCM 14565 (assembly GCF_000622405.1). Lineage (NCBI taxonomy): Bacteria > Pseudomonadati > Pseudomonadota > Alphaproteobacteria > Rhodobacterales > Roseobacteraceae > Sulfitobacter > Sulfitobacter donghicola. The sequence goes on from NZ_JASF01000005.1 coordinate 1,769,984, forward strand.
TTGCCAGAAAAATTGGGCAAACAAGTCTGCGACCTTGGCGCTGGCTGGGGGTTCCTATCCGCCCATGTTTTGACCCGCGAGGACGTTGAGGCCGTTCATCTGGTCGAAGCCAACAACATGGCGTTGGAATGCGCACGGCGCAATGTGACCGACCCACGGGCGGAATTTCACTGGGCTGATGCAACGGATTGGGCGCCTAGCGTAAAGATGGACACGGTTGTGATGAACCCACCCTTCCACGTTGGGCGCGCGGCCGAGCCACAGATCGGGCAAGCCTTCGTCGCCTCCGCCGCGCGGCTATTGGCCCCGCAAGGCCATCTTTGGATGGTGGCGAATCGCCATTTGCCTTATGAAGCAGAGCTGAAAACCCGTTTTGCACAGGTCGAAGAGATCGGCGGCGATGCGCGGTTCAAGCTGTTCCATGCGTCCCGTCCGTTGCGAAAACGGCGCTGACACGACCAGAGGACTATATATGTCATTCTCTATTTCCGGAAAAACCGCAATTGTTACAGGTGCTGCAAACGGCATCGGCCTCGCCATCGCGCGCAGCTTTGCGGATAAAGGTGCCAATGTTATGTGCGCCGACATGGACGAAAAGAAGCTCAAGGAAGAGCTGGGCGATGCCCGTGACGAGGGGAATATCCGCTTTTTCGCCGGTGACCTGCGCCAGCGCCTCACGATTGCGAATTTGGTTTCAGCCACAATCGACGCTTTTGAAGAGATCGATATTCTGGTCAATGCCTCAAGGCAGGTGATCCCTACCTCTGCTTTGGATGTCGATGATAACTCGGTTGAAACCCTGCTAGAGCAAAACGTGATGACGGCGATGCGGCTGAGCCAGCAGGTGGCTAAACGCATGATTAAACAAGCGGATGAAGATCGCGAAGGGCAGCTGGGTAGCATCATCAACTTTAGCTCGGTTGCCTCGAAAAATGCACATCCCGAATTGATGGGCTATTCGATGGCCTCTGCCGCAGTGGAGCAGCTGACGCGCTCTATGGCTTTGTCGCTTGCACCGCACCGCATTCGTGTGAACGCGGTTTCGTTTGGATCGGTCATGTCTACATCCCTCAAGACGGCGGTTGCCGAAAATCGGGAATGGCGGGACGATATCCGGTGCCACACTCCTCTGGGCCGAATTGCCGCGCCTTCCGAACTGGTCGATACGGTTCAGTTTTTGGCGGCAGAAAGCTCTAGTTTCATGACTGGTGAAGTGATGGTGGTAGATGGCGGGCGTTCGTTGCTGGATGCCGTAAGCGCGCCGGCCCACTGATATTGGGCGGGGAAAAGCCCCCGCCGAACATGATATTTTTATTTGAAAGCAAAGATATGAGCGTACAGTTCGAAACCGAGAAGAACCGCGCAAGCGCATGGTTCCGCACCCTTCGAGACGATATCGTTTCTGCGTTTGAAGCCCTCGAAAATGACCACTCGACAGGTCCCCTGACCGATATGGGCGCAGGTCAATTCGAAGTTAGCACAACCAAACGAACCTCGGATGACGGGTCCGATGCAGGGGGTGGCCTGATGAGCGTAATGCGCGGTGGCCGCGTTTTTGAAAAAGTAGGGGTCAATATCTCGACCGTTTACGGAACATTGGGGGATCGCGCGCAAAAGGCGATGGCCGCGCGTGGGGTTCCGGGGATGGCAGATGATCCGCGCTTTTGGGCTTCGGGGATCAGCCTTGTTGCGCATATGCAAAACCCGCATGCGCCTGCTGTGCATATGAATACACGCATGTTCTGGACACCGGGTGCGTGGTGGTTTGGCGGCGGCTCTGATCTGAACCCTTGTATCGAATATGATGATGACACGGCCCATTTTCATGCGACTCAGAAAGAATACCTAGATCCGCATGGCACCGAGATTTACCCAAAGCTGAAAGAGTGGGCGGACGAGTATTTTTATATCCCTCACCGCAACCGTGCCCGTGGCGTTGGCGGCATCTTTATGGATGATCGCAACACAGGTGATTGGGAGGCAGATTTTGCTCTAACCCAAGACATCGGTCGCGCCTTTCTGCCCGCCTATGTGCCATTGGTCGAAAAGCGCAAAAAGCAGGATTGGGACGCGGCGGACAAGGACGCGCAATTGGTCCATCGCGGCCTCTATGCCGAGTATAATCTGGTCTATGACCGCGGCACAAAATTCGGCCTAGAGACAGGTCACGATGCCAATGCGGTGCTGATGAGCCTGCCTCCATTGGCCAAGTGGATTTAAGCGCAGAAAAATAGCTGCCATATACATGTTGTTTCTGTCTTGACGTAGGCTGGCGGCTATCATAGGTCACGGCCCACGGCGTTATAGCTCAGTTGGTTAGAGCGAACGACTCATAATCGTTAGGTCCCTGGTTCAAATCCAGGTAACGCCACCATTTCCCCCCTCTCTCAAAATACGCTTGGGCGAATTATCTACCTGCGGTGGTGTTTTGAATGGCGGCTTTAATAATGTTACAAAATCGCGCGCATTTCCTCTTGATTGTTACATTTTGCGCAAGGCAATATCACTAAGATGTTAGGCGCCCCACAGGCATAGACCGAAAACAGTGGGGGATCTGACGTGACAAGGAGGATCAGAGCGCATAGCGTTTTGATTAAGGACAAGCGATGCACGGTTATCGTGGCGCGACCAATGGGAGGAAGACCAATGAAATTCACACGGAAATCATTTCTAGGTATGGCGGGCGCAATCGCGCTTGCTGCTGGTATGGGGGCTGCTCCTGCTATGGCGCAGGACGTTACATTGCGCATGCACCAGTTCCTGCCAGCGCAAGCGAATGTGCCTAACCTGATTCTCTACCCTTGGGCGGACCGCGTTGAGGCAGCCAGCGAAGGCCGCATCAAGATTGAGCGTTACGCCTCCATGCAGCTGGGCGGGTCTCCTCCAGAATTGATGGACCAAGCGATTGATGGCGTTGCCGATATCGTCTGGACCGTTGTCGGCTATACCCCGGGTCGGTTCCCAAGCACCGAGGTATTTGAGCTGCCGTTCATGATGAATAACGCCCGCGCCGCGTCTTCGGCCTATTGGCAGATGTTTGAAAAGCACATGAAAGATACCGAGTTTAAGGACGTTAAAATCCTTGGCACATGGGTTCACGGCCCCGGTGTGATCCACTCGAGTGAAGCTGTGGAAACACCTGCGGATATGGCGGGTCTGAAGATGCGTGGCGGTTCCCGCCTGGCGAGCGTCCTTCTGGAAAAGCTGGGCTCTACACCCGTTGGTATGCCCGTTCCAGCGATCCCAGAGGCGCTGAGCAAAGGCGTTGTCGATGGCACCACAATCCCCTGGGAAGTTACGGGTGCCCTCAAAGTGCCTGAGCTGGTGAAAAACCACACCGAGTTTGACGGCGAAGCGCTGTACACGCTTACATTTGTTCTGGCGATGAACAAAGACAAGTTCGACAGCCTTGATCCAGAGCTTCAGAAAGTCATCGAAGATAACTCCGGTCTTGAGTTCTCGATCCTTGCTGGTGGTACGATGGCCGATTCTGACGGCCCTTCACGCAAGGCAGCAGCTGATGCTGGGAACAACATCGTCACAGTTTCTGGCGATGGTGTTCAAGTTTGGAAAGATGCTGCCCAGCCTGTTTATGCCGAATGGTTGGCAGACATGGAAAGCAAAGGCATCGACGGTCAGGCGCTGATCGACGAAGCGCGCTCGCTGATGAATTCCTACAGCGAATAAGACAGTATAGTCTGAACATCAGCGCATCGGGGGAAACTCCGGTGCGCTGCCTTTATCTACAAGGGCTAAACATGCATCGTTTCATTCGAACTCTCGCCCATGGAACTGCGTTGATCGGCGGCTGTGTGTTGATTGTGCTGGTTATCATGACCACACTTTCGATCACGGGCAGGACCCTCAACAAGCTTTTACATGGTGATTTTTTCGCAAACCAATTGGCGGGGTTTTCTAAATTCCTGTTGGATATGGGTATTGGCGAAATCAACGGCAACTATGAGCTGCTCGAAGCGGGGGTGGCCTTTGCGATCTTTTCGTTTCTGCCGATCTGCCAGTTCTACGGCGCACATGCGACCGTTGATGTCTTTACCTCGGTCCTGTCCCAGCGGGTGAACCGCTGGATCATGGCATTCTGGGAAATCGTCCTGACCGCCGTGATCATCCTGATCATCTGGCGCCTTTATGGCGGCCTAGAGCGGTATCTGGGTAACGGCGAAACAACCTTCTTCCTGCAATTCCCAGTCTGGTGGTCCTACGCGCTTAGCTTCGCGGCTGGGGTCGTGGCGTGTATTGTAGCTGTTTATTGCGCCGTTGCGCGTATTGGCGAGGCGATTGGTGACACCAACATCCTGCCGTCCGAGCATGGGGAACACTAAACGATGAGCAATCTTGAACTGGGCTTTTGGTCCTTTCCCATCCTCTTGGTCATGGTGTTTTTGCGCGCGCCGATCGGGCTGGCGATGCTGTTATGCGGTTTTGGCGGCTGGTTTATGGCGATGGGGGGCAATCCCACGCCGCTACTGGCCAAGCTAAAGTCAGAGACCTACACCACCTTCTCCAGCTATTCGCTGACGATCATTCCGCTGTTTTTGCTGATGGGCCAGTTTGCGACCCTATCTGGCATGTCACAGGCGCTGTTCCGCGCCGCTGAGAGCTTCCTTGGCCATCGTCGGGGCGGTGTCGCTATGGCGGCTGTTGGTGCCTGTGCGGGCTTTGGCGCGATCTGTGGCTCGTCGCTCGCGACAGCCGCAACAATGTCCAAGGTCGCCCTGCCAGAGCTAAAGCGCTACGGCTACTCAGGTGGCTTTTCTACGGCAACACTCGCGGCTGGTGGTACATTGGGCATTTTGATCCCGCCCTCCGTTATTCTGGTTATCTATGCGATCCTGACCGAGCAAAACATCGCCAAGCTGTTCTTGGCCGCGTTTATCCCCGGCATTCTGGCAGCGATTGGATACGTGCTGACGATTTCGATCTATGTGCGTCTGCACCCTGATGCGGCAGGCACACGCCCGCCTGTACCGATGGCAGAACGCTTTGCCGCCCTTAGCAAGACATGGCCCGTGATTGCGATCTTCTTTTTGGTTGTTGGCGGTATCTACCTTGGTTGGTTCACCCCCACCGAAGCTGCTGCCGTTGGCGCGGCGGGCACGGGACTGGTTGCGCTTTTGTCTGGCTCGCTTGGCTGGGACATCCTAAAGCAAAGCTTGATCGGCACGGCACGCACCACGGCAATGATCTTTTTCATCGTGTTGGGGGCAGGGTTCTACAACGGCTTCCTTGCCTTGTCTGGTGTGCCACAGTTCATGGCGGACTGGGTTGTCACCCAAGGGCTTAGCCCGTGGTTGGTTTTGACAATCATTTTGGTGTTCTACCTGATCTTTGGCTGCCTGATGGACAGCCTGTCGATGATCCTGCTGACGGTTCCGATCTTCTTCCCTGTCATCTCGGCGATGGATTTCGGGATGAGCGCCGAACACGTGGCGATCTGGTTTGGTATTCTGGTTCTGATCGTTGTCGAGGTCGGGTTGATTACGCCCCCTGTGGGCATGAACCTGTTCATCATCAACTCGATGGACAAAGAAACCCCCATGACCGAGACCTATAAGACGGTGATGTACTTTGTAGGTTCCGACATTGTGCGAGTGGCGATCCTTGTGATCTTTCCGTCAATCACGCTGTTCCTGCTGCGCTGACAAACAAACAGAGCGACAAATAGAAAGGCCGGGCGATACCATCGCCCGGCCATTTTACGTTTTAGCCCAGTGTCATATCCGCGACCTAACGGGCAAAGAAAAAGGGCCGCGAAATACGCGGCCCTTCGTTTGTTCCCTAGAGGGCAGAGAGGCTTAGCTCCATGCCATCCGTGCTGGGTGGTATTCAAAGCTGATGTGGTGCTCTGCACCTGTCAGGCCTTCTTTTGTGTGGTTGTACAGCGAACGCCAGTACGGCTGGATCGTTACACCTTCGTCTTGGATCATCGCCTGACCTTTGGCCATAATCGCACGGCGCTTTTCGATATCGGCGGTTGCCAAGGCTTCTGACAAAAGCGCGTCAAATTCGGCGTTAGACCAGCCGAATTCGTTCCATGCTTCGCCAGAACGATAGGCAAGCGCCCAAATCTGAACGCCCAGCGGACGGTGGTTCCAGTTGGTTGAGCTGAACGGGTATTTCACCCAGTCATTCCAGAAGGTAGAGCCAGGTAGAATGGTGCGCTTTACCTTGATGCCAGCGTCGCGCAACTGGGCGGCAACCGCGTCAGTAGTGTCTTTGCGCCATGCATCGTCGATCGACATCAGCTCGTGCTCAAAATCACCCATGCCTGCTTCGTCCATCAGGGCCTTGGCGCCTGCTGGATCTGGTTTGCGTGCGGGTAGCTCAGCGTATTCAGGGTGCATCGGGCCAACGTGGTGGTTTTCCGCAGGGATACCACGACCACCATAGCCAAGCTCTAGCAGGACCGAGTTATCAACGGCCATGCTGATCGCCTGCCGCACGCGCTTGTCCGCGTAAGGCATTTTGCCATCTACTTCAGCCAGCTGGTTCGGGCGGACAACGATTGTCGCAGCCGTGGCGATTTCGTTTTCTACCCAGCCGTCTAGGCCCGTCATAATGTCGATGAATTCACCTTCCATGGAATAGAAGGCATCAACCTCTTCGGCCTCAGCCGCCGCAATCCATGCAGATGGGTCTGTGCCATAGTCGATGTATTCCAAGCGGTCGATGAAAGGTCCGCCGAACACTTCGGTGCCCCACCATGTGTGGTCTGGGTTCTTAACCAGCACACTCTTAACGCCAACTTCCAGTGTTTCTGGCAGGTAAGCACCTGTACCGATCGGGTTTTCAAGCATCGTGTCAGCGGCAAAGCTGCTGTGAACAATCGCCGCTGGATAGTCGGCCATGCCCGCGATCAATGTGATGTCAGAGGCTGGCAGATTCAGCTTCACTGTGTGGCTATCGACAACTTCGATCGTTCCTTCACCAGCTTTTCCAGTCTCCGCATCAATCAGCGTTGCAAAGCGACCCGCCATCGAGTTCCCCTCGAGCGACTTGTCACACCAGCCAGTGATGTTGCGTGCCACGTCTTCGGCGGTAAAGTCGTCACCGTTGTTCCATTTAACGCCTTTGCGGACGTTCAATGTGTATACGGTCGCATCGTCGTTGATTTCCCAGCTTTCCAAAAGCGCTGGCGTGAACGTACCGTCGCTTTCGTAAATCGCGAGGTATTCCAGCCACCCACGTGAGAAGTTCGCGATCTGGGACCAGTCATAGGTGCGCGGGTCCTTCAGGGCGCGGACTTCCATCTGCATCCGTACGGTGCCACCCATTTTCTTGTCAGCGTGCGAAGCCGCCTGTGCTGGGGGCGCCATGCCGATCATCGCATAAGCGGTGGCAGTTGTGGCGCCAAATGCGCTGGCAAGGGCCAGAAACTCACGGCGGTTTACAGGATCGGCTTTGGCCTGATCCGCGCTGTCCAGAATGGACTGTGGCAGCGGCTTACCGGTGCGTGTTGTGAATGTCATGTTCTTCCTCTCTGTTGTTTAAGTGGCCGCGCATTCCAGTGCTAAGCGACTAAAGACCCTATTCAGCGGGTTTGGCGTTTGCAGGTTTTCCCTACATTTTACGTTTCGCTGCGTGCGTTCCGAACGACAGCATGACGTTGTTGCCAAAGGATTGAGTGATATGGGCTGTCCGTCAACCCCAAGGCTGGGGGGAATATGAACAGGAAACCTGACAACCTTTCTGGATCGTGATGTAATTTTCGCTCAAACACCTTTCTTTATGGGCGCATGAGAGATGCCCGACATCGTCAGGCTTAACGCGCCGCTCAGAGAGGGCCGGCGAACTTTATTTAAATTTCTACCATTGAGGGATTTGTAGGCGCGGCATCTGTAGAAAAGGTCATCCAACGACACAGTCAAATCAGATTTCCAGCTTTTTAGCTTTGGCGATTGTCCGATTCTTTTCTTTGGCGCGTGACGCAGGCATCGATCAGCGAAAAGAAAAGCTGCACAGGCTGCTTTAGAAATCAGCGTCAACACCAGGCAATTTTAGCGCCTTGATCAAATCGCGCAATTCTTGGCGTGCGGCGATGTTTGAGATGTTCAGCTGTTTAACGCCGATATCCTTGAGGTCCAGCAGGGTTAGACCGCGCGGAAAGAGCTCTCGGAAAATTACCCGCTCGTTAAAGCCCGGTGCAATGCGAAACCCGATCCGCTTGCTTAGGTTCTGGATCGCGCGCTCCATCTTTTCCTTGTTGACCATCCGCTGCGCGCCCATGCGGTTGCGAACAACAACCCAGTCAATCGGGGGCAGCCCCGCCTGTGATCTTAGCTGACGCGCATTCCACACCATTTCGGAATAAACCGAAGGGCCCGTGATTTTATCGCCAGAAGCATCAGTGTGGGCCAGCAGATCGAAATCGATAAAGCTGTCATTCAACGGGGTGACCAAAGTATCGGCTAGGCTATGCGCCACCTGACTAAGACGGGTGTGCGAACCGGGGCAATCGATCAAAATGAAATCATTGTTCGGCTCCAGCTCTGCCACCGCAGCGGAAAGCCGATGATCATAGACGTTTTCGCCCGGTTTTAGGTCACTTGCGTTGACCTCTGGCAGCTCGTGGTAATGCGGGCTGGGCAAATCCAAGCCAGCTTCTTTTAGAAAGGACTGACGGTTTTCAGCGTAACGGCCAAATGTGCGCTGGCGCAGGTCTAGGTCCAACGCGCTTACCTGATGGCCCATGCGGGCCAATGCGGTCGCAAGGTGCATGGAAACCGTTGATTTCCCCGCGCCACCTTTTTCGTTTCCGACGACGATAATATGCGCCATGCCCGATACCTTTTTATGTTGCCTGCCTTAGCGCAGGATACTGTTACTGCGACTATATGTAGGGTTTCGAGCTTTGAAAAGCGTTGAACGACGGGGCGGGCGCTCAGTGGGTTCTGGTTGCCACGTCTCGTGGGCTTGACCCAATAAAAAAGGCGCACCCGATAGGCGCGCCTTTTGAAACAAGATTGCTTGGCGGGTTTAGAAGCCCAGACCAGCGTATTTGTTTTTGAACTTGGACACGCGGCCACCGGTATCCATCAAACGACCAGAAGTACCGGTCCATGCTGGGTGTACCGTTGGGTCGATGTCTAGCGCCAGCTGGTCGCCTTCTTTGCCCCAAGTTGATTTCATCTCAATGATCGTACCGTCGGTCATTTTGACGTTGATCGTGTGGTATTCTGGATGTGTATCGGTTTTCATCTAACTTACCCCTTGAGCGGTTTGTAGTTTGTGTTCTCGACGATACGCGCAGATTTACCACGGCGTGAGCGTAGATAGTACAGTTTGGCGCGACGAACGCGGCCGCGGCGTACCACGGTGATGTTGTCGATGTTGGTCGAGTGCAGCGGGAATACACGCTCCACGCCTTCGCCAAAGGAAATTTTGCGAACAGTGAATGCACCGGCAATGCCTTTGCCGTTTTTACGGCTGATGCAAACGCCTTCGTAGTTCTGTACACGTGTGCGTGTACCTTCGGTGACTTTAAAGCCAACCCGGATGGTGTCGCCAGCGCGGAAATCAGGGATTTCCTTGGCAAGTTCGGCGATATGTTCCGCCTCGATTTCTGCGATCAGGTTCATCTGATGCGTCTCCTATGATGCTCGTGGTATGCCACGAAGTTTTTACGGTGATCCCAGAGCTTCGGTCTGTCTGTCGGGTCTGCGCACAGCCCACCGGAGGTAACAATCGTCTTTAGCTTTCTCTTGCGCCCATAGCGCAAACACCCGAGTCGCAATAAGCGATTCCAGATTGCTGTCGTATAGGCCTGAAAATCAGGCGGATCAAGAGGCGAGTTTACCCAACAGGCGTTGATTCAAATCAATCCGTTAGCCTTGGTAATGGTCATAATAACGGTCGAATTAAACACCTTGAAAGGGGGCTCGATGACCGAAACCGACAAAGAACAGGCCAAGACAGCGCGAAACGCCCAAATTGTCGGGTTTGAACAGGGTGAATATCCCTATCAGACCAAGCTCTCTCGCTCGGCTTATGAGAAAGAGAAAGCGGCACTTCAGGTTGAGCTTTTGAAAGTGCAGCACTGGGTGCAAGAGACAGGGCAGAAATTTATTCTATTGTTTGAAGGCCGCGACGCTGCAGGCAAAGGCGGCACGATCAAACGCTTTACCGAACATCTAAACCCCCGCGCAGTCCGCGTTGTGGCGCTGAACAAGCCCACCGAGGAAGAGCGCGGCCAGTGGTATTTCCAGCGCTATATCAAACATCTGCCAACCGCGGGCGAGATGGTTTTGTATGACCGTTCTTGGTACAACCGCGCAGGTGTAGAGCGCGTTATGGATTTTTGCGAACCAGCGGAATATCTGGAATTCATGCGCCAAACGCCTGAGTTCGAGCGGATGCTGGCACGCAGTGGCGTGCGCCTGTTCAAATACTGGTTCTCGGTCACACAGGAAGAACAGCGGCGGCGTTTTGCATCGCGGGAAACGGATCCGTTAAAACGGTGGAAGCTATCCCCGATTGACCGCGCCAGCCTGAACAAATGGGATGATTATACCGAAGCCAAAGAGGCGATGTTCTTTTACACGGACACTGCCGATGCACCTTGGACTGTGATCCGTTCAAACGACAAGAAACGCGCGCGCCTCACCTGTATGCGCCACTTCCTGTCGCAGCTGGATTATCCGGAAAAAGATCCAGAGGTCGCCCAAGCACCCGACCCAAAGATTTTCCACCAAGCCGAAGCTTTGTTGCAGCAAAGCCAGCACATTCTGGCCTCATCGCTGCACCCGAAACACCGTAAAACTTAACGAGGACAAACCATGTCAAACACACCACACGAGCTGCACGAAGAATTCCCCGAGCAGTTGGAAAAGATGGCGGCGCTGCGTCAGTCCGATGCGCATTTCGCCAAAATGTCCGAAACCTATCACACCGTAAACCGCGCCATTCACCGCGCGGAAACCGATGTGGAACCAACCAGCGATGACAACATGCAAAGCATGCGCCGCGAACGTTTGGCACTAAAGGACGCCATCGCCGCATATCTGCGTCAATGATTTGGTTTTGGGCGTCGCAGGAGGGTGCGATGCCCAAAACCCCCGTTAGTACAGCTTCATATCCATCAACACGATTTCGGAATACATGTGGTCAATCTCGGCGGGGAGCATGGATGCGCCTTTGAAAAACCGAGAGACTTCAATCGGCTCAACCGCGTTAGGCGTGGCACCATGGGCAAGGCGTGAATCCACGCTAAACACCGCGCCGGTTTCAGGCAGCAGCGTATCCGCGATGGCCTGCCCGTGTTTGGCCAACAGATCAGATTGCCCCACATAAACGACCTCGTGCGTTACATATTCATCGACCTTTTGTTTGACCGAAAGCACCAGCGTGACAGGGCCATCGGGTGTTTCGATCACCATTGGTTTTAGGTTCAGGTCAGCATGATCCGCCAGCACTTTGGCGTCGGCGAGATTAAGGTCGGCCTCCTGCAAAGGAGCCAGCGTGAAGGGCAGGGGCGCCGCACCGCTGTGCCGCCAGACGAAGCGTTTGTCGTCCAGCACTTTGAAACCAATACGATCCACCAAAGGCAGGGCCGCCTTGGCGCTGGTGAGATTGGTCGAGGTCACCTCGGGGTCGGCCATTGCCGTATGCATCAGCTTTTCGCCCATCCCCATACCGCGATGGGTTTTTAGAACATACCACGACGTGAGGTTGCGATAGCGCTTTGGCCCGCGTGGCGTATGGCGCAGGCTGTCGTTCATGCCCATAACACCAACCAATGCGCCGCCGTCCCGCGCGGTGACGGCAAACTCACCCTTTTCACCGCCCCAGCGGTTCGCCAATAGGCGCCTCCACCCGTCGGCACCCCATTTGGCGCGGGGAAAGGCCGTATGCATAAAGGTCTCGACCTCTTCGCGCTGGCTGGGCGTGGCAAAAGTAATCTCGACCATTGATCAGGCCTCCTTCAGCATATCAGGAACAGATGCCCACAGCCCTTTGGTGGCTTGGAAAAACTGGTCGGTAAAATCCCAGATGGCATCATGCGTTTGCAAGTGGTGTGTGACATAGCCGATGGGCTTGCTGGGGTCGTTTGTGCGTCTGTCGTGTAAATGTTCAATCAACATCGCCAGCATCTTATCCGTCCCGCGAAAGACACGGTCGTATTTCCAGCGGATGGGATCAAGGTGGGCATCAATCTGCGTCAGGCCCGCGATTTCGCTCGCATCGCCGCGCCCTTCATAGGCGGACATGAACGTATAGCCCCAGTCGGGCAATAGCGCGCGGGTTGCATCGCCGATCCTGTTCCACGGCGGCACAAGTGCTGGCAGCAATCGGGGTAGCTCGGCCTCTTGCAGGATGGACCAGCCCAACGCCAGATCAGCCTGTTGCTGGGCCATTGGGCGGGTATCGCCAACCTCAGAGGCAGGAAGCCCCTTTGGTTCGTGGTTTTTGTGCTGCAATCCGTGTTGCAGGACATAGGCGTAATCCGTATCGCGCAACCGCGCGGCAAGGTCTGGCTGAACCCCCTGCGGGATCACAGAGATATGGGCAGGAACGTTATAGCGATCTGATAACCCCAAGAGGCGCTCTAACGCGGGTGTGCAGGTTTGCGCATCGTCATCGCGCCACCACAGAACAGGCTTGAGGCCCGCTGTGTCCCAACGCGCTAGCTCGGCATTTAACGCGGCCCAATCAGCCATCTGATTTTGCCTTATGGGCCGCCCACAGGTCGGGCCTGCGTTCTTGTGTCAGCTTATGAGACATCTCGCGGCGCCATTTTTCGATCTCGGCATGATTGCCCGACATCAAAACAGGCGGGATCTCGCGGCCCTGCCACTCGGCGGGTTTTGTGTATTGCGGGTGTTCTAGCAAGCCTGCCGAATGGCTTTCCTCAACCGTGCTTTCCGCATTTCCCAACACGCCAGGCAACAGGCGCACAGTGGCGTCTATCATCGCTTGCGCGGCCAGCTCTCCGCCCGTCATGACAAAATCACCCAAGCTCACTTCGATGACTTCATATTCTTCCAGCACCCGTTCATCGACACCTTCAAATCGGCCACACAACATGGTCACCCCAGAGCACGTCGCCAGATCGCGCGCCAAAGCCTGATCAAAGCGCCGACCCCGCGGGGACATGTACAAGATGGGCCAGCGACCAGTGGCACGGGATTGGACCTCTTCAATCGCGGGGCCAACAACATCAGCGCGCAGCACCATGCCAGCGCCGCCCCCAGCAGGGGTGTCATCGACATTGCGGTGCTTTGTTAGGCCGTGTTTGCGCAGATCATGGGCGTGCAATTGCCATTTGCCTTCCTTTAGGGCGCGGCCTGTCAGGCTTGCACCCAATACGCCGGGGAATAGCTCGGGGAAGAGGGTGATGATATGCGCCTGCCAGACGTGAAGATAGTCGGGCACGTCTTGCATCAACTCGCGGGGTTTAAAGGTCGGCATCACGCGTTGTTTGCCATGTGATCGGTTCGGAGACGTCATGAATGTGATCCTTCGCCCAACAGTTGGGCCTTAGCGCGATTGCGCGCTTCGGTGTCGCTATGGGTTCGGTTGATATCTAGCAAAGCGGCAAGAGTCTCATCACTCAGCCGTGTGTTTTGCGGGGGGAGAGGGGTAAGGGTTTTGCGCAAATCCGCAGGGACATCGCAGTGATCCAACAGCGGGTCCGCTGGCCCTAGCGGCAAGGGCTGGCAGCTTTCCAAACGATAGCTGTGAACAGGTGCTGGCACGCGGCTGGTTACTTCGCTGACGATCCCGTCCAAATCAGCCGCGCTAGCGTAGCGTGTTTGATAGTCGGCATAATCCAAAGTCATGCCCGAGGATTTCACATGCTCGGCCCAAGCCGAGCGCTGCCAATCATCCGCCTGTCGGGTCGAGAAAACAAAGCTGACTGGGGCCTTTGGAAACGCAGCCTTGGCACGCTCCCAATAAAGATACATCAGGACAGGGGCCGCTTTATAGGTCGCCAATGCCCCCCGTCCGGGCATGTGGCCTGACAATTCCTCAGCGCTCAACAGCAGCGTGCGGCGCGGCATGCCGGGCAGGTCGGCAAGCAGGGCGTCGAAACGGCGCCTGACCTTGTCCAAGTCCTCCTCAGTGCCAAAAGTGGAATAGCCACGTGTCGCGTGCATGAGCTCCTTCATCTGCCCCTTAAGGCGGATCGCAAGGGCAGGCATTAGCGCCTTGCGGTTGGCGCGCAGCACAGCCTGAACTGTCGATGTTCCCGTCTTGTGAAAACCCGCGTGGATCACGATTTTACGAGGCATGTTTTTGCCCCTCAATCAGGTCCCGTTTCGCTTGTTTCAGGGCGGCATTTCCCAAATCGGATCGGTTTAGCGCGAGAAGCTCGGCCTTTAGCGCATCAGAAGGGGCTGCATTGCGATTTTTTGCGGGTTTCAGCACCGCACGGCGTTCATTGCTTAGCTTGAGCTGGTCCAGCATCGCCTCTGCGAGGCCAAGGCGGCGTCCTGCGTGTTCTTCCAACGAGGTATCCAGCAGCGCGTGATTGGGGATTTCGCGTTTAATCAGATCTAGAATCTGGTCAAGGTCAGCGGATGTTTTGAACCGCTTGAGATAGTCTTCCTCATCCCAGACCATTCTTGAGGCGCGCAGATGTTGCGCATAGCAGCTGCGCAGCCATGGGTCGGCCCCTCGCGTGGTGAAAAAGAAGGTCAGCTCAGCATCAGGCGCTGCAGCTGAAAAGGAAACCGCCAGCGCGCGCATCAAATGCGGGGTGGCGCCATAGCCGTGCAGTTTGTGACGGCCAGGCATATGGCCGCTGAGGTCTTCGGAAGTGATAACGATTGTATCAGCTTCTTCGTCTTCCAGCTTTTCAGCCAGCAGCGCGGCCTCATATTTAACCAACCCCAAATCGTAATCCTCGCGCGAGCGGCTAAAGGCGCGGGCGGATTCGCATAGGGCTGTCATGCCAGGGCGCAAAACCAGCCTGATGTCGGGCCTTAAGGCTGCGCGATTTGCACGTAGCGTTTGTTGCAGGCTGGTCGTGCCTGTTTTGTGAAATCCGGCGTGAATGATGATCCGCCGCATCCTTAATCCTCGGATGGGGCGGATTTTGGGGTTGGCAAAATACCGTCAGGAGGATCAGCAACAATACGGCCTGTTGCAAGGTCTACGGTAGGAACCGCTGCTTTGGTAAAGGGCAGGAATGTCGTTGCTGATGTGTTGCTGAGCTGAAGCTCTAACAGGTCATCGGCCCCATGGTTTTGCACGGTTTTGACACGGCCCAACAGCTCGCCGCCGGTGTCGTAAACCTCTAGGCCGATCAGGTCTGCATGATAGAATTCATCATCGGGCAATGACGGCAGTTGGTCGCGCGGGGCAAACAATTTGGTACCGCGAAGCGCGTCCGCCTCTTCCTTGGTTTTGACCTCGGGAAGGCGGGCGGAATAGCCGTTTTTGATGGGGCGTAGAATGGCCAGCGCAAATTGGCGCTTACCTGCTTCATCCGTCAAAGGGGTATAGTTCTGGATGTCTTCGGGGATGGCGCAAAAGCTTTTTACGCGCAGTTCACCCTGAACGCCGTAAGAGCCTGAAATTACGCCCACGCAGATGTTCTCGCTCATTGTGATGCTCCGTTATCGATGCAGACGGAACCCGTCCATTGGCCTTCGCCGCTTGTGCATTCGGCCTTCATCATCATCCCTTTGGCCCCAAAGCCAAGGTAGGCGCCAAGGCCAAGAACGATCAAAAATTTGATTAGTCGGAACATTAACGGTCCTCAATATGCAGGGATGCGGCGCGGGCCTCCCAGCCTTTGGTTTCAAGCTCTGGTGTTAGGGATACATCGCGCGGCCACCCAAGGCAAAGATAAGCGACAAGGGACCAGTCATCTGGTGCGTCCAGATCACGGCACATTTGTTCAGGGTCCAGAACCGAGACCCAGCCGATCCCAAGGCCAAGCGTGCGGGCGTGCAGCCACATCAACGTGATGGCCCCCACAACGGAATAGCGGCGCATTTCCGGCATCGAAGCCACGCCAAGGCCTGCACCTTTGGTGGTGGCCTCATCGCAGAAAATGGCAAAGTGTTCAGGGGCTTCGCGCATGCCTGATAGTTTAAGGGAGGCATAAAGCGCAGCCTTATCACCATCATAGCCCTCAAGGGCGCGCGCGTTTGCGGTTTGGTAATTCTCAAGTGCCGCCGCACGGGCGCTATCAGAGCGAACGCGCATAACGCGCCACGGTTCGGACAGGCCAACAGAGGGGGCAAGGGAAAGTGTGGAGAGGCACTCTTGGACAAGGGCCTCTTCCACGGGATCTGTGCGAAACTGGCGCACATCGCGGCGCCAGCGCATCAGCTCGGTCAGCCCGGCACGGAAATCATCCGAAAACTCATGCATGCCGGACTGGTCCTTTTTATTCTTCTGCAGCTGCTTCTTCGGCTGGTGCTGCTGCGGCTTCTGCTGCGGCTGCTGCCTTGTCGGCTTTCTCCTGAGCGCGCTCTTGCGCTTTTTTGCCAGGTGTACCTTTTTTCGGGTTGTTGCGCTCGGTCTTTGGACGTGCGCCAGCCGCTTCGAGCATACGCTGGATACGGTCTGTTGGCTGTGCGCCTTGACCCAACCAGTACTCAACGCGCTCCATGTTCATTTTAACACGGTCTTCGCTGTCTTTTGGCAGCAGTGGGGAGTATGTGCCCAGTTTCTCGATGAAACGGCCGTCACGTGGCATGCGGCTGTCTGCAGCAACGATACGGTAAAACGGGCGCTTTTTGGAGCCACCGCGGGCGAGGCGAATTTTCATAGCCATGGTATTGATTTCCTTTAGGTTTTGTCTTGTCGCACCAGAGGTGCGCAATGGGTTAAGATTGTTGATGTTGTTTGTGGTGCTGAATGACTTCAGCGATGATGAAGTTGAGAAACTTCTTGGCGAATTCGGGATCTAAATCGGCCCGTTTTGCCAAATCTTCTAGCCGTGCGATCTGATCCGCTTCGCGGGTAGGATCGGACGGGGGAAGGTCGTGTTCGGCTTTGAGTTTCCCCACAGCCTGAGTGTGTTTGAACCGCTCGCCCAGCGTGTAGACGAGGATCGCATCGAGGCGATCGATGCTGGCGCGGTGCTCGGAGAGGACCTCTGCGGCGCGGGTTACGGAATCGGTCATAGGATCCTCCGTGAGGTCGTTTGGGACGTGTCACACACTGTGCACTGGGCGTACACCGCGCGTATGACATTGGTGCAGATCGTCGAGCCAGCTTGATTGGAAAAGCGGCTGCCAAATACGGGGCGGTTAACGGTCATGTCAAAGCCCCTTTTGTGTGGCGGTAGATGTTGACGAAGGGGCCGTCATTGTCGAACTCGCCACCAGGGCCATTGGCCTTTTTGGTGGTGACGGGATCGAATTTGGCGCCTAGGGCGGTTGCGACGGCGACGGATGGCGCGTTGCCCTCGTCGATGTGCGACTGCGCCGTATCCACGCCGATCACATCCCATGCCCATGGGATGATGGCGCGCATGGCTTCGGTCACGTAACCTTTGCCCTCATAGGCCGCATCATAGAGCGTCCAGCCGAATTCAGGTTCTTCCTGACGTTCGGGGTGGAAAATGCCAAAGCCGCCGATGGCGGTGTCAGGGTCATTTTTCAACGCGGCCATAAACAGGCCATAGCCGCGCAACACCCACTGACCCGCGATAGCCGAAAAATTGGTGCGTGCCTGTTGCGTTGAGGCGACCCCGCCAGTGAACTTGGACCGCTCAGAGCGTTTGAAGCCAACATAGGCCGCGCTGTCGCGCATCTGCGGGGCGCGCAGGATCAGACGCTGGGTTTCTAGCGTGGGGATGATGACTGTCATGCTCACAGGCCCAACTCATCCACTGTGGCGCCTGTCAGAACAGGGCGGGTGAAAGAGCGGTCAAAGCGGCGGATGCAGTTTGTTTCCTTGGCGTGCGCATAGGCGCGCAGGCATTCTGGGTCGTCCCACATGTTTTTGCGGTAGACCTCATAATCGGCCAGTGACGGGAAAGAGAAGTGGCAAAACGCAATGTCGTTTGGCCCCTCGTGCGGCAAGTGATAGCCGTGATGGGTGCCACCAAGTTTATTCACAAGGTGAATCCAAGCCTTCGCATAGACTTCGAACGCCGCAACTTGGTTGGGGTCGATTTCGTATCTAAGCGTACAGGTGATCATTTCTTTTTACCGAAACCTGACAGACCGGGTGGCAGGCCCATGCCGCCGCCCAAACCGGGCAGTTTGCCGCCCATTTGTTTGGCCGCTGCTTCCAGTGCTTTTGGGTCCATGCCTTGGGCCATTGCGGCGGGGTCCATGCCGCCTTTGCCCATCATCTGTTTCATGGCGGCTTTCATCATGCCGCCTTTGCCTTTGCCCATCTTTTTCATCATGTCCGACATCTGGCGCTGCATTTTCATCAGCTTGTTGAGGTCGGAAACCTCCATGCCTGCACCTTTGGCGATCCGCTTTTTACGGCTGGCTTGCAGGAGGGCGGGGTTTACGCGCTCTTTCTTGGTCATGGAGTTGATGAGGGCGATCTGTTGTTTGAGGATGCGGTCGTCAAAGCCTGCTTCCTCGACCTGTTTGGCCATTTTACCCATGCCGGGCATCATGCCCATCATACCTTGCATGCCGCCCATTTTGAGCATCTGTTCCAGCTGCATTTTGAGGTCGTTCATGTTGAACTGACCTTTCGCCATGCGCTTCATCATCTTTTCGGCTTGTTCGGCCTCGATGGTTTCTTGGGCTTTTTCAACGAGGGCAACGATGTCGCCCATGCCAAGGATACGGCCTGCAATCCGCTCTGGCTCGAACGTCTCAAGCGCGTCCATCTTTTCGCCGAGGCCGACGTATTTGATCGGGCGGCCTGTGACGGCGCGCATGGAGAGGGCCGCACCGCCGCGCCCGTCGCCGTCCATACGGGTGAGGACAACGCCAGAAATGCCGATGCGTTCGTTAAAGTTCTCGGCGGTTTGCACGGCGTCTTGGCCCGTCAGGCCATCAACCACCAGCAGGGTTTCGCGTGGTGTGACCACATCGCGGACGGCTTCGACCTGCGCCATGAGTTCGTCATCGATGGACAAACGGCCCGCGGTATCGAGCATATAGACGTCATAGCCGCCAAGGGAGGCTTGGGTCTTGGTGCGTTTGGCGATGGCAACGGGGTCTTCGCCTTTGACGATGGGCAGGGTGTCGACGCCGATCTGGGTGCCGAGGATTGCCAGCTGTTCCATCGCCGCGGGGCGGTTCACGTCGAGCGATGCCATCAGCACGCGCTTGCCGTCTTTTTCCTTGAGCCGTTTTGCCAGTTTGGCGGTGGTTGTGGTTTTACCACCACCTTGCAGACCGACCATCAGGATCGGGGCAGGGGGGCTGTCGATTTTCAGCGCACCTGGTTCGCCTTCGCCTTTGAGGACGTCGATGAGGGCGTCGTGGACGATTTTGACAACCTGTTGGCCGGGTGTGATGGATTTTGTGACGGCTTGGCCTGTCGCCTTTTCCTGCACTGCGTTCACGAAATCACGGGCCACCGGCAGCGAGACGTCAGCCTCTAGCAGGGCAACGCGGACTTCGCGCAGGGCGGTTTTTACGTCCTCTTCGGACAATGCGCCCTGTTTGGTCAGGCGATCAAAGACACCAGACAGGCGTTCACTGAGATTCTCAAACATGGGCGGGAGCCCCTTTTCGTCGGTTGCGATATGGCCTCAATGTAGGAAGCCTCGCGTAAATGCACAAATGCCCCAGTGGGCGTAACACGCTGACTGGGGGCGATCCTGAATGATTCAGGACCGGAAGGCTTTGCTTCCGGAGATTTAGGGACCGTTTAGGCCCATTGGGTTTGTGAGTCAAGTTGTGCGCGCTCTCTTGCGCTTGTGTGCGGATTCGCGAATGTAGAGGGGAAGGTGTTCATTTTTGCACGAAAGAGGGTAGCGTGGAAAACTGGGATGAGATCAGGACAGCCTATCAGGTCGCGCGCAATGGCACCGTGAGCGGAGCGGCCGATGCCTTGGGTGTGCATCACGCGACGGTCATCCGGCATATTGATGCTTTGGAAAAGCGGTTGGGCGTGAAGCTGTTCCAGCGCCATGCGCGGGGGTATACGCCCACCGAGGCGGGCAGTGACCTGTTGCGCGTTGCGCAGGCGACCGAGGATCAGTTCGGGCAGCTTGCCAGCCGCATCAAGGGGCGCGGCAGTGACGTGTCGGGCGATTTGGTTGTCACATCGCTTGCGGCTATGGCGACACGTATTGCGCCGCTTTTGGCAGCGTTTCAGGCAAAACACCCCGACATCATTGTACGTTACCTAACCGGCGAGCGGTTGTTTCGGCTAGAGTATGGCGAGGCGCATGTTGCTGTTCGCGCAGGGCAGGCGCCAGAGCAGCCCGACAATATCGCACAGCCCTTGGCGTGCCAGTCGATGGGGCTATATGGGTCAGCTGGCTATATAAAAGAACACGGCAGGCCCGAGACGATACAGGATCTGAGCGCGCATCGGTTTGTCGGCAGCGAGCAGGAAACGTCTCGTGCGCCCTGTTTCAAGTGGATGCGCGAGGAAATCCCGCGGGAGAATGTGGTTTTCCGAAGCGACGACATGCGGGTTTTATCCTTGGCTGTGGTTTCGGGGGCTGGATTAGGGTTTTTGCCTGTCCAAGAGGCGAAAGAGCAAACCAATCTGGTGCAGGTGATGGCGCCGCGCCCTGAATGGGCGTCTCCCTTATGGTTGGTGACGCATATGGATTTGCACAGGACCAGCAAAGTTCAGGCGCTGTTGGCGTTTTTCAAAGAAAACCTAAAGGAAGAGATCTGGTGATGTCCTCTCAGGCTCAGGGCCATCTGGCTATGTTGTTGTTTTCTGCTCTGGTGGCGGGGTCCTTTTCGTTGGGGGGGATGGTGGCCAATGATATTGCGCCGCTGGCGTTGAATGCGGTGCGGTTTGTGATTGCGGGTATTGCGGTGGGGACCGCCGCGTTAGTGAGCACGGGGATTCCGCGCAGCGCCTTTGCCGCGCCGTGGCGTTACCTGCTGTTGGGCGGGTTATTTGCGATCTATTTTGTGTTGATGTTTGAGGGGCTGAAAACCTCGGCGCCTGTTAGCTCGGCGGCGGTGTTCACCTTGGTGCCTGCGATGTCGGGTGTGTTTGCGTGGTTCTTGTTGCGCCAGCGCACAACGTCGCGCATGGCGGTTGCGCTGGGGATCGGCGCGGCGGGGGCGCTATGGGTGATTTTCCGCGCCGACATGGCGGCATTGCTGGCGTTTGATATCGGGCGGGGTGAGGTGATCTTTTTCTTCGGGTGCATTGCGCACGGCCTGTATACCCCGCTGGTGCGCAAGCTGAACCGTGGTGAATCGGCTGTTGTGTTCTCCTTTGGAACTTTGGTGGCGGGGGCGTTGCTGCTGGGGATTGTGGGCATGGGGGATATTCGCGGGACGGATTGGACCGCTCTGCGGCCTATGGTTTGGGTTACAATCTTTTACGTGTCGCTCTGTGCCAGCGCGATTACCTTTGTGTTGGTTCAATTCGCCACGCTGCGGCTGCCCTCGGCCAAGGTGATGGCCTATACCTACCTTGTCCCCAGTTGGGTTCTTTGTTGGGAGGTGGCGCTGGGCAATGCGCTCCCGCCGATTATGATCGCTGCGGGGATTGGCCTGACTATTCTGGCGCTTTTGCTGCTGCTGCGCGATGATGATGTACCCGCTGCGGTGCCGCCTGCTGCGAAACTTTGATGTTTACGAAGGGGTTCTTTGGCACGTACCCTGTACCCATCGGGGAAACGGGAGAGCCAAAGCCATGCGGAATATCATCTATCTTGTCGTGCTTGCGTTGATCGTGGTTACGATCCTGCGTGTGATGGGCGTATTTTAATCCAAACGCACGCCTAGCCGCACTATTTCAGAGGGTCTTTGGGATCGGGGAGCTCTTGTTCCAAGAACCGCTCAAACGCGTCTAGGTTCACGGGTTCAAACTGGCCGAAACCCTGCATCCAGACAGAAGCGGCGCGCATGGCGTCAGGTTCCAGCTTGCACCACTTCACGCGCCCGCGCTTTTCTTGGGTGATTAGTCCCGCGCTGGTCAGCACAACAAGATGTTTTGAGATCGCGGCCAGTGACACGTCAAACGGTTCGGCCACATCTGTTACGGCCATATCATCTTCCAGCAGCATCGCGAGGATCGCGCGGCGGGTCGGATCGGCCAGTGCCGCAAATGTGGTGTCTAACGTAGATGCCATGGTGACAACATATCCGCTGTCCCTCGGCAGGGGAAGAGATCAAAGACGCGGACGTTGGCATGAGAAGAGCGGGCCGTTTGGCCGTATCCTTTGATGGGGCACCTGCGTTACGGCTTAGAGTGAGACGTTAGTTAACTTTGACTTCTTCGTCACTAACTTACCCAATCTTGAAATGCGGCCCTTCGCGCTATGCGCGGCGAAAGTCTCCTTGGAGCCCATTTTTCAGAGATTCTGCAGGGCAGCCAATGGCTGCTTGACCGATGCTGCACATGCGATCTATGTCAGCTATCGGATGTCTCGGTTGGCTGTACTCGAAGCCCTTCGAAGGCGCAGCGAACACGATAAAAGCCCTGTATGAACTCATGCTCCTTGGAAACGTCCTTAGAGGCCAGGCGACGTTTGCCAAGTCGCTTGTCAAACATTCCCAGTGCTCGAACGATCATTTGGTCTGAGCTCAGAATCTGCTCCAACGACATATTTAGATATTCGAAAAGAGCGTCGTTGAATTCCCAAAGCGGTATGACGCCTTCTGCGCGTAACTGGGTTTCAACTTCTTCTTGAGCATCGCGGTAGCCCTGAATTTGCTCGCGGTCCCTGTAGTCCAGACAGTCACGTTCTTTTTGCAGAGCACGACTTCTTTCAAAAAACTCGACCAGATGCGTCAACGAGCCCATGCTATGAACGCGTTGTCCATCAATCGTTATCCAAGCTTCGCCTTCTTGGTCGTGAGCTTTGCGATAACGAGTGCTCCAGACTTCAACGCGCCCTTTGGCGCTGTCGGCAAGACTGTCTTCAATTCGCTGCTTTAATTTGCTCCATCTCATAGGTAGCGTATTTGGCGGCGAGTTCGCAAAGTCAATGCCGCTGAACCGAAAGCGGCCGTTCATCCGTCAGGATCGAACGGCTGAAAAGTCCTGCATTGCAGACATCGTCTCTGGTCTTTCCCAATGTCCGGTCTGGGTTGTGAGGAAATGAAGTGATTTTTGGGAATTGCTGTTGGCCGAGGTGGAGTGTCGGCGGCAGCGCGGGGGTGAAGATCAACCAAATGGTTGAATAAGAGAAGGGGCGAAATTTGACGCAAATTGCGCCCTTTTGGCTGCGTCATCTGACCGCGCCAATAAAATTCCATAGGTTTTTCAGTGGGTTGCGATCTGTCTTCACGGCGTTGACTCAGGCCGGTGCAGCCAGTACCTACCACCCCAAGACATCCCAGTGGGGGCAGACGTATGGACGACCAAGATCGCAAAGCAGAAATGGCGGCGATTGAGGCGCGGATCGCGGCGGCCAAGGGCTTGCAAGAGCCGAAACCACGGATGGATGAACACTACTCTCAGGCGCAGATGGCCTGGCGAATGGTGATAGAGCTTGTAGCCGGTCTTGGGATTGGCTTTGGCATCGGATACGGGTTGGACCTGTTCTTTGGAACGCTTCCTGTATTTATGGTGCTGTTCGTTCTGCTGGGCCTCGCGGCCGGAGTGAAGACGATGCTCCGATCTGCGCAGGAGATGCAGAAGGAAAACGCGGCAAACGAGGCCGCTGAAGAATAACGCCCCGTTTGGGGCATGGATTAAAACCACCCCGATGGGGTGATGACTGAAGGGGCCTAAAGATGGCAACAGAAGCACACGGCGCAGAGGAAACCGGTCTGGTCTTTCACCCGATGGACCAATTTATGGTTACGCCACTAAGCGGCGATGGCCCTGTAAACTGGTTCACGTTCACGAACTCGGCTCTTTGGACCAGCTTTGCGGTTGGTGTTGTGTTCATCCTGTTGGTTGTTGGTACGTCCAAGCGCGCCGTTGTTCCGGGCCGCATGCAGTCGGTTGCTGAGCTGGCTTACGGCTTTATCTACAAGATGGTTGAAGACATCTGTGGCAAAGAAGGCGTTAAGTACTTCCCCTACATCATGACGCTGTTCATGTTTATCGTTTGCGCGAACTTCCTTGGCTTGTTGCCAACGGCCTTCACGCCGACCTCGCATTTCGCTGTTACAATCCCTCTGGCGCTTTTGGTTTTCCTTGGCGTTACGATCTTGGGTTTTGTGAAAAACGGCGCATCCTTTTTGGGCCTGTTCTGGGTTTCGTCCGCGCCGCTGGCGCTGCGCCCTGCCTTGGCCCTGATCGAGCTGATCTCGTATTTCGTACGTCCTGTCAGCCACTCTATTCGTCTTGCCGGTAACGTCATGGCGGGCCACGCGGTGATCAAAGTGTTCGCAGGTTTTGCGGCGCTGACCATCGTGTCACCAGTTGCCATTCTTGGCATCACCGCGATGTACGGTCTGGAGGTCCTTGTGTCCTTCATTCAGGCCTACGTCTTTACGATCCTTACATGCGTGTATCTGAACGATGCACTGCACCCAAGTCACTGAACAATGGGCGGGATGACCCGCCTTATCTATCAACTTCCAATTCACAGGAGAATTCTCATGGAAGGTCAACTCGCACACATCGGCGCAGGTATCGCAGCACTCGGCACAGGCATCGCAGCCATCGGTGTTGGTAACGTTGCAGCAAGCTTCTTGGGCGGCGCTCTGCGTAACCCATCCGCAGCAGCGGCACAGACAGCTACACTGTTCATCGGTATCGCTTTCGCCGAAGCTCTGGGGATCTTCTCGTTCCTCGTAGCGCTTCTGCTGATGTTCGCTGTATAAGCGATCTACGGATTATTCCGACGCTTGGGGCGGTGCGGCACGCTGCACCGCCCTTTTTGAATATCAGTGTTCTGACAGGAGGCCATCATGGCAACCGAAACTACACATAGCGATGGTGCGGCGGAGGCTGCCGGTAACGCGGGCATGCCACAGCTTGATTTCTCCCATTGGGGAAACCAGATGTTCTGGCTGGCGCTTGCGCTGATCGCGATTTATCTCATTTTGTCTCGCGTGGCTCTGCCTCGTATTGCGGCTGTTTTGGCCGAACGTCAGGGCACAATTTCGAACGATATTGCTGCTGCCGAGGATCTGAAAGCCAAAGCGGTTGAAGCCGAAGCGGCCTATGACAAGGCGCTGGTTGATGCCCGTGCAGAAGCACAGCGCATCATCGACGAAGCAAAAGCGGAAATGCAGTCTGATCTGGATAACGCCATTGCAAAAGCCGACAAAGAAATCGCTGCGAAATCTGCAGAATCCGAAGCCGCTATTTCGGAAATTCGCGCAGGTGCCGTAGAGAGCGTAAAAGCTGTTGCCAAAAGCACGGCAAAAGAAATCATCGCTGCGATGGGTGGCAAGGCAGACGCTAAAACCATTACCGCCGCAGTTACAGCACGGATGAAAGGATAACGTCATGCGTTTCACACTCACATCCGTATTCGCCATGATGCTCGCAAGCCCAGCTTTCGCCGCATCTGGTCCGTTCTTCTCGCTGCGCAACACAGACTTTGTTGTGCTGATCGCTTTCTTGATCTTCATCGGTATTCTGATCTACGTCAAAGTGCCTTCGATGATGGCAAAGATGTTGGACGCCCGTGCCGAGGGCATCAAATCCGAGATCGAAGAAGCCCGCAAATTGCGCGAAGATGCGCAGACTTTGTTGGCCTCTTACGAGCGTAAGCAGAAAGAAGTTCAAGAGCAGGCAAACCGCATTGTTGAAGCAGCTAAAGAAGAAGCTGCAGCAGCAAGCGCACAAGCCCGCGCTGATCTGGCCACCTCTGTTGAGCGCCGCCTAGCTGCTGCTGAAGAGCAGATCGGTTCTGCCGAAGCTGCAGCGGTAAAAGAAGTGCGTGATCAGGCTGTTTTGATCGCTGTTGCCGCGTCCCGCGACATCATCGGCAAGCAGATGACAGCAGCCGAAGGCAACAAGCTGATCGATGCTGGCATTGCTCAGGTAGACGCCAAGCTTCACTAAGCGCGTTTGAAAATGATTTAGAAAAAGCCCTGCCATAACTGGTGGGGCTTTTTTCATTCAGAGAGGGAAATCAGTGTCGCGTAACCTTCAGAAAATCACACCGCTTCAGGTTGAGCTGGTCGCCCCGCGGGAGCAGCTGGGTTTTTTCGACCAGCAATCAATGACCCTGCCCAAAGAGATGACGCCGCTGGAGGTTTGGACCGAGATGATGGCCGATCCGCTGCCCTTTATGGCGACAGCGTTCAAGATCCGCGATGCCATTGCGGCGCGGTTCGGGGTGAAACGGATTGGCGGGTTTTCAGGCAAAGAGCCGGGATTTATTCAGGTGGGTGACAAGCTCGACTTTTTTCTGGTCGAGACGTTGAGCGATACAGTGATGAGCCTGTCGGAGAGGGATAAGCACCTCGATGTTTTGACCTGCGTAACCTGCACGGAAAACACCCTGATGATTACCTCATCGGTGAAGGTGCATAATTGGTTCGGGCGTCTTTATATGCTGCCTGTTGCCCCTGCCCATCGGCTCATTGTGCGGGTGATGTTGGGGCGGTTCAGGCGCAAGCTGGCGGATGCTGCCTAGCGGTCGTTTTCCTGATCAAGCCGCTGTTGCGCGACATCTTCGTGGCGCTCGGCGCGTTGCTGATCCAGAAGGGCGCGTTCAACATAGCTCATATGAGCCTCAACGGCGGCGCGGGCGCCATCGGCATCGCGATTGATCAATGCGTCATGGATTGTTCGGTGCTGATCCAGAAGCACGGTCCGTTTGGTTTGCTGTTTGAACATGATCTGGCGGTTGTAAAAGACCCCATCGCGCAGCAGGTCATACATGGACCGCATCATGTGCAACATGACCACGTTATGGCTGGCCTCGATGATGGCCATGTGGAATTGGGCGTCTAGGGCGGCTTCTTCCTCTGGCGTTGTGGTTTCTTGGGCCTGTTCCATCTTTCGAAAGACAGCCGTGATCACGGCGAGGTCGGTATCCGATCCCAAGCGCGCCGCGCGTTCGGCGGCGAGGCCCTCCATATCTTTGCGAAAGGAAAGATAGTCCATCGCCGCTTCGTTATGGCGCGAGAAAAGATCGGCCAAAGCAGGGGAAAAGGCAGAGGCCAAAACATCAGCCACAAAAATCCCCGCACCAGGTTTTGAGACCAGCAGACCTGCGTCTTGGAGCTGGGCGATTGCTTCGCGCAGAGAGGGGCGGGAGACGCCCAGCCGCTCGGCCAGTTCGCGTTCGGCGGGCAGGCGTTTTCCAGGGAGAAGGATGCCGCGTAAGATGAGCTCTTCGACCTGTCGGACAACAGCGGCTGAGAGTTTTTCGGGTGAGACAGGGCGAAATGGCATGGGTTATCCTTTGATTGGTCAATTTATATGACCAGATGGATTTTGGGGCAAGCAAAGGCTTGATCCGAGGTGTTAATAGAAAATTAAGCATGACGGCCTCATGGTGGGCGTATGAAAAACCCTGTGCTTTACGCTTTCCTATCGATGCTCATTCTTGCGGCATGCAATACGGCTGGCCCCCATTTTCGCGGGCTGGAGGCGACAACTGTTACGGTTGATGGGTCCACCTTTGATGTTCGCGTGCGCGGTGAGTTGGCCGAGGCGATCCGCACCAACAGCGAATATGCACCGCGTTTTGGGCCGATCCGTGAACGTGCAGGGCGTGCGATGGCAATGGTCAGCGGGTGCGAAGTGAAAGAGGTACGCGGAGATCAGTCGCAGGCGACCGGATTGCTGAAATGCCCCAACGCGCAAAGGCGAAACCACCCGCCCACGCCTGTTGGTTTGGAATGTGTTCCCGTGCGCGGCAGCAAGCTGAAGCAGCTGGGCGGCACATCGGTTGAGATTACCTGTGAAAAGGCGCTGTAGCCGCAATATCTTGTGGATAACTTGCCGATCGAGGCTGTAACTTGTGTGTAACAGTTGACACTGCCCCTTTGCAGCCTTCACGCTAGAAACCGATCCGGAATCATCCAGATAGGGGCAGATGCGCTTTTCGAAACTCAGGCTGACGGGCTTTAAAAGCTTTGTTGACCCTACTGATCTCGTTATTGCCGATGGGCTAACGGGTGTTGTTGGGCCGAACGGCTGTGGGAAATCGAACCTGCTGGAAGCCTTGCGTTGGGTGATGGGGGAAAACCGCCCAACCGCGATGCGGGGCGGCGGAATGGAGGATGTGATCTTTGCCGGTGCGGCGACACGTCCGGCGCGCAACTTTGCCGAAGTTTCATTGCAGATTGATAACAGTGAACGGTTGGCGCCTGCGGGTTTCAACGACAGTGACAATCTGGATATCGTGCGCCGGATTACGCGCGATGTTGGCAGCGCCTATAAGGCGGCGGGCAAAGACGTGCGCGCGCGGGATGTTCAGATGCTGTTTGCGGATGCCTCGACGGGTGCGCATTCGCCAGCGCTGGTACGGCAGGGCCAGATTAGCGAGCTGATCAACGCCAAGCCGAAAAACCGTCGTCGGATTTTGGAAGAGGCGGCTGGGATCTCGGGGCTGTATGCGCGCCGTCACGAGGCCGAGCTAAAGCTGAATGGCGCAGAGACGAACCTTGCCCGTGTGGATGATGTGATCGAGCAGCTGGCGGCGCAGTTGGCGCAACTGGCACGGCAGGCGCGGCAGGCTTCGCGGTATCGCGAGATCGGCGATCAATTGCGCCGTACCGAGGGCACGTTGCTGTACCGCCGTTGGCGTGAGGCCGATGATGCGCGCGCGCGCGCCGAAGAGGAATTGCGGGCGCGGGTCACTGCGGCGGCGCAGGCCGAGGGGCTGGTGCGTTCGTCAGCTAAGGCGCGGCAGGAGGCTGAGGATGCTTTGCCTGCGCTGCGCGAGGAAGACGCGATTGCGGCGGCGGTTGTACAGCGTTTGGTGGTGCAGCGCGACACGCTGAGCGATCAGGAAAAGCGCGCCACAGCTTTGATCGAGACCTTGCAGGGGCGCATTGCGCAGCTGGCAAAGGATATCGACCGCGAAAGCGGGTTGAACCGCGATGCGGGTGAGACAATTGAGCGGCTGGAGTGGGAGGCCCGTGAGCTTTCCAAGGCGGGCGAGGGGCATGAGGCCGCGCTGGAGGCGGCTGCGGAAACGGCACGCGAAGCGGCTGCGGTTTTGCAATCGCGTGAGGCGGACCTGAGCCAGCAGACAGAAGACGTGGCACGATTGGCTGCGCGATATGGCTCGGCCGAGCGGTTGTTAGAGGACAGCCGCAAGACGCAGGCGAAATCCGAGGCCGAGGCGACCCGTGCGCGCGAGGCTGTGGAGGCCAGTGAGGCGGCTTTGGCCAAGGCGGCGAGTGATTTTGATGCTGCGACAGTCGCGGAGGCCGCCGCTGTGGCGGCAGCAGAGGCAGCGGATGCGGCCTTGGTCGAAGCGGAGGAGGCGCGCGCGCAGACGCAGACGCGTGAGGCGGAGGCACGCGGCGAGCGATCAGAGGCGGAGGGCGAGATGAACGCCTTGCGCGCCGAGACGACCGCGCTGGCAAAGCTGGTAGAGCGTGACACAGCTGAGGGTGGGCAGATCCTTGACCGTTTGCAGGTTGAGCACGGGTTTGAAAAGGCGTTGGGCGCGGCATTGGCCGATGATCTGCGCGCGCCTGAGGTAGAGGCAGATGGCCCATCGGGGTGGTCTGCGCTGGCGGCTTATGCGGATGTGCAGGCTTTGCCAGATGGTGTGACGCCGCTGACCAATCACGTGTCTTGCCCTGATGTTTTGGGGCGGCGCATGGGGCAGATCGGATTGGTGGATGCGGATGATGGTCCGCGTTTGCAGGATGCGTTGAAACCGGGACAGCGGCTTGTCTCTCTTGAGGGGGATTTGTGGCGCTGGGACGGGTATCGCGCATGGGCCGAGGACGCGCCATCGGCTGCGGCGCTGCGGTTGCAGCAGTTGAACCGTCTGGAGGTTTTGAAGCAGTCGTTGGAGCAAGCCAGCCAGCGTGCGGAAGGTGCCCGTGCGGCACATGAGAGCCTGACCGCGCAACTTGCAGCGCAGACCGAAGCCGATAAACGCGCCCGCGAAGCGCGCCGTGATGCGGACCGTATGGTTGCTGATGCGGGCCGTGCGCTTAGCCGTGTTGAGGCGGATCGCAACCTTGCGGCGGGGCGGCTTGAGAGTTTGGGGCTGGCGGTGACGCGCCACGAGGAAGAGGCGATGGGTGCGCGCACGCGGGTTCTGGAGGCCGAGCGGGCCTTGGCCGATCTGGGTGATCTGGGCGATGCGCGGGCTGCCGTGGAAGATTTGCGCATGACGGTTGAGGCGGCGCGGATCACCATGATGTCGCGCCGGTCTGGCCATGACGAATTGCGCCGCGAAGGCGAGGCGCGGTTGAAGCGGTCCCAAGAGGTCACGAAAGAGCTCAGCGGGTGGCGGCACCGTCTGGAAACGGCCGAGAAACGCAGTGCCGAGTTGGTGGAGCGCAAAGAGCAATCCGAGACGGAGCTGAAAGAGGCAGGCGCGGCGCCTGCGGAAATCGCGGCCAAGCGGGATGAGCTAGGGTCTGAGATCACGCGATCCGAGGCGCGCCGCGCTGAGGCGATAGACAAGCTATCGGGTGCTGAAACGGTGCTGCGAGAAACGACATTGGCGGAGCGTGAGGCCGAGCGCGCGGCATCCGAAGCCCGTGAGGCGCGCGCGAGGTCCGAGGCCCGCAGCGATGCGGCCAAAGAGACCGTTGCCGCCGCAGCCGAGCGGATCGCCGAGGACCAGCAGCTAACTCCGAACCAGTTGCTGACCCAACTGGATGTGAACCCCGATGAAATGCCAGGCGCAGAGGTGTTGGAGGCGGATGTGAACCGTCTGAAACGCCAGCGGGATTCTTTGGGGGCGGTGAACCTGCGCGCCGAAGAGGACGCGAAGGAAGTTCAGGAAGAACACGACGGTTTGGTCAATGAAAAGGCCGACCTTGAGGAGGCGATCAAGACGCTGCGATCGGGTATCGCGAGCCTGAACCGCGAAGGGCGCGAACGGTTGCTGACGGCGTTTGAGCAGGTGAATTCGAACTTTTCGCTGTTGTTCACCCATCTGTTCGGCGGGGGCGAGGCCAATCTGGTGATGGTCGAATCCGAAGACCCGCTGGAAGCTGGCCTAGAAATCATGTGCCAACCACCGGGCAAAAAGCTGAGCACGTTGAGTTTGCTGTCGGGGGGGGAGCAGACGTTGACGGCGATGGCGCTGATCTTTGCTGTGTTTTTGGCCAACCCTGCGCCGATCTGTGTTTTGGATGAGGTCGACGCGCCGCTGGATGATGCCAACGTGACGCGGTTCTGCGATCTGTTGGACGAGATGTGCCGCCAGACCGACACGCGGTTTTTGATCATCACGCACCATGCGGTGACGATGGCGCGGATGGATCGCCTATTCGGTGTGACCATGGCCGAGCAGGGCGTGAGCCAGCTGGTGTCGGTCGATCTGAAAAAGGCGGAAACGCTGGTCGCGTAAACGTGCGTGGCTTGTGTGGGTAACTGCGCCTAGGCTGGCGGTATGAAAATACTATTTGCCTTGCTGCTTTTCCCGACCCTCACCTTTGCGGATGAATTCAAATCGCTTTCTGGCGATGAGGCGCTCAGCCGTGATGAGGTTGTCGCGCTGACCAGCAACCATAAACTGGAATTTTACGAGGGGGGCGTTTCGCATTTCTCGGTCGGGGGGGCGTATAGCTATGCTTATGAGGGCGGCGGCACGGCCTTTGGCAGTTTTGTGGTTGAGAACGACGGTTTGGTCTGTATCGCCTACCGCAACGGGCGTTCGCGGTGTGATCGCTATGTGCGCAGTCACGGTAGGGTGGTGATGTTAACGCAAAGCGGTGAACGCTTTGCGATTAGGCCTTAGGCTCGGCATGCTCAACAGGGCCGCCAGCGGCCTCCCATGTGCTGAACCCTTCTTTGAGGTGGGCCGCGTCAAAGCCCATATCCTGTAGCGTTGCGGTAGAAATCGCAGAGCGCCAGCCAGAGGCGCAGTGGAAGACGAATTTCTTGTCCTGCGCAAACACCTCTTTGAAATAAGGGCTGTCGGGGTCGACCCAAAATTCCAGCATCCCGCGTGGGCAGTGGAAGCTGCCAGGGATATAGCCAGTGCGTTGGCGTTCGCGGGGGTCGCGGATATCGACGATCTGAACGGTGGGGTCGTTCACCATGGCGATTGCATCTGCGGTTTCGATCTCTTCGATACGCGCGCGGGCGTTAGCGACCATTTGGGCGGCGGTTATTTTCAGGCTCATGGGGTGGTTCTTCCTTCGAGTTTTGAGAGGAACGCAGGTGTTGGCCATGCATCTGCCGGTACTTTGAAGCGTTGCTGTTCTTTTTGAACGGCCGTTCTGGTTTTTGCGCCCAGAATGCCATCGACTTTTCCAACGTCATGGCCCCGTTTGCGCAAAGCGCGTTGCAGACGTTTCATCTGGTTCCCGCTGAGACCTTTTTCGGGTTTGCCTGCATTGTACACTTGGGCGCCATTCAGGCGGGTGGCGAAATAGGCGGCGGTCAGCACGTAGGTAAAGCTTTGGTTCCATTCGAAATAGACGTCAAAGTTCGGGTAGGTCAGGAAGGCGGGGCCGCGCCGCCCTTGGGGTAGGATCAGCGATGCAGGCAGGTTGCTGGACAGGCGGCCATCGCGGGGTTTTACACCCAATGCAGCCCAGTCGCGTGCGCGTTTTTTGGTGTTGAGGCCGGTCAGGGACCAGTCGAAATCTTGAGGGACGATGACCTCGTCGATCCACGGCTCACCCGCGCGCCAGCCGAGGGATGAGAGCATTTTGCCCCCCGACATCAGCGCATCTGGCGCAGAGGTTTTCAGGCTAACGCGACCATCGCCGTCACCATCGGTGCCGTTTTCCAGAATGTCGTGGGGTAGCATTTGCACCATGCCGATTTCACCCGCCCAAGCGCCAGTGGTCTTGGAGGGGCTGAATTCACCCCGTTTATACAGCTCCATCGCGGCAAAGATTTGCGGGCGGAACAATTCGGGGCGGCGGCAATCATGGGCAAGGGTCACCAGCGCGTTGGCGGTGTTAAAGTTCCCTTGGATTGAGCCAAAGTCGGTTTCAAAGGCCCAAAAGGCCAGCAGGACGCCACGGTCGACGCCATAGCGGCTTTGGATACGGTCAAAGACGCGTTTGTATTTCTGGCCGTTGCTGCGGCCGCGGTTGATGCGGTCATTTGAAATCAGGCGGCGCGAGAAGTCGACGAACGGGCGTTGGAAGACACCTTGGGATTGGTCCGCGCGGATCACGGCGGGATCACGGCGCACGCCTTTCAGGAAATTGGTGGCGGTGGTTTTGTCGATGCGATGTTTGGGGGCTTCGTTGATCAGACCCTGTAGGAAGCTGTTGAAATTGCCTCCGCATGCTGACTGGGCAAGGGCGGGAAGGGGAGAGAGGGCCAAAAGGGCCGCGAGGAAAATAGAGCGCATTAAGAACCTTTGAGTTTACGTATCTATATAAGGGCCAGCAGAATGGTTAGCCCCAGCATCATGCCCCAAGCCTGCCAAAGCACGCGCAGAGATGCATCGATTTCTTTGGGTCCGATGATGCGTGCTCCGCTGCCGCCGACCCAAGGGAAATCCTGCATTTTGCCATCATAGGCGCGCGGGCCCGCTAATGCTACACCTATGGCGCGTGCCATTGCGGCTTCGGGCCAGCCTGCATTGGGCGAGCGGTGGAGTTTGGCGTCACGCGAGATGGCGCGCAGGGAGGTGATGACGCCTGTGGGGAGTGCGATTAGCACAGAGGTGAGCCGTGCAGGCAGGATGTTCATCGCGTCATCCATCAGTGCGGCTGCTTTGCCAAAGCGTTCGTATTGTGGTGTGCGATAGCCGATCATGCTGTCGGCGGTATTCACGATTTTATATATCAGGAGTCCGGGCAGGCCTGCGACGAGGAACCAGAAGGCGGGTGCAATCACCCCGTCCGACAGGTTTTCCGCCGCGCTTTCGATCGCGGAGCGGGCTGTGGCGGATTGATCCATTTGCGCGGTGTCGCGGCTGACGATCATAGAAACGGCGCGACGACCATCGCCAAGGGAGACCCGCAAGCCATCCGCGACAGCGGCGACATGTTGCACCAGTGATCGTTGGGCCAGCAGGATGCACACAACGATCACCTGTACCACGCCGCCAAGCGCGCTAAGCCCCCAGCCCAGCAAAGCAGCGCCTCCCATTAGCAAAAGCAGCGCAAGGATACCGGCCAATATGCTGGTCTTATCCGTGTTCAGCTCTTTGTCCAAAAAACCAACGGCGCGGCCCATCAGAACCGCAGGGTGGGGCAGGCGCGACCAAAGCCATCTGGGCTCGCCCATTGCGGCATCCAGCAGCATCGCAAGGGCGAGGATCAGGGGCGCGCTCATGCGAGTGCGGCCTCTAGCCGGTTCCATTGGTGCGGCGCGGGCAGGCCAAGGCGCAGCCATTGGGGATTATAGGGAAAGACCCTGCTCCAGATCTGGTGCTGTGCGAGGCGGGTTTGAAATGCGGGTGCATCGGCCACGTGATAGAGCCGGAAAAGGGATGTGCCGCCGACCAGTTTGGCGCCGCGGGGTGTCATCAACGCGTCCAATCGGGTGGCATCGTTTGCCAGCCTTTGGCGTGTGGTTTCGGCCCATGTGTGGTCCGTCAACGCCCGTGCGCCAATCTCTAAGGCGGGGCCAGCGACGGGCCAAGGGCCTAGCATTTGTTGCAATTGTTCGATCAGATCGGGAGAGCCGATTGCAAAGCCAAGGCGCAGCCCCGCGAGGCCCCAAAATTTGCCAAAGCTTTTGAGGACAATGGTGTTTGGCTCTTGGGTTAGATCAATCAGGGACGCCTCTGGCATAACGTCACAAAAGCTTTCGTCGATGATGCGCAGAGGGGCATCGAGATCGCAGGCGGAAAAGACACGGCCATCGGGGTTGTTGGGATGTACGATGACCTGCGCAGTTGCGCCTTGTGCGCTGTTGGTCACGCGCCAACCTGCCCCGTCAAAGGCGGCTGCGTGTTCGTTATAGGTGGGGGCCGCGATGTGAACCTGACCAGCAGGCCGTAGGCGAGGGATCATCGCGATGGGTGCGGATGCACCAGGGGTTGCTAGCACAGCGGCTGTGTCGGGGATGTTCCAAAAGGATCGCGCTGCCTTGATTAGCGCGTCTTGGGCGGTGCGGTCGGGCAGGGCGGTCCATGCATCTGCGGTGGTTTCGCCTATGGGATAGCTTTGGGGGTTGATACCGGTAGACAGATCCATCCAATCGGCGCGTGTGCCGCCGAATGTTTTGGCGGCATCGTCTAATCCGCCGCCGTGATCACGTTTTCTCTGCGCCACTGAGTTTACCTCACCCCACTATGATGGGCTATTTTCAGCCCGTTTCCCCTTTTCCAAATCTGAATTTGGACTAATTATCAATAGATCGTTATCTTTGAAGGATAAAAGTGCCTTTCCGCTGAGACTTTTGTACAATCGTTTCAGTAGACTGCTGGCCTAGGAGTTCGTTAATATGACTAATGACCCATCCCAAACCCCACAGGTGTTGATCGTGGAAAGCGTGCCAGAGCTTGCTATTGTGTGGCAAAACCACTTGCTGCGCCAAGGGATGAGTGCGACCTATGTCACGTCTCAAGAAGATGCGATTGCGCATTTGACGGCGCATAAAACCGATATTCTGATTCTGGATTTAGTTGTTGAGGAAGGGTCTGCGTTGGCGATATCGGATTACGCCAATTATCGACAGCCCGACGCGCAGGTGATTTTTGTAACAAACACCAGCTTCTTTTCAGACGGATCGATCTTTGCCCATTCGGCAAATGCACGCGCATTTATTCAAAGCAATACACCGCCAGAGGATTTGGCGGCGATGGTTGCCCATTACGGAGCCGAGCGGCGCGCGAGCTAGTCGCGGCCGTGGGGTTCATCCCAGTCAATAACCGGATTTATCGGTAAGATCCTGTTCGGATTTATCGTATCATGGCTATAGTGATAGTGGCGTGTGATATGGTCAAAGTGGATCGTTTCAGCGATGCCTTCCCATTGATATAATTCGCGCGTGTAGGCCCATAGGTTCGGGTAATCTATGATCCGGCGCCGATTACATTTGAAGTGTTGGTGATAGACGAGGTCAAACCGCACCAGTGTGGTGAACAGGCGCCAGTCGGCTTCGGTGATGCGATCGCCCATCAGGTAGCGGTTTTGGGACAGCAGGTTTTCCAACCAATCCAGAGTTTCGAACAACGGGTAAACGGCATCGTCATAGGCGGTTTGGGTGGTTGCAAAGCCTGATTTATAAACGCCATTGTTCAACGCGTTATAGATGCGATCATTCACGGGTTCGATTTCGGCCCTTAGATCGGTTGGCCAATAATCATCTGTGTTACCGGTGATTTGGTTAAAGGCGCTGTTCATCATGCGGATGATTTCTGAGGATTCGTTTGAAACGATGGTTTCGCGTTCCTTGTCCCACAGGATTGGGACCGTGACGCGACCCGTAAAGTCAGGAACTGCGCGGGTGTAGATATCGCGGGCAAAGGGCAGGCCGAACAGGCTGTCTCCTGTGGTGCCATCGAAGTCAGCTCCAAATGTCCAGCCGTCGCCCAGCATGTCGGGGTGAACAACGGATACGTCGATCAGATCATCCAGCTGCTTGAGGCTGCGAAAGATCAGTGCGCGGTGGGCCCAAGGGCAGGCGTGACTGACATACAGGTGGTAACGGCCAGCTTGGGCTTGGAAACCCGCCTCGCCGCTGGGGCCTGCGCTGCCGTCTGGGGTGATCCAGTTACGAAAGCCGGCTTCTTGGCGTTTGAACGCGCCGCCGGTTTCTTTGGTCTGGTACCAGCTGTCGTGCCATTTGCCGTCAATAAGAAGTCCCACGGGGTGTCTCCAATTCCGTTGATTAGCAAAAGTGTAACTTCGAGGGTTTAAAATGCGTAGCTGTATCAAAGCGCAGAGTTGCTGCGAAAATGCACAGAGAAATTAAATTCCAAAACGGGGTTGATCTGGGTAATTAATGAAATAGCCTTTTGTGGGTTAACGAAGGACGAATCATGGATATCTTTTTGCCAGAGGGTTTTGAGCCCAGCCAGACCAGAACGCCAAAGAGCCGCCCTGCGCGCAATCGGAAGCTATCTGTAGAGGCGGGCGGTATTCATTATCCGATCCTGCGCCGATGGGAGACGGGATTTGCCGCGGCGGCGGACAAGGTGTCGAACTTGTCCGGTGTTGTGAATATGTTTGAAGGGGCTGAGCATGTTCATCAGCTTTTGATCACTGGCCAAGAGGTGGTCGACGATCAGGTGGTGTTTTCAGTGAAACAGGCGGTTGAGCCGCAGTATAATTCCCGCGCCGAAGGCAAGCTCCGCCCTGCAGTCGGGTGATGCCGTTGGGGCGGTAGGGTGCCCGTGGTGGGCACCCAAGCTATTGTTATTGCAAATCTTTGAAGGCTTCCGCCAAGCGATCGCAAGCTTCTTGTACGCGGGCGCGCGGGGTTGCGATGTTAAAGCGTAAAAAGCTTTCGCCGCCTGTGCCAAAGGTTGGGCCGTGGTTGGCGGCGATGCCTGCGCCTTGCTCGACCCGATTGGTGAACTCTTCGCGCTCCATTCCGGTGTCTTTGAAATCGACCCATGCCAGATAGGTTGATTCCAGCCCCATGGATTTGAGGCCAGGGATGGCGTTGACCGCATCGTCAAACAGGCGGCGGTTGCCATCCAGATAGGTTACCAGCTCATCAACCCATTTGGCCCCTTCGGGGGTGTAGGCCGCCGTTGCCATAAACAGGCCAAAGCTGTTGGGGGAGAGGCCCATTGCAGCCATGCGCGCTGCGAATTTTTCGCGCAGAACCGGATCGGCGATGATCACATTGCCTGAGTGGCTGCCCGCGATGTTGAAGGTTTTTGTGGTGGCGGTCATCATGACCAGACGGTCTTGGACGCCATCAATCAGGGCCATGGCCGTATGTTTGTGGCCGGGCATCACCAGATCGTGGTGGATTTCATCAGAGACCAGCACCAGATCGTGGCGTTTGGCGAAATCGGCGACCTGTTGCAGCTCGTCACGGGTCCAGACGCGGCCACCGGGGTTATGGGGCGAGCAGAGGATGGCCATTTTCTCATTGCCGGTCATCTGCGCGTCATAGGCGGCAAAGTCCATTTCATAGCGGCCGTTTTCTTGTGTCAGTTCACATTCAACCACCTGACGGCCTGCCGCGTTAATCACCTTGGCAAAGGCGTGATAGACAGGTGTGAACAGAACAACGCCATCACCCGGGGCGGTAAAGGCATCGACGCACATGGCGGTACCGTTGACCAAGCCGTGGGTTGTAAAGATATGGGCAGGGTCGAGATCCCAGTTGTGGCGCTCTTTCATCCACCATTGGATCGCGGCGC
This sequence comes from Sulfitobacter donghicola DSW-25 = KCTC 12864 = JCM 14565, assembly GCF_000622405.1. Classification (NCBI taxonomy): domain Bacteria; kingdom Pseudomonadati; phylum Pseudomonadota; class Alphaproteobacteria; order Rhodobacterales; family Roseobacteraceae; genus Sulfitobacter; species Sulfitobacter donghicola. Next base: position 1,808,331 of record NZ_JASF01000005.1, read on the forward strand.
GGTATTTGCTGTCGTCGCCGAAATAGCCATAGACGCCATGATCGACCATATCTTGGACGGCTTTGTTCACCACCGGAGCCGTGGCAAAGTCCATATCGGCGACCCACATGGAAATGCCGGTTTCCTTGGAGACACCATAGATTTGCTCCATGCTGTCCCATTTGACGCAATGTGTGCCGCGCCGTTCGATCGGGGTGTCAAAGCTCATTGTGGTTCTCCTGATTCAATTGAGCCGAAAGTAGCGCGGCGAGACTTATGTGCAAGCCCTGCTTGCGACAACCGAGGGCATGCCCTACATCAACATCATGAAACGCCCAATTCTATATCACCCCGATCCGCGCCTTAAAAAGAACTGTGCAGCTGTCCCCGATTTGACGGATGATCTGCGTACATTGGCAGATGACATGCTGGCGACGATGTATGACGCCCCCGGTATTGGCCTTGCTGCGCCGCAGGTTGGTGTGCTGACCCGCCTGATCGTGTTGGACTGCGTGAAGGAGGAAGGCGAAAAGCCGAACCCGATGATCATGTTCAACCCCGAGATCATCGCCTCGTCCGAAGAGCTGAACACCTATGAAGAGGGGTGCCTAAGCATCCCTGACCAGTTCGCAGACGTCACCCGCCCTGCCGAGGTAGAGGTAAAGTGGATTGATCGCGATGGTAACGAGCAGCAGCAGGCAATGGATGGTCTATGGGCGACCTGTGTGCAGCACGAGATTGACCACCTGAACGGCAAGCTGTTCATTGATCACCTCAAGCCGCTGAAACGTCAGATGATCACCCGCAAGATGGTCAAATTCAAACGCGAACTCGCGCGCGGATGAGCGTTCTGCCCATCCTGATGTGGCCCGATCCGCGCCTGAAGGAGATTTGCGCGCCGATTGAGGAAATCTCACCCGAGGTGGAAGTGCTGGCGGCGGATATGTTGGAGACGATGTATGCGGCTGAGGGGCGCGGCCTTGCTGGCCCTCAGGTGGGTGCGATGCTGCGGATATTTGTGATGGATGCGGGGTGGAAAGAGGGCAAGCCCGATCCGCTGGTGTGCATCAATCCGATGTTTCAGGAAATTGGCGAAGAGCGTGCCACCAACACTGAGGGGTGCCTGAGCATCCCAGGTGTCACCGCCGAGGTGAGCCGCCCCGATCAGGTTCAGATGGTTTGGACGGGTTTGAATGGTGGGCGTTATGTCCAGAGTTTTAGCGGTTTTGCAGCGGTCTGCGTTCAGCATGAGCTGGACCATTTGGACGGTGTGGTAACCTTTGATCACCTAGATGCTGACACACGTGCAGCATTGGAAGCGGAGTATGCGCAATGACAGTTCGCCCTATTTTGACATGGCCAGATAAACGCCTGCGCACGGCCTGCGCGGATGTGCCCGAGATCACCGATGAGGTGCGCGCGATCTGGCAGGATATGATCGACACGATGGATGCCATGCCCGGTGTTGGCCTAGGGGCGCCGCAGATTGGCGTGATGCAGCGGCTGGCGGTTGTGGATACTTCGGAGGCGCGCAATACGCGCATCCGTTTGGCCAACCCCGAGGTGATTGATGCCTCGGCGATTATGAACGAACACGAAGAGGCCTCGCCCTGCTTATCAGGTGTTTCGGCCAAGGTAAGCCGCCCGCGTGGTGTGCGGGTGCGGTATCTGGATGAGAACGGCGAAGTGGTCGAGCGCGACTTTGTCGGGTTGGACGCGACCAGCGTGCAGCACCAGATCGACCACCTTGACGGCAAGCTGTATATTGATCGCCTCAGCAAGATGAAGCGGGACATGCTGCTGCGCCGCGCCAAAAAGATGAAGGTGTAACGCCATGCGGATCGTCTTTATGGGAACGCCGGATTTTTCGGTTTCGGTGCTGAACGCGCTGGTTGAGGCGGGGCATGAGATTGCTGCTGTTTATTCGCAACCGCCACGCCCTGCGGGACGTGGTAAAAAGGACCGCCCAAGCCCTGTTCATGCGCGCGCCGATGCGCTGGGCCTTGAGGTGCGCACACCTGTTTCCCTGAAAACGCCAGAAAGTCAGGCGGAGTTTGCCGCGCTGAAGGCGGATGTTGCGGTGGTTGTGGCCTATGGGTTGATCCTGCCACAGGCGATTTTGGATGCGCCTGCGCGGGGCTGCCTGAATATCCACGCGAGCCTTCTGCCGCGCTGGCGCGGTGCGGCGCCGATCCACCGTGCGATCATGGCGGGGGATGCGCAAACGGGTGTGTGCATCATGCAGATGGAGGCGGGTTTAGACACGGGGCCTGTTCTGCTACGCCAGTCGCTGGATATCGGGGTGAGCGAAACGACCGCTCAGTTGCATGACCGCCTCAGCGTGATGGGCTCGGATTTGATTGTGGAGGCGCTGGGCAAGTTGGATGACCTAACCGCAGAGGTGCAGCCCGAAGAGGGCGTGACCTATGCCGCCAAGATCGACAAAGCCGAGGCGCGGATTGATTGGACGTTGAGCGCCAAAGAGGTTGATCGCCAAATTCGCGGGCTATCCCCCTTTCCAGGTGCGTGGTTTGAACATGAGGGCGTTCGGATCAAGGTGTTGGGGTCGACCGTGGTTGATGGTGCCGCTGCGGCGGGCACAGTTTTGAGCGAAGCCCTGCATGTGGCCTGTGGTGAAGGTGCTGTTGCGCTGACCCGCTTGCAAAAAGCCGGCAAAGGCGCGCAAGATGTGGATGTGTTCCAACGGGGCGCGCAAATTGCAGTCGGCACGCAATTAGGTAAAGGGTAAACACATGTTTCCAACAATGATCGGGACGGTCGTGATCGCGGGGATCGTTGGCTATCTGGCTGAACGGACCGAGTTCACCCATAACGGCGTTTTGCAATCCATCATCATCTGCATTGGCGGTGCGTTTGTCTTTTACTTTGTCAGATTGATGTTCGGGTTCGGGTTTGCTTCTGCAGGGATGAACGCCATCTTCGCATCTATCGGTGCGCTGATCATCGTGCCATTCCACTGGCGAAAATAGCTGGCGAAAATAGCTGGCGAAAATAGCTGGCGAAAATAGCTGGCGAAAATCGCGCGTCGTTCTATTTTTTCGGCGGTTTGCTTTTGTAGACGGGCAGGTTCCAGCCAAACTGGATCGATCCTGCGCGCAAGGCCCATGTGACGGCGGCACCGATGAGCAGGCTATAGGGAATATTGGGCGTATAGAGCTTTAGCAGAACGGCGGTGGCCGCACCCGCGAGGGCGGCGGTGACGTATAGCTCGCCTTGTTTGAGAACGACGGGAACGTCGCCGACAACGACGTCGCGCATCAGCCCGCCCATGCAGCCAGTCACGATGCCCATCAGCACCACAATCACCGGCTCTTGGCCCAGATTCATAGCAACACCCGCACCCGCTGCAACAGCAACGGCAAGCGCGAGACTGTCGAGCCAGATGATCGCTTTGAGGCGGCTTTCGAGTAAATGGGCGCTGAAAAAGGTGATGAATGCGGCTGCGACGGCAGCGGCTAGATAGGTGGGTTCTGCGATCCAGAAAATGGGGTTTCGATCCAGCAGGAGATCCCGAATAGTGCCGCCGCCAACGGCCGTGAGACAGGCGATAAACGAGAACCCGACTAGGTCCAGCTGTGCGCGGCTGGCGACCAATGCGCCCGTAATCGCAAAGATGATGACCGAAGCATAATCGAGGAAGCCAAGCAGGCTCATTTCGGTTTGAACGGTGCCATACCCGCACGGGCCAGCGCATCTGCGCGCTCGTTCTCGGGGTGGCCAGCGTGGCCTTTGACCCATTCCCATGTGACGCGGTGGCGGGCGTTTGCCTCGTCAAGGCGCTGCCAGAGTTCCACGTTTTTAACGGGTTTTTTGGCGGCGTTTTTCCAGCCGTTCTTCTTCCAGCCAAAGATCCAGCCTGTGATGCCGTTTTTGACGTAGTTACTATCGGTCACAACGGTGATTTCTGTGTCGCGTTCCAGCGCCTCAAGGGCGTTGATCGCGGCCAGCAGTTCCATCCGGTTGTTGGTGGTGTTGGCCTCGCCGCCTTTCAGCTCACGTTCTTTGACAACCTTGTCGCCGTCCATGGCCTGCATCAAAGCGCCCCAGCCACCGGGGCCGGGATTGCCCGAACAGGCTCCGTCTGTATATGCAAATAATTTAGGCATCTGCGGCGAGTGCTATCCAATCAGCATAGGTGCCGTCCAGCCCCTTATCGCGTCCGGTGGTCATTTTTGTGACCGCAAAGCCAGCGTCAGACAAAAGGCCGCGCAATTCTGGTTCGGTGACGTAGGTATATTTGCGCCCGATGCTGTCGCGTTTGGTGTCCTCGCCCAGCTTCATGGCTATGTGCAGCTTTCCGTTTGTGCGCAGCGCGGTGTGGAGTGCGCAAAGAATGTGCGGCAGGTCAGCGCGTTCGGCGTGCAGCAGGCTAAAGTTGGCCCAGACACCGTCATAGATATCCTGCCCCGAGATTTGATCGAAGGTCATAAGCTCGGCGCGCACGCCTTTTTGGGCGCTGGCGGTGGCCACCATTTCGGGCACGGCATCAACGGCATGCGCGTCCAGCCCTGCTGCGGCCATGACGCCAGCGCTGGTTCCTGGCCCGCAGCCAAGGTCAAGCACGCTGCCCCCTTTAGGAAGCGAAGCAATAAACGCGGCGAGCAGGGGATCGGCTGTCATCGCGTCTTTTGTCACGCGCGCGTATTCGTCGCTTTTGGCGGCATAAACGGCGAGGGTTTCAGGATCACTCATGTGGTTTCTCCGACAGGCATGGGTTTTAGGCGCGCTCGAACGCGAGGCGACCAGCGAGGGCGGCGAAGATGGCGGCAAAGGAACGGCCCATCCATTTCATTGCGCGTCGAGAACCCAGCAGGCGGTGTCGCGCAGCCGAGGCAAAGACGCCGTAAAGGCAGAAGACCGCAAATGTCATGACCATAAACACCCCGCCAAGGGTGGCCATTTCGGTTGTGGCCGAGGCCGCGGTGTTGGACAGGAACGGAGGCAGCAGAGCCAAAAAGAAGATCGACAGCTTGGGGTTGAGGATGTTGATCAAGGCGCCGCGGCGCGCGATCTGCCAGCCGCTTTGCGTGGTTTGATCTGCTTGGACGTTTAGCGCGCCGTCTTCCTTGATCGCTTGGAATGCAAGGTAGAGCAGATAGGCGACGCCTGCCCATTTGATCACGGCGAACAGCAAGGCAGAAGTATGCAGGATCGCGGCGAGGCCAAATATCGCGGCCGCTAAATGCGGGACGATGCCAAAGGTGCATCCAAATGCTGCCCAAAGCGCGGCGCGGCGACCTTGGCCCAATCCAAGAGCCAGCGTGTAAATGACTCCGGTGCCAGGCGTAATGACAACGACAAAAGCGGTAAGCAGAAACTGGATCGTGATCATGGGGCGCACCGTGTTAAGCAGGATTGCCGATCATCTTAGCGTCTGAGGTGGTAATGAAAACGAGAAATCGATCTGCGCTGTATTAAGCAGGCTGACGCAGGACGCGGGGCACTTTGAATTCGATGTTTTCTACGGCGGTTTCGACCAGCTCTTCGGTCACGTCATAGCGGGTTTTGAAGGCGTCGATGACTTCGTTGATCAGCACTTCGGGGGCTGATGCCCCTGCTGTGATGCCGATGCTGTTGATGCCATCCAGCGCGCGCCAGTCGATGTCTTGTGCGCGCTGCACCAATTGCGCATAGGCGCAGCCCGCGCGCGAGCCGACTTCGACGAGGCGTTTTGAATTGGAAGAGTTCGGCGCACCGACCACCAGCATCGCGTCACATTTGGGCGCAATCGCCTTTACCGCTTCTTGGCGGTTGGTGGTGGCATAGCAGATGTCTTCTTTGTGCGGACCCACGATGGCGGGGAAGCGCGCCTGAAGGGCTGCGACGATATCGGCGGTGTCATCCACGCTAAGTGTGGTTTGGGTGACATAGGCGAGCTTTGACGGATCGCGCACGGTGACCTTTGCCACGTCTTCTGGCGTTTCGACCAGCAGGACTTCGCCCTCTGGCAATTGGCCCATGGTGCCGACAGTTTCGGGGTGGCCTTCGTGGCCGATCATGATCATTTGCAGGCCTGCGTCCGCGTGGCGTTGGGCCTCGATGTGGACTTTGCTGACCAGCGGGCAGGTCGCATCCACATAGACCATGTTGCGGGCTTGGGCTGCGTTGGGGACTGATTTTGGCACGCCATGGGCGGAAAAGATCACGGGGCGGTCATCGGGGCATTCGGATAGTTCTTCGACGAAAACGGCGCCTTTGTCGCGCAGGCCGTCGACGACGAATTTGTTGTGTACGATTTCGTGGCGGACGTAGACAGGCGCGCCCCATTTATCGATCGCCATTTCGACGATTTTGATTGCGCGATCTACGCCCGCGCAAAAGCCGCGAGGCGCGGCGAGGTATAGGGTAAGGGGCGGCTTGCTCATGTCTTATCTCCGTATCGTCGCACAGAGGTAAATGGGCAAGGCCGCTAGGTCCAGCAACGTTTTTCTGATGGGGGCGGTTATTCCGCTTCTGGTGCGGGGTCGCGAGGGGGGCGGCCAACGATGTCGCGCAGATCGTCAAGCTCGATAAAGTTGTCCACCTGTCTGCGCAGCTCATCCGAGATCATGGGCGGTTGGCTGCGGATGGTTGAAACCACAGAAACGCGAACACCCTGCCGTTGGATGGAAGTGACAAGGGGGCGGAAATCACCGTCGCCGGAAAAGATCACGATGTGATCAACGTGGGGTGCCAGTTCCATCGCGTCCACGGCCAGTTCGATGTCCATGTTCCCTTTGACCTTACGGCGGCCCAAGCTGTCGGTGTATTCTTTGGCTGGTTTGGTCACCATGGTGAAACCATTGTAGTTCAACCAGTCGACCAAGGGGCGGATGGGCGAATATTCGTCGTTTTCCAAAAGGGCCGTATAGTAGAAGGCGCGCAGCAGCTTGCCGCGGCGCATAAATTCGGAACGCAAAAGTTTGTAATCAATATCAAATCCTAGCGTCTTTGCCGCTGCATACAGATTTGATCCGTCAATAAAGAGCGCAAGGCGCTCGTCTTTATAAAACATTTTGGTTCCTCGAAATACGCGCTGCTTGCAGCGTGAGAAATAATCGCTCAAATATCGGGTCGGGCCAACTAGCCTGAAGGAGTGTTAACACTCAAGTATCCTATGTAGGGAAATTGACAGATGTCTCAAGGTGTAGTCATGGGGAAAAATGTCTCATCTGAACAAATAGTGATATCTGACTGCATTATCGCGTTGGGATCAAACCAAGAATACGACGGAATTGGCCCCTCCGAACTGCTAGAAGAAGCATTTGACGAGCTTGTTGGTCGTGGATTTGTGATTCGGAATCGGAGCCGGTTTTTCCAAACGCCGGCCTTTCCGGCGGGTGCCGGACCGGATTTTGTAAATGCTGCTGCAGTTTTGGAAACATCTATCGCACCCGCTGAGATATTGGCGCAGTTGCATTCTGTTGAGGCCAAGTTGGGGCGTCAAAGGGTGCAGCGATGGGGGGCGCGGACGCTTGATCTGGATTTGATCGCAGTGGGTGGTTTGGTGCTGCCAGACGCCGAAACCTACCAGTATTGGTGTGAATTGCCTATGGAAGCGCAAAAAACCACGACACCACAGGAATTGATATTGCCGCACCCGCGATTGGCGGATCGGGCATTTGTGCTGGTGCCTCTATTGGATGTTGCGCCAGATTGGTGCCATCCGATCACTGGGAAAAGCGTTCAGCAGATGCATGACAGCCTTCCTGTTACGCTGAGAGATGAAGTTGTGGCGTTGTAATACGTGCTTGTAAATTAGCTAGAACAAGCCTAGGTACCCCTTTCTAGCAGATATTTTTATTGGAGTGTCCAATGGCCCGCGTCACCGTCGAAGATTGTGTTGATAAAGTACCGAACCGGTTTGATCTGGTTATGCTTGCGGCGCACCGCGCTCGTGAAATTTCCGCAGGTTCTTCCGTTACGGTTGAGCGTGACAACGATAAGAACCCTGTTGTTGCCCTGCGTGAGATCGCAGATGAGACACAATCCGCAGAAGATCTGCGTGAGCGTTTGATCGAGAGCAACCAGAGCCAGATCGAAGTCGATGAGCCTGAAGAGGACGCAATGGCGATTCTTATGGGTGCCGAGCAGGACAAGCCTGAAGAAGACAGCATGTCTGAAGAAATGCTTTTGCGGCAGCTTATGGCGGCGCAAGGGCAGGGTTGATTGCGGCGGGAATGACCTTCCTGCCTGAAGGCTGAGGCGGATAATGACAACCACTGCCGATGACCTTGTCACATTGGTTCGCGGGTTTAACCCCAAAACAAATGAAGCGCTGATCCGCGCTGCTTTCGCATATGGTGAACGTATGCACGAGGGGCAGTACCGCCATTCAGGCGAGCCCTATTTTACACATCCAGTTGAGGTTGCTGCCATTCTGGCTGAACAGCAACTGGATGATGCCACCATCATCACCGCCTTGTTGCACGACACAATCGAGGACACGCCGGCCTCGTATGGCGAGGTGCAGGACCTGTTTGGCACAGAGGTTGCCGAGCTGGTGGATGGGGTGACCAAGCTCACCAACCTGCAGCTGACCTCGACCGAGACGAAACAGGCCGAGAATTTTCGCAAGTTGTTTATGGCGATGGCCAAGGACCTGCGGGTTATTCTGGTTAAGCTGTCGGACCGTCTGCACAACATGCGCACGATCAAGGCGATGCGCCCTGATAAGCAGGCGCAAAAGGCGCGTGAGACCATGGACATCTTTGCCCCGCTGGCTGGGCGCATGGGGATGCAATGGATGCGCGAAGAGCTGGAGGATCTGGCGTTTCGCGTTTTGAATCCCGAAGCCCGCCAATCGATCATTCGCCGCTTTATCATGCTGCAAAAAGAAACTGGCGACGTGATTGAGCGGATCACAACGGATATGCGCAAAGAGCTATCGGATGCTGACGTGGCGGCCGAGGTTTTTGGCCGCGCAAAAAAGCCCTATTCAATTTGGCGCAAGATGGAGGAGAAAGAGCAATCCTTCTCGCGCCTGTCGGATATTTATGGTTTCCGCGTCATCACCGAAAGCGAAGAAGATTGTTACAGCGCGCTGGGTGCTATTCACCGCAGGTGGAGCGCGGTTCCTGGTCGGTTTAAGGATTATATCAGTCAGCCGAAGACCAACGGATACCGGTCGATTCATACCACGGTTTCGGGGCGTGACGGTAAACGTGTCGAGGTGCAAATACGCACGCGCCAGATGCATGATGTGGCAGAAACTGGCGTTGCGGCGCATTGGTCTTATCGTGATGGTGTGCGCTCAAGAAACCCGTTTGCGGTTGATCCGGCAAAGTGGATTGCACAGTTAACAGAACAGTTTGACGGCGAGGATGATCACCAGTCGTTCCTTGAGGCTGTGAAGCTGGAAATGTACGCGGATAAAGTGTTCTGCTTTACGCCGAAAGGCGAGGTGATCAAACTGCCGCGCGGCGCGACCCCTATCGACTTTGCTTATGCGATTCACACGCGGATCGGGTCGGCCTGTGTGGGGGCCAAGGTTGATGGCATTCGCGTGCCGCTATGGACCCGTATCAAGAACGGCCAATCGGTCGAGGTTATCACAGCCGAGGGGCAGACGCCTCAGGTGACTTGGCTGGATATCGCGACCACGGGCAAGGCCAAGACGGCGATCCGTCGATCTCTGCGGGAGGTGGACCGCGCAAGATTTGCCAAGCTGGGCCGCGAGCTGGCGCGGTCGGCGTTTGAGCATGTCGGCAAGAAGGCAACGGACAAGGCGCTGGCAACCGCTGCGCGCGAGCTGCGTCTGGGCGGGATCGAAGACCTGTTGGAGAAACTGGGCAGCGCGGAAACCACGGGCCGTGAGGTTGTGAGCGCTGTTTATCCAGAACTGGGTAAGGTGACGGGTGAGGAAGTAGACCGCAAGCGTGCTGTTATCGGTTTGGAACATGGGCAATCGTTCCAGCGCGCCCCTTGTTGTGAGCCGCTTCCGGGCGAGCGGATTGTCGGGATTACGTTTCGTGGCAAGGGGGTGACCCTTCATACTATCGATTGCGATCGTCTTAGCGATTACGAAGACCAACCCGAACGGTGGCTTGATCTGCGTTGGCATGACGGCAGCCATCCAGCTGTTTACGGGGCGACCATTGATCTGACGATGGCAAATGATCGGGGCGTGCTGGGGCGGATTTGTACGCTCATTGGTGAGTCTGGCGCGAATATCGCGGATCTGAATTTCGTAGAACGCAAACCCGATTTTTTCCGAGTGCATGTTCACGCTGAATTGCGCGATGCGGCGCAGCTGCATACCTTGATGCTGACCTTGGAAGCGGAGAGCGATGTTGCGGCCATCAGCCGTTGTCGCAACTCTGCGGCAGAGTTGGACGCCACATCAATATCGGGGAATGCGCATTGATTTTTAAGCGCCGCGATCCCAAGCCATTTTTGCGCTCTATCGCCGAGCTGTTGTGGCCTCGGGGGGGATGGGCGCGCGCGTTTCACTATGTCAAACACCGGATGCGTCGATTACCCGATAGCCCAGAACGCATTGCGCGGGGTATATGGGCGGGTGTTTTTGTAACCTTCTCTCCGTTGTTTGGGATGCATTTTTTCATCGCGGCGTTTTTAGCCAAGATTATGAAGGGCAACATCCTTGCTTCTTTGATGGCTACGTTTGTTGGGAACCCGCTGACGTTTGTTTTTATTGCTTTGGCATCGTTGAAATCGGGCCATTGGATTTTGGGAACCGAGCTAGAGCAAGGCGAGCTGCGATCCCTCAGCCGGAAATTTTCGGATGCTGGTAGTGATCTGTGGCAGAATGTCGTTTCGATCTTTACGCCCGAGAAAATGGATTGGTCTGGTCTGGCTATTTTCTCACGGGATGTTTTCTATCCCTATTTGATCGGGGGTATTTTGCCTGGCATCTTTTTTGCGACGATCAGTTATTATTTGGCAGTGCCAGTGTTGCGTGCTTATCAAAAACGACGCCGTGGTGTGATTAAGGCGAAATTCGAAGCTCTGAAGGCCAAGACGGCGGCGAAAGCCGAGGAAAAGAAACTGGCTGCGAAAGAGAAGAAGGAGAGTGCAAATGGCTAAGCTGGAAAAACTACGGTTGGGCGTGAACATTGATCACGTGGCGACCGTTCGCAATGCCCGTGGCGGCAACACGCCTGATCCTCTTCGTGCAGCACAGATTGCGCAGGATGCGGGGGCGGATGGGATCACGGCGCATTTGCGCGAAGATCGCCGCCACATTTCGGATGCGGATATTGAGGGGCTGATGGATGTCCTGACGGTTCCGTTGAACTTTGAAATGGCCGCCACGGATGAGATGCAGAAAATTGCGCTACGTCACAAACCCCACGCGGTTTGCATCGTTCCGGAAAAACGCGAAGAACGCACAACCGAAGGCGGCCTAGAGGTCGCCCGCGAGGAGAACCGCTTGGCGCATTTCATTGCGCCGCTGCGCGAGGCGGGTAGCCGCGTTTCGTTGTTTATCGCGGCGGATCAAAGGCAGGTTGAGGCCTCGCACCGGATTGGTGCGCAGGTGGTTGAATTGCATTCTGGTGCTTATTGCGATGCCTTCCATGAGGGGCGTTTTGACGAAGCCGAGGCCGAGTTGGTAAAGCTGCGTGAAATGACCGCCTTTGGTCACGATTTGGGGCTAGAGATGCATGTGGGGCACGGCCTGACCTATGAAACGGTTTCTCCGGTTGCGGCTTTTCCCAACGTGCGCGAGCTGAACATCGGGCATTTCCTAATCGGCGAGGCGATCTTTTTGGGTCTTGCCCCTGCGATGGCAGAGATGCGTCGTTTGATGGATGAAGCGCGTGCCTGATACGGTCCGGCTGGGTGGGCCGCCAATGGGGGCTTTGACATGATTTTGGGTATCGGAACTGATCTGGCCAATATCGAAAGAATACAGGGAACATTGGACCGTTTCGGCGATCGGTTTCGCAACCGTGTGTTCACAGAGATTGAGCAGGCCAAAGCCGAGCGGCGTAAAGACGTTGCAGGTACCTATGCGAAACGATGGGCGGCGAAAGAGGCCTGTTCAAAGGCGCTGGGCACAGGATTGCGCATGGGCATTAGCTGGCGTGATATGGCCGTGAGTAACCTCAAGACAGGTCAGCCTGTGATGGAGGTAACAGGGTGGGCGGCAGAACGTTTGGCCGCGCTGACACCAGAAGGCCATGAGGCGATTATTCATGTAACATTGACAGATGATCATCCTTGGGCGCAGGCCTTTGTGGTGATTGAGGCACGCCCCTTGGGCTGAACCAACTGCCGTGCACCTTGACACGACGCGCAGCCCTGCGCATGTAACCCTCAATAAACCGATAGGAGCGCCGCATGGCCAAGACTGAAAAAGCGGGTAATGCCGTTGTCGAGACGATCAAGACAGTTGTCTATGCCCTGCTGATTGCGGGTGTTTTCAGAACGTTGTTTTTCCAGCCGTTTTGGATTCCGTCAGGCTCGATGAAGCAAACGCTGTTGATCGGTGATTTTTTGTTCGTCAACAAGATGGCATATGGCTATTCCTACGCGTCCTGTCCCAGCATCATTATGCCGCGATTTGGTATCAACCTTGATGCCGAAAAACTATGTGGTGCCTTGGGCGGTGATAACAAACGTCTGCTCGGCGGGGAGCCAGAGCGCGGTGATGTGGTTGTTTTCCGCCACCCGATTACAGGGCGCGATTATATCAAACGTTTGATTGGTCTTCCGGGGGATAAGGTTCAGATTACGGATGGTGTTATCCAGATCAATGGTGTCGCGATCCCTCAAACGCAAGACGGCGAATTTGAGGAACTGATGGAGCTTCAAGGTCCGCAGGGCTTGCGTCCGCGTTGCGCAAACGGAGCTGTTGGGCAGGGTGGTATCTGTAAAAAGGACCGCGCGATCGAAACAATGCCAAATGGTAAATCCTATGCCGTGCTGAACATCGGGCCGCAGGCATCGGACCGCACTGGCGTATATTCGGTGCCTGAGGGGCATTACTTTTTTATGGGTGATAACCGCGATAACTCGGCTGATAGCCGTTTGGCGCAGACTGCGGGTGGTGTCGGGTTTGTTCCTTATGAAAACCTGATTGGCCGTGCGGATCGCATTGTTTTTAGTTCTGGTGGGCGTTCGATGTTGTTCTTCTGGACATGGCGCAGCGACCGTTTCTTTAAAGGGATCAAGTGAAGCTGTCTGCCGAACTCAAAGCGTTTGAGAAGCGTCTGGGATATCAATTCCAAACGCCCAGACTGCTGAACGAAGCGGTGACTCATGCTTCGATGTCTACGCCAAACCGCGACGATAACCAGCGGCTTGAGTTCCTTGGTGATCGCGTGTTGGGGTTGGTGATGGCCGAGGCGTTGCTGAACCTAGATACCAAGGCCTCAGAGGGGCAGTTGGCGCCGCGTTTCAACGCGCTGGTGCGCAAAGAGGCCTGTGCCGATGTTGCCCGCGAGATTGATATCGGCGAGGTTTTGCGCCTTGGCCGTTCCGAGATGTTGTCAGGTGGTCGGCGCAAGCAGGCTTTGCTGGGTGATGCGATGGAGGCCGTCATTGCCGCGGTTTATCTGGATGGTGGGTTTGACGCCGCGCGCGCGCTGATTATTCGCCTCTGGGGCAGTCGAACAACTTCCGTTAAGGAAGACGCACGTGATGCCAAGACATCCCTACAGGAATGGGCGCAGGCGCGCGGGCTAGAGCCGCCATCCTATGTGCTGACCAAACGCAGCGGGCCGGACCACGCGCCCATTTTCACAATCGCTGCAAAGCTGTCGACAGGACAGACCGCCAGCGCAACTGCGGGTGCGAAACGCGCCGCAGAGCAAGATGCCGCAGCCGTGCTGTTGGCGCAATTGGAGCAAGAAAAATGAACACAGCACCGACACGCGCGGGCTTTGTTGCCCTCATCGGAGAGCCGAACGCAGGCAAATCCACCTTGTTGAACCGGATGGTCGGGGCGAAGGTGTCGATTGTGACGCATAAGGTGCAGACGACCCGCGCACGTATTCGCGGTGTGGCGATGGCAGAGCAGAGCCAGATTGTGTTTGTCGACACGCCAGGTCTGTTTCAGCCGCGCCGCCGTTTGGACCGCGCCATGGTTGCTGCTGCTTGGGGCGGGGCTGCTGATGCGGACGTTGTGGTGTTGCTGGTTGAGGCGCAGCGCGGCGTGACCGAAGGTGTCGAACGCATCCTAGAGCGTTTGAACGAGATCGGCGAAGGTGCCCGTGTGGCCCTAGCGATTAACAAGATCGACCGCGTCGAAGCGCCTGTTCTGTTGGGGCTTAGCCAAAAGCTGAACGAGGCCTATCCGTTTATTGAAACCTTTATGATCTCGGCTGAACGCGGTCATGGTGTGGACGTATTAAAGGACTGGTTGGCGGGCGAGGTCCCCGAGGGCCCATGGCTGTATCCTGAGGATCAGATCGCCGATCTGCCCATGCGCATGATTGCTGCCGAGATGACCCGCGAAAAGCTGACACTGCGGTTGCATCAGGAATTGCCCTACCAGATGACGGTCGAGACCCAAAACTGGGAAGAGCGCAAAGACGGATCAGCCAAGATTGACCAGCTGATTTACGTTGTGCGCGATGGCCACAAGGGCATCGTATTGGGCCACAAAGGCGAGACGATCAAAGCGGTCGGCAAGGCCGCACGCGAAGAGCTGGAAGAGTTTCTGGGCCGCAAGGTTCACCTGTTTTTGCAGGTGAAGGTCCGTCCAAACTGGCTGGAAGAATCCGAACGTTACTCTGAAATGGGTTTGGAGTTTAAGGACGGCAACCAGTGATGCCCGAGGGCCTCATGGATGAGGTGGCTCTGTGGCGCGTTTAACGGCCCGTTTTTGGGTGGATGCCTATTTGGCCCGTCTGCGGATGTATGACATTCCAGCCTTTGTGGTTGCTCATGGCGATGACACGGGCGGTGCTGTGCTGGTAAAACTGGCAACGCTGGATGGTAATGCGGTGCTTTTCCAGAGAACCTTTGATTTGATGAGCGGTGAGCGCGTGTGGGCCGAGCTGTCTAAGGGCGCAGAGCGTGATGTGGACGAGGCGGTCAGCCGTCAGCGTTCGTTTGATCCTGACCTTTGGGTGATCGAGGTTGAGGACCGTGCAGGTCGGCACCTGCTGGACCAAGAGGGGCTGGCCTGATGGAATGGCGCGATCAGGGGATTTTGCTCAGTTCGCGCCGCCATGGGGAAACCTCTGCGATCATCGAAGTTTTCACGCCGAGCCAAGGCCGCCATGCGGGAATTGTGCGCGGCGGTACCAGCCGCAAGATTGCGCCGATCCTGCAACCGGGGGCGCAGTTGGATTTGATGTGGCGTGCGCGGCTAGAAGATCACATCGGAGCGTTCACGGTAGAGCCCGTGCGCAGCCGCGCGGCGATTGCCATGGGCGGGCGATTGGCGCTGGCGGGGTTAAATGCGGTGACCAGTCTGGTCAGCTTTTGCCTGCCAGAACGCGAGGCGCATCTGCCCCTGTATAAACGTACCGAAGCTTTGCTGGATTTACTGGGGCAAGACGATGTTTGGCCGCTGGCCTATCTGCGGTGGGAGTTGGGCCTGCTTAGCGAGCTTGGCTATGGCTTGGACCTGAGTGAATGCGCGGTGACGGGGACGCGCGAAGGGTTGATCTATGTCTCGCCAAAGTCGGGCCGCGCTGTATCGCGGGAAGGGGCGGGGGAATGGGCCGACCGTTTGCTGCCTTTGCCGGATGTCCTGCTGGGCAAAGGTGAGGCAAGTGATGCTGAAATTGTCGATGGGTTTAAGACGACGGGTTACTTCCTAGAGACGCATTTGGCCGCTGATCTGGGTTCCAAGCCGTTACCAGAGGCGAGGTCGCGTTACATCGAGGCGTTTACTCGCTCGCTTTGAATACCATTTCCAAACCATCAGTATTGGAGAGAACGAGGGTGTCTCCTGCGACTTCGGAAATGGTTGCGGCTTCTAGTGCTTTTAGGAATGCGGTTTCGGCAGGCAGGTTTGGGCAAGCCATACGAGTGCTACCGATTGGGCCTGCTTTGAACCATGGGTAGGGCGCGCTGAGGGCGCCAAAATACCGGTTGCAGGGGCCTTGGCCTGCGATTTCGCCCGCCTTTGGAAAGGTCAGCGTTGCAGTGGCGGGAAAGGAGGCGCCGTTTAGCTCTTTCAGCGTCCAGACCTGATCGGCTCCACCATAGGCGCGCACAGATTCGTCCGCGCGGCAGGCCGAAAGGGAGGCTAGGATAAGGGTGAAAATAACTAAGGGTTTCATGCGAGGGCCAATATTGTGTCTACCAGCGCGTCAAACGCTGCGATGGGATCGGACTGCGCTTGTAACTGGGGGAGACCAATGAGGGAAGCAAGGATTGCGTGGCCGAACGCTGGGTTACTTAGACCAAATTGCCGCAAGAGATGGTTGAGATAGGTGAACCGTTCGGCATCCACTTCGGCGAGGCTGGCCGCAACGATTTTATCGCTTTGGGCCCAGACGCGCAGGGCTGTCTCATTCGGGTTTTTCAGGATGCTATGGCCAAAGGCGCGCAGGCGCATATCGGGCGGGCCGCTATCGCCTAGGCGTTCCATCACGTCACTAAGGGCCAGCGAATGCCAGTGACGGATGAGGGCGGTTTGAAAGGCGGGGACGTCTTTGAAATGCCAATAGAACGACCCTTTGGTGGTGCCGAGTTGGCGGGCCAAGGGTTCGGCGGCTAATCCGCTGGGGCCAAGCGATGCCAGTGCAGCGAAACCTGCGTCGATCCATTTTTCGGGAGTTAGTCGGGTGCTACTCATATTATATATGGGTAAGCAGAGCCGAGGCACGCCGCAAGGGCGCGCCTCGAAACTATTGGCAAGGATCAGCCCAGAATGCGGCGCGCGATCACTTGTGCCTGAATTTCAGCCGCACCTTCAAAGATATTCAGGATGCGTGCGTCACATAGAACGCGGCTGATCTTATACTCTAGGGCAAAGCCGTTGCCGCCGTGGATTTGCAGACCATTGTCCGCCGCAGCCCAAGCAACACGCGCGCCAAGCAGTTTGGCCATGCCAGCCTCAACGTCACAACGACGGCCTTCGTCTTTTTCAAAGGCAGAGAAGTAGGTGAGCTGGCGGGCGATCATGATTTCAACAGCCATCATCGCCAGTTTGCTGGACACACGGGGGAAGTTGATGAGGGATTTGCCGAATTGCTTGCGGTCGTTTGCATATTGGATCGAGATGTCCAAGGCAGACTGGGCAACGCCGATCGCACGGGCCGCTGTTTGGATGCGCGCGCTTTCAAAGGTTTCCATCAGCTGTTTAAAGCCTTTGCCCTCTTCGCCGCCCAACAGGTTTTCGGCCTTTACCTCGAACCCGTCAAAGCCGAGTTCGTATTCTTTCATACCGCGATAGCCGAGGACTTCGATCTCGCCACCGGTCATGCCTGGGGTCGGGAAGGGGTCTTCGTCGGTGCCGGGCGGTTTCTCGGCAAGGAACATGGACAGGCCTTTGTAATTGTCTGTCGATGGATCGGTGCGGGCCAGCAGGGTCATGACATGGGTGCGCGCCGCGTGGGTGATCCATGTTTTGTTGCCCGTTACCTTATAGGTCTCTCCCTCTTTCACGGCGCGGGTGCGCAGGCTGCCAAGGTCAGAGCCTGTGTTTGGCTCGGTAAAGACGGCAGTTGGCAGGGTTTCTGCCGAGGCGATTTTCGGGAGCCACTTTTGTTTTTGCTCGTCTGTGCCGCCTGCGATGATCAGCTCGGCCGCGATTTCAGAGCGGGTGCCGAGGGAGCCAACACCGATGTAGCCGCGAGAAAGCTCTTCGGAGACCACGCACATGGAGGCCTTGGACAGGCCAAAGCCGCCGAATTCTTCGGGGATGGTCAGGCCGAACACGCCCATCTCGGCAAGCTCGTCGATGATTTCGATCGGGATGAGTTCGTCGTTCAGGTGCCAATCATGGGCGAAGGGCTCGACCTTTTCGACGGCATAGCGACGGAACTGGTCGCGAATCATTTCTAGCTCTTCGTCCAGACCAGTCGCGCCAACGGTCACATTGGCCGAATGTTCCTGCATCAGGTCAACCAGACGGGTGCGCGCGTTTTGCGTGTTGCCGCCTTGGGTCAGGGCCATAACGGCGGGGTTCATCAGGGCGCTTTGATCTTCTTGGCTCAGGCCCAGATCTTGAAGGCGAACGATTTCGCCTTGGTTCATCTGGATGCCGCCATAGATCTGCCAAAGGTATTCGCCAAAGGCGATCTGGTGGATCAGGGCTTCGGTTTCGCCAAATTTGCCATCGGCGGTCATGCGTTCGGCCCATGCCTGCATCTGGCGCAGCGCCTGCGCATAGGTTGCGAGCCAAGAAAGCCCGTGCGCCGCTGTTTGGTTCTGTTCAACCAAAGCGTTCGAGACGCGGCCCTCTTCGCTGACCATTGCACGAACGGAATCGGTTGCGCTGACAAGAACGGCCTCAACGGGGGCAAGCGCCGCCGCAGTCAGCGAGAGGAGATCATCAAGCAGAGCCGGTGTTCCGGTGTTTTGCTGTCCATCATGAGCCATCTTAAAAAATCCTATTTTGCTTAGCGGTTGGCATAATCATTTTGCAGGTGCAGCGCAATAAACATACGTTTGAGTGCGGCGATATTTCCGAAAATTTCGCAGCTGAATTCACGTGCGTCTAGGCTAACGTTTGGTAAAAAGGCGTATGGACACCCTGTTTCCCCTTCTAACACCTGTCGAGCTTGGCCTTGCGGCTTTGGTTGCGATTCTTGCGGGCTTTGTAAAAGGGGTGGTTGGGTTTGCTATGCCCTTGGTCTTCGTCTCGGGGCTTACGACCTTTATGGCGCCTGAGCTGGCTCTGGCGGGGTTGATTCTGCCGACTTTGGCGACAAATGCGTTGCAGGCGTTACGGCAGGGTTTTCCGGCTGCGGTTCAATCTACAAAAGAATTTCGCGTGTTCTTGGCTATTGGCGGGATCGCGTTGCTGGCCAGCGCGCAGATGGTCAGGGTGGTTCCTGCCCAGATGATGATGGCGATTATTGGTATTCCCGTTACGCTTTTCGCGTGCCTTCAGCTAACTGGCTATCAAATCAAGCTTTCTGGCCATAGCCGAAGCGTCGAGGCAGTGGCGGGTGCCGTTGCGGGTGCCCTTGGTGGATTGTCAGGGATTTGGGGGCCGCCGACTGTGGCTTACCTGACCGCATTGAATACCCCCAAACACGACCAAATGCGGGTGCAGGGTGTTATCTATGGGTTGGGGGCTGTTGCGCTGATGGTGGCGCATACAGGCTCTGGCGTTTTGAGAGCAGAAACGCTGGGATTCTCCCTAGCGATGCTGCCTGCCGCATTTTTGGGTGTTTGGATTGGGATGTCCGTCATGGACCGCATCGATCAAATGGTGTTTCGCCGCGCCACACTGTTTGTTTTATGTGTGGCGGGGCTCAACTTGATCAGGCGGGCATGGTTTGGCTGATCATCCTTGGCGGGCAACCGTTAGGCCAGAGATGTCTTCGATGAAAGTAACGATTCGCGACTTTACTGTTTCGTCTTGAATAGCGGCCAAAGCGCTTACGATTTCCATACCTGGATCGGCTTGTTTGTCGCCGCCGTTGGTATCGTCATAGAGGCCATCGAAGAAATAGGCAGGTGAAATGTCGAAAATTTGCGCAAGTTCGAAAAGTCGGCTTGCTGCGATGCGGTTCGAGCCGATTTCGTATTTTTGAATTTGCTGGAACGAAAGCCCCAAACGTTGTGCGACATCGGTTTGGGAAAAGCGACGTAGTGTGCGGATTTGTTTGAGTTTGCGCCCAACATGGACGTCGACTGGATGTGCCATAGTTTTTCATACCCTAAGTTGTATCTGGGATATTTGTCCGAAAATCGGCCCTTTGGATCAATTGGATAGTTTTTAATTTTTTCGACCAATCTATGGTTGTGTGTGGTTGCAAATATTTTACAGCACTGTATGATTTCTGTGTCGCTGATGTATGATTTATTTACAGTTCGGTTTGTAAAATTCGAGAAGCCATATGAACAAGATTGTTGAACCGCCCACCCAAATGGTGCTCCAGACGGAGACGCCTGCACTGTTAAGTGAAATGATGAGGTCGTTCACGGGCTTGGCACGCACGCTGAATCTGAGCAAAGCCGTTGCAGAGCTAGGCAGCACGCGGCAAACGGTTCGCCGTCATATTGACCAGCTCGAAGAGGCGATGGGTTTCAAGCTGTTTGAAATCGAGGATCGCCGTTACGTTCTAACCGAAGCAGGCGCGCGTGCGCTCGCGCCTGCACAGGTGCTGCTGGACCAAGGGCGGGTCTGGTATAGCGGCCAGTTTGAATATGTCGGTGGGATGTTGAAATTCTCTTACGAAAGCGAGAATGGCTGGATTTATCACCAGCAACAACAGCCAGTTAGTACCGTTTGGCAGTTAGAGTCAGACCTCTTGAAGGCAGCCTTGAAGGCGTGGGCTGCTTCTGAAGGCGAACTGGAATCGGAAGTCTTTGCCAAGGTTCGCCCGCACATCATGGTGTACCGAGAGAGTACAGATGGATGGATCGTTGTCGAAGTCGGGGAGGAGTCATTTTACTCCAATTGGTTTGGCTGGGCGCAGGCGCGCAGCAGTGTCGGTCGAAATCTGACCCAATTGCCTGGCGGGGATGCCGTGGCCAGCCTTGCTGATGCGCCGTTTCAGGACATACGCGTAAGTGAAGGGGTGCGTGTTGATCAGGTTCTGACGAAGCTTCCTTCAGGGGCGGATGGCGGTTCTTTTCGTCCTGTTGTCTTTGATAGATTGTTGATGGGGTTAACCCTTCCTGATGGCTCTCCTGTGATTGTCGCAGTGGTTGATCGGGCTTGTAAGGTCCGAATTTCGGGGATGGGGGACGAAATTTTAAAGGAAATACCCGATGAGGCGCGTATTGATTTTGTGAATTAGCGCATAATCCTAGGTTGTTTGTTGCTAAATCCGCTACACTACACGTGTAGCGATAGCAAAAGGCGATTCCTTATGTCATTAGTCACCATCCACCCGAGCGACAGATTTGTTGCTAACAGTTCTGAAGTGTTTCAAAAATATGGGGTTGAAATGGAGGTCGGGTATGACTTCCACGCTTACCGCGATATCCTAAAATTCGCGCGTCCCGATCAACCTTTGGGTGCTCCATTTGATCCAGATGTTCACGAAATGAACCCTCAGAATGCCCTTTGGATGATTGGGCGGAACGAAAGTGGTGAAATTGTACACACGCAGGCGTTGCGTATGTTGGACATGGACGGACAGTCGGTTGCCGAGTATTTTATTCGCCATTTCCGAGAATTCCCGCCCGCAGCGCCAGGTCTAGATCTTGGCCGATCACGCTTTCGGGCGGGCCCACAGGCAAAGCGCAGCCGTGGCACGGTTTGTTATAATGGCGAGTTCTGGATCAAGCCGGGAGAGGCCTCCCTTAGAGGGCAGGGGTTGTCATGCGTTTTGGGGCGTTATGCGTTTTTCCAAGCAATGCAGCATTGGGATCCTGATCACATGGTCGGTTTTATGGCCAAACCAGTTGCAACCAAGGGATTTCCGCAGCGATTGGGGTGGATGCACACTCAGCCAGGGGCTTTGCGGTGGTTTTTTGAGGGGCGCGACCAGCCTGTCGAGGGCTTTATGACCTTTATGGAGCGGGACGATCTGCACTATGTGCTAGAGCTGCCGTTTGATGATCTGCTGGCCATGGCAGCCTAATTCCATAAAATTTGAATCAACTACGAAAAAGGGGCGCTGCAATTACCGCAGCGCCCCTTTTCTCTATCGTGTGATGCAAGCGTTAGCGGATTGCAGCCGCTTTTACTTCATCATCGATGTGCGGCAGGTACTGTTCAAAGTTGTCAGCAAACATCGCGACCAGTTTGGCTACCTGACGGTCATAAGCTTCGGCATCGTCCCACGTGCGGCGCGGGTCGAGCAGGATGTCGGCTACACCTGGTACCGAGACGGGCACATCAAAGCCAAAGTTCTCATCGACGCGGAAATCGCCTTTGGTCAGGGTGCCGTCCAGCGCTGCCGTCAGCAAAGCACGGGTTGCACGGATCGGCATCCGAGAGCCTGTGCCATATGCGCCGCCAGTCCAGCCGGTGTTGACCAACCAGCAGGTCGCGCCATGCTCGGCGATTTTTTCGCGCAGCAGGTTGCCATAGACTTCTGGGCGGCGTGGCATGAATGGCGCGCCAAAGCAGGTCGAGAATGTCGGCTCGGGCTCGGTTACGCCGCGCTCGGTTCCGGCGACCTTGGAGGTGAAGCCAGAGAGGAAGTGGTACATCGCCTGAGCAGGTGTCAAACGCGCGATTGGGGGGAGGGTCCCGAAGGCATCACAGGTTAGCATGATGATGTTCTTTGGGTGTCCGCCAACGGCTTTCTTAGAGGCGTTTGAGATATAGTGCAGCGGATAGGCGCAACGCATGTTGGCTGTCAGGCTGTCATCCTCAAAGTCGAGCTCTTTGGTGTCTTCGTCGTAAACCATGTTTTCGATCACGGTGCCGAATTTCTCGGTCGTGGCAAAGATCTCAGGCTCGGCTTCGGCGCTCAGGTTGATTGTCTTGGCATAGCAGCCGCCTTCAAAGTTGAAGGTACCCGTATCGGACCAGCCGTGTTCGTCATCACCGATCAGCGTGCGGGAAGGGTCGGCTGACAGCGTCGTCTTACCAGTGCCTGAGAGGCCAAAGAAGATCGCCGTGTCAACGGGGTTGCCAATGGCGTGGTTGGCCGAGCAGTGCATCGGCATCACGCCTTTTTCAGGCAGCAAGTAGTTCAGCAGGGAGAAGACAGATTTTTTGTTTTCGCCAGCATATTCGGTGCCGCCGATCAGGATCAGTTTGCGATCAAAGTTCATCGCGATCACTGTTTCAGAGCGGCAGTTGTGTTTCTTTGGGTCCGCTTGGAAGCTAGGGCAGTTGATTACAGTGAAATCGGCAAGGTAATCATCCAGCTGATCGCGATCAGGGCGACGCATCATGTTGCGGATGAACAGGCCATGCCATGCCAGCTCGGTCACAAAGCGAACGTTGATTGCGTGCTTTGGATCTGCACCGCCAACAAGGTCTTGTACGAAGTAATCGCGACCTTCCATGTGGGCGAGCATATCAATGTAAAGCGCGTCAAAGCCGGCTTCGGACATTTCCGCGTTGTTTTCCCACCAGATCGTGTCTTTTACGCTGTCGCTCATGACGACGTGTTTGTCTTTTGGTGAACGGCCCGTGAATTTTCCGGTCGTGACAAGGAAAGCGCCGCCGTTGCCGAGAGACCCTTCGCCGCGTTTTAGGGCGGTCTCGATCAGTGCTGGCTCCATCTGGTTATAATAGACATTGCCCAACCCTTTGATCCCTTGATCGTCTAGGTTGAAGTTCGGGTTTACCCGTCCGGTTTGCATGCAATGTCTCCTTTTGAAACTGCCTCTTTGAGGCAGCATAGTGGGGAATGCCCGGTACCAAAAGCGCTCGGGCGGATGTGGAATAGCGGCCTCTTAACACGATGATTTGCGGATTGAACAGGCGCGTTTCTATAGTTAGCGCCACCACATAACCAAATGCTGCAAGCTGGCCAAAAATCCTGTATTTTCACTAGACCAGTTGCGACGAAATGACCCGAAATGGGTGAAATTCTAATGCCCAGATCGTGAATGTGCGGCAAATTAGCCATTCCGCAACAAAATATGGCTGAAATGTGGCCATAGATTTGACTGATTCGAATTTTGGGATTGATTCGTCCCCCTAAGGAGTGATCAATGTACTTAAAAACAAAAGACTATATTGAGCAGCATAAGGAAACGGGCAATGTCAAAAATTGCATTGGTTGACGACGACAGGAATATCCTGACGTCCGTCTCGATGACTCTCGAAGCTGAAGGTTTTGAGGTGGAAACATATAATGATGGTCAGGCCGCGCTGGACGCTTTTAACAAGCGGATGCCGGACATGGCTGTTTTGGATATCAAGATGCCGCGGATGGACGGGATGGACCTGCTTCAGCGTCTTCGCCAGAAAACGGCGATGCCGGTTATCTTTTTGACGTCCAAAGACGATGAGATTGATGAAGTGTTGGGTTTGCGCATGGGCGCGGACGATTACGTGAAAAAACCGTTCTCGCAGCGTTTGCTGGTAGAGCGCATTCGCGCCTTGCTGCGCCGTCAGGACGCGGTGGCGACGGATGAGGTCGGTGAAACCGAAGACACCAAGGTTATGGAACGCGGTGATTTGCGGATGGATCCGCTGCGCCACGCCGTTAGCTGGAAGGGCAAAGATGTGTCGCTGACCGTGACCGAGTTTTTGTTGCTGCAGGCTTTGGCCCAACGTCCTGGTTTCGTAAAGTCACGAGATCAGCTGATGGACGTAGCCTATGATGATCAGGTTTATGTAGATGACCGTACCATCGATAGCCACATCAAGCGCTTGCGTAAAAAGATGCGCTCAGCGGATGATGAATTCTCGGCGATTGAGACGCTTTATGGTATTGGTTACAGGTATAACGAAGAGTAATTCGTTAATAGGGCTTTAGCCGAAAGGAAGTTCGTGCGCGATTTTACCCCCGCAAAAAGCGATGGTGATGTTGTTCTAGGCGACGATTGGGTCGCCCCAGACAGCGCTGCACCAAACGAGATAAGAGCGCGCCGCGAGCGGCGCGGCTTGTTCTCGTTGCGTGCGTCGCCGCTGACACGAAAGATCATTACGTTTAATCTCATTGCGTTGAATGTTCTGGTTGCGGGTATCTTGTACCTCAATTCCTCTCGCGAAAGCCTTGCTGTTCAGCGCGCTGCGTCTCTTGTTTCCGAGGCCGAGTTGATCGCCGATGTTGTCGAGGCCCAGCTGCCTGAAGGGCAAACTGTGGACCTGTCTGTCGGCGAAGGTGTGGACATTGAAAAAACTCTGAACGGGTTGGACCTGCGCAGTGGTATTCAGGTTTTTGTATTCGATCCTGATGGGGCTTTGATTTCCCGTTATGAAGGCGCGATTGATGCCGTAGCCGCCGGAGCCGAGAGCAAAACGATCCTGACGGACGGTCTTAATTGGTTGTGGGAGGCACTGGCCACTCCTTTCCGATCGGACGGCGAGCCGATGACCATCGAAGAGCGCCTAAAGCCAGTTATCGAAGCGACATTGCTAAACGGGCCGCAAATCAAAGAGGAGCGCGACGAAGCTGGCGCAACTTTGCTTGCGGTTGCCACCCCGATTGAGCAGGGCGGTACCGCAGTAGGTGCTGTTGCGATTGCGAGCGCCAGTGGTGAGATCGATAGATTGGTCAGCAGTGAACGTGAGCGGGTTTTGCAAATGTTCATCATTGCGACGCTTGTCTCTATCGGCCTGAGCCTTGTTTTGGCCTCGACGATTGCTAATCCCCTTTCTGACCTTGCGGCGGCGGCGGAATTGGGACGCGACAAAGATGCGCGAAAAATGAACCCGGGTCGCATTCGTATTCCGGATCTAACAGCGCGACCTGATGAAATCGGACGGCTTTCAGGTGCGCTGCGCGGTATGATTTCGGCTCTTTACAACCGGATCGACGGCAACGAACAGTTCGCGGCTGATGTTGCCCATGAGATTAAAAACCCGCTGGCCTCTCTTCGCTCGGCGGTGGGGACTTTGCGGATGATCAAACGCGAGGATCAACGCGAAAAGCTGCTAGACGTGATCGACCATGATGTTCGCCGATTGGATCGTCTGGTCAGCGACATTTCCAACGCTTCGCGATTGGACAGCGAGCTGGTCAAAGAGGAAGAAGAACCGTTTAATCTGATGAAGATGCTCGGGAACTTGGGCGAATACCTTGGCCAAGACGCCAAGGGAAAAGGTATCGATTTTATCGTGGATTTGCCGTCCGACCCGATTGTCGTGCAAGGTTTGGAAGCGCGCTTGGCCCAAGTTTTTGTGAACCTAATCACAAACGCGATTTCCTTTTGCGAAGACGGTGACGCCATTCGGGTTTGGGCCCGCAAGCGGGAAAACCGCGTGTTGATTGTTGTCGAAGATACTGGCCCAGGCATTCCTGATCAGGCGCTGGCCAAGATCTTTAAACGGTTCTATTCCCAGCGTCCTGATGAGCATTTCGGCAATAACTCGGGACTTGGTCTTGCGATTTCAAAACAGATCGTAGAAGCGCATGGCGGTGTTATTTGGGCAGAGAACATCCGCCCAACCGAAGCAGACATCACTTCTGATCCTCTTGGCGCGCGTTTCGTTGTTGGTCTGCCGATCTAAAGGATGAGCTCTTACTCCCAGAACCTGCATGCAAATTGCGTTGCGGTAAACGGGCGTGGCATTTTGATCTTGGGGCCTTCAGGCAGCGGGAAATCGGCGCTTTCTTTGCAGTTGATCGCATTGGGGGCGAAACTGGTCTCGGATGATAGAACGGATGTGACACGGCGGGACGGTCTGGTCGTTGCTACCTGTCCGGCCACGATTGCGGGAAAGATAGAAGCACGCGGGGTTGGGATTTTAGAAATACCCTATCAAAAAGACGCGGTTGTCTCGGTCGTGATTGACCTTTCCAAGGCCGAGGAGGCGCGTCTGCCCCAGCGGCAAAGCATGTCGATACTGGACATAACCTTGCCTTGCCTACACAAGGTAGAAGCACCCTATTTCCCATCCGCAATTCTTGCTTATGTGCAAGGAATAGGAGACCAGACCTAATGGCTGACTTGGCCCCGCCGACACGGCGCATCGTTTTTGTTTCCGGTCCGTCCGGTGCTGGACGCTCTTCGGCGTTGAACGTTCTGGAAGACGCTGGTTTTGAAGTGATCGATAACTTGCCGTTGCGATTGATGCCGGTTTTGTTTGATGAGACGGATCAAACCCGCCCTTTGGCGCTGGGGATTGATGCGCGTAACCGTGATTTTTCGACGAACACGGTTATCGATCTTTTGGGGCGCCTATCCATGCGCGCTGGCGTTGTTGCAGAGCTGTTGTTTCTGGATTGCAGCACCGAGGTTTTACTGCATCGTTTTTCCGAAACCCGCAGACGTCATCCGATGGCACCAGCGGATCGTCCTGCGGACGGCATTCAGGCCGAGCAAGAGCTTTTAAAACCTCTTCGCGCGCGGGCTGATGTGTTGATCGACACATCTGGCCTGAACGTTCACGAACTGCGCGCAGAAGTCGAGCAATGGTTCGCCCCTGGGGGCAAGCGCCATCTCGCGGTAACGGTTCAGTCCTTTTCCTATAAACGGGGGCTGCCACGGTCGGTTGATATGGTTTACGACTGCCGCTTTTTAAAGAACCCTTATTGGGACCCGTCTTTGCGGGCTTTGAATGGGACTAATCCTCTTGTTGCGGCGCATGTTGCCACCGACCCGAGGTTTGAGGAGTTCTCTCAGAAAGTTCTGGATCTGAGTTTGTTAATCCTGCCAGCATGTCGCGAAGAGGGGAAAAGCCACTTTTCCATCGCGTTTGGCTGTACCGGAGGGCAACATAGATCGGTGACACTTGCGGAAAGTCATGCAAAGCAGCTTGCGAATGCTGGCTGGCAGGTGTCAATTAGACACCGAGAAATTGCTTCTCGCGAACAAAAGGAATCGTAAGCAACGTGATTGGTATTGTGATTGTGGCACATGGTGGTTTGGCCCGAGAGTATCTCGCTGCCATCGAGCATGTTGTCGGGTCCCAAGAAGGGGTTCGGGCGATCGAAATCCGGGCCGATCATGACCGGGCTGCAAAACAATCAGAGATTTGCGACGCAGCGGACGCGGTTGACCGCGGCCATGGTGTCGTTGTCGTTACGGATCTTTTTGGCGGCTCCCCCTCGAATTTGAGCTTACCTGCCTGCAAGCCAGCAGGGCGCCGGATTATTTATGGTGCAAATCTTCCGATGTTGATCAAGCTGGCCAAGAGCAGGAGTAAAGCGGTTCCGGATGCTGTTCGGGCCGCTCTTGAGGCTGGTAAGAAATACATCGACACGCAAAATGTCAGTTCCGAATAACAAGGCCTTTCCATGACTAAAATGACGTTAGAAATTGTTAATGTAAAAGGTTTGCATGCGCGGGCTTCAGCGAAACTGGTTGAAGTTGTGGAAGGTTTTGATGCCAGCGCGGAAATCTCCAAGGATGGCATGAATGCCTCGGGGGACAGTATTATGGGGCTTTTGATGTTGGCAGCGGCCAATGGAAGCTTTATTGACGTTGAAACGACGGGCACAGATGCGGATGCACTTGCGGCTGCTATTACTGCGCTAGTTGCTGACAAGTTCGGCGAGGGCATGTAGGCGCCCGCCATGATGAATGTTTGAGCGAGGTTGCCTAAGTGGCTGAGAATACCCAACCTGTTATGACGCAGTCTCACAGCAACGATAGTGCTGAAAAGGTAAACTTTACCACCTACGACCGAAGCAGCTTGTCCTACGCTTCTACGTTCGACGACCCGTGGAAATCGCGGATGATCAGCGTCATGGAGATGCTGACGGGCAGGTTACAAATCCTGCGGATGATCAAAAAGTTTGAGCGAAATGGCGCGCCGACTGGGCAGGGTTTTTGGCGCTCAGCTTTGGATACAATGGGTATCGATCTGAAAACGCCACAAGAGCAATTGGACCTTATCCCAAAGGAAGGTCCTGTGATTGTTGTCGCTAACCACCCGCACGGGATGGTTGATGGTATGATCTTTGCCGATCTAATCGGGCGGGTTCGCCCAGACTATCGTATTCTTACGCGGTCCCTTTTGACGTCGATCGACGAAGTGGCGGGCAGCTATATGATCCCCGTGCCATTTCCACACGATCCAGATGCCCAGCGTAAGGGTGTCGAGATGCGCGCAAAAGCAATGAAACACCTCAAAGAGGGCGGCGTGGTTGCTCTGTTCCCATCTGGCGTTGTGGCTGCTTCTGACACGTGGTGGGGCCCTGCCGTAGAGGCGGAATGGAACGTGTTCACAGCCAAGATGATCCGCCGCTCAGGGGCGCGGGTTGTACCCATGAAATTCCCGGGGCAAAACAGCCGCGCCTATCAGATCGCGAATAAAATTTCCCCGATGGTGCGTCAGGGCCTTCTGCTGCACGAAATTGTACACAGCTGTAACAAGCCGCAAAAACCGATTGTCGGAGAGCCAATCCCGCAATCGGAAATTGATGCGCGCGCGGATGATCCGCGCAAATTTATGGAGTGGCTTCGCGCCCACACGCTGGGGCTAAAGGACTAGCGGGTCGGTACGGGTACCTCTCCGCGATAGTCATAAAAACCGCGTTTTGTTTTGCGGCCTAACCAGCCTGCCTCAACGTATTTCGTGAGCAGCGGACAGGGGCGATATTTAGTATCTGCCAGCCCGTCATGCAGTACGTTCATAATGGCCAGACAGGTATCTAATCCGATAAAATCAGCCAGCTCTAATGGCCCCATCGGGTGGTTCGCCCCAAGGCGGAGCGAGCTGTCGATAGATTGAACGTTCCCGACACCTTCGTACAGGGTATAGACGGCCTCGTTGATCATCGGCATCAGGATCCGATTGACGATAAAGGCTGGAAAATCCTCTGCAGAGGCAGCAGTTTTCCCGAGGCGGTCGACGACTTCTTTACAGGCGGCAAACGTTTCTTCGTCGGTTGCGATTCCTCGGATGAGTTCCACCAGCTGCATAACCGGAACGGGGTTCATAAAGTGGAAGCCCATAAATTTTTCGGGCCGATCCGTCCGACTGGCCAGACGTGTAATTGAAATGGAAGAGGTGTTTGACGTCAGAATCGTTTCTGGTTTGAGGTGGGGTAGCAGTTGCTCAAAGATAGCTTGCTTGATTTCTTCCCGTTCTGTGGCGGCTTCGATGATCAAATCAGAAGGGCCAAGGTCAGACAGCTGGGTCGTTACCTTCATGCGCCCAAGGGCTGCTTCCATATCAGCCTCAGAGACCTTTCCACGGCCTACCTGACGGGCCATGTTGCCCCGCACCGTTTCCAATGCTTTGGTAAGGGCATCTTCGCTGATGTCATTGAGCAAGACATCATACCCTGCCAGTGACATGACGTGCGCAATACCATTGCCCATCTGGCCTGCGCCAACGATTCCTATTGTCTGGATCTGCATGGTTCTGCTCCTATGCTGCGTTGCGGCCAGCTTACGGTTGTAGCTTGGTTATCCGCAAGGGGAGGTAATGCGGAAAAGTTTATGTGAATGCCACCTTTAAACGAATCGTAACTGCTTGCTGGCCATGATCATCGCGGGTGAGAAAAAGGTGGGTGTTATGACCTATATTCAACAGGGGCCGGGGGCCCTTGACTATTTGCCGTACCGTTTTGGTGCGTCCAGACTTTTATTCCGTGGGCCAAGGCGTGATCTGGAGGCACCCTATGTGGCCTTCATTGGCGGCACGCAGACATTTGGTAAATTTATTGCGCAACCTTATCCGTTGAAGGTTGAGCATTTGACAGGGGTCACTTCGGTGAACCTTGGGCAACTAAACGCGGGTTTGGATGTTTTTGCGGGTGAACCAATTGTGTGCGAACTCGCCTCCAATGCGCGGGTGACGGTTTTGGAAGTCCTTGGGGCGGCAAACCTTAGCAATCTGTACTATACGGTGCACCCTCGTCGGAATGATCGATTTTTAAAAGCATCGGCACAGTTGGAAAGCCTGTATCCCACAGTGGATTTTACACAGTTCAACTTTACCCAACATATGCTGGGTCATCTCTGGACCATGGATGCCGAGCGATTTGAGCTGGTTAAGCGGATGCTTCAGAGGGTTTGGTTGAAACGGATGCAGCAGTTGATCGAGCGGTTGGGAAAGCGTGTGATTTTGTTGGGCTTGGAGACCTCGCTGGAAAGCCAGAACAAGAACACGGCAAGAGGGCCCGCATTTGTTACAGATGAAATGCTGAGAGCCCTTAGCGGGTTGATAGATGCCTATCTAGAGGTGTCCTGTGATGCCATAGACGAAAGCGCGAGGCGGGAAGGGATGGTGTATACATCGTTTCAGGAAGCGGCTGCGCGGACATTGCAGGGCCCCGCGTTTCATACTGAGATCGCTAATAAACTCAGGCCAGTTCTGGATCGCTTAATGTAAAAAGCCCGCCAAGGGCGGGCTTTCCATTCTGAATGTATCTGAAAAAATCAGAGTTTTTCGATCAAGGCTGGAACAGCTTCGAACAGGTCAGCAACAAGGCCGTAATCAGCAACCTGGAAGATAGGTGCTTCTTCGTCTTTGTTGATCGCAACGATGATCTTACTGTCTTTCATGCCGGCGAGGTGCTGAATAGCACCAGAGATGCCAACAGCGACATAAAGCTCAGGTGCAACAACTTTACCGGTCTGGCCAACCTGCCAGTCGTTCGGGGCATAGCCCGAGTCAACAGCCGCACGGGATGCGCCAACAGCCGCGCCCAGTTTGTCTGCCAGCTTTTCGATCAGCGCAAAGTCATCCTCAGAGCCAACGCCACGGCCACCGGAAACAACAACACCAGCGGATGTCAGTTCTGGGCGGTCGCTTTCCGCAACTTTGTCTTCGACCCATTCGGACAGGGCAGGATCTGCGGCTGCGGAAACGGTTTCAACAGATGCGGAGCCACCTTCGCCAGCAGCGTCAAATGTGGAGGTACGGAAAGTGATAACTTTCTTTGCATCCGTGGATTTAACAGTCTGGATTGCGTTACCCGCATAGATTGGGCGCTCGAACGTGTCGGCATCTACAACGCCGGAAGCGTCAGAGATAACCATCACATCCAACAGGGCCGCAACACGTGGCATCACGTTTTTCGCGTCTGTTGTTGCCGGGGCTACGATGTGATCGTAATCACCAGCCAAGGACACGATCAACGCGGCAGTGGCTTCAGCCAAACGGTGGCCCAAGGAACCATCCTCGGCAACCAGAACCTTGGCAACGCCGTCGATTTTGGCCGCTGCTTCACCAGCTGCAGCAGCAGAGCCGCCCGCCGCCAAAACGGTTACATCACCCAGCTGTTTGGCTGCGGTAACGGCCTTTGCCGTTGCGTCCATTGCCAATTCGCCATCGTTTACTTCTGCAAGGAGTAGAACAGCCATTACACAGCCCCCGCTTCTTTAAGTTTCTCGACCAGCTCGTCAACCGAACCAACCTTGATGCCTGCTGCACGTGCTGCTGGCTCTTCGGTTTTGACGATTTCCAGACGGTTGGAGACCTCTACGCCGTAGTCCGCTGGAGTTTTCTCATCCAGTGGCTTTTTCTTTGCCTTCATGATGTTGGGCAAGGAAGCATAGCGAGGTTCGTTCAAACGCAGGTCTACGGTGATCACAGTAGGCATGCCCACTTTGATTGTCTGCAGGCCGCCGTCTACTTCGCGTGTTACAACGGCTTTGTCGCCTTCAATTGCAACTTCGGAGGCGAATGTCGCTTGGGACCAGCCCATCAAAGCAGAAAGCATTTGGCCGGTTGCGTTCATGTCGTTGTCGATTGCTTGCTTGCCGCAAAGAACCAGACCTGGCTGCTCTTCGTCGACGATCCCTTTCAGGATTTTCGCAACGGTCAAAGGTTCGATGTCGTCATGTACGTCGTCCGCAGCAACCACAAGGATCGCACGGTCTGCGCCCATTGCCAAAGCTGTGCGCAGAGTTTCCTGCGCCTGCTTTACACCGATGGATACCGCGACGATTTCATCCGCCTGACCCGCTTCTTTCAAACGGATCGCCTGTTCAACGGAAATCTCGTCGAACGGGTTCATGGACATTTTAACGTTGGCAAGATCAACACCTGAACCGTCCGCTTTTACGCGTACTTTCACGTTATAGTCGATCACGCGTT
Organism: Sulfitobacter donghicola DSW-25 = KCTC 12864 = JCM 14565; assembly: GCF_000622405.1. NCBI lineage: Bacteria > Pseudomonadati > Pseudomonadota > Alphaproteobacteria > Rhodobacterales > Roseobacteraceae > Sulfitobacter > Sulfitobacter donghicola. Next base: position 1,840,930 of record NZ_JASF01000005.1, read on the forward strand.
TGACAGGTACGAGCACCTTCATGAGCGATTTTCTCCTTGGTTGCGACTCAGACCCATAGGGGCCTAGCCAATAAATCTGTGCCATGTCTAACGAAGCAATTCGGATCGAAACAGCGTAAAATCGCCACATGGGGGCAGAGGCACGTCACGTTACAACGTTTTTGCCTGCTCACAGGCAATTTTATTGCGTTGCCGCGTTGGGTTTTACATCAGCTTTGGGGGTGGTTCTGGGGTTTAGCGGTTTGCGCCAGGAACCCATAGAATATCGTCTTTTCCACCATTATTGGCAGAGCGCGCCGCCACAAAGAACCAATCGCTAAGTCTGTTGAGGTACCGAATGACAGCGGTATTAACAGATTCCTGCGTCGCGAGTTCGGTCGCTAGGCGTTCGGCGCGGCGTGCAACTGTGCGACATACATGTAGATGGGCAGCGAGTTCGGTTCCGCCTGGCAGGATAAAGCTGCGCAGCGCCTCTAGGGATTTATTCATCTCGTCAATTTCAGATTCCAGACGATCAACTTGGGCATCGGCCATACGCAGCGGCGGGTACTCGGCCGCTGCGTCCTGTTCCATATCGGGGCGACACAGGTCTGCACCCAGATCGAACAGGTCGTTTTGAATGCGCGATAGGGCGGCGTCGGTTTCATCCTTTGCATGAAGGCGGGCGATGCCGACAAAGCAGTTCAATTCGTCAGATGTGCCATAGGCTTCAACGCGGGGGTCGTGCTTTGCAACCCGCGCGCCATTGCCCAAGGCGGTATCGCCTTTATCGCCCGTGCGGGTGTAAATCTTGTTCAAAACAACCATCTGCTTACCCCTTGATGAAGAAAACGTAGATCATGATTAGGACAACGGCAATGAACTGCGCAATGATACGCCAGCGCATCAATTTGTTTGAGTTGGCTTTGTTAAACGCGCCGCCCTTTGCAAACCCGCCCAGGCCCATAAGCAGCACAACAACAACTGCCAGAATCGCGATAATGACGACGATGAAAAACGGATCAGACATAGGGTATTCCCTTTGATAGCTGTTTGAGGTGTTGGTTTACTCTTTAACGGGAGAGAACGCGATCCAGTAGGCGCGTTGGTAGTATACGACGAATTGTCCCAGCCAGATAGGTCGGCGTTGTCACGTAATACCTTGGGCGTGGGCGCGGGGCCTCAACGGCATGGATCAGCTTTTTGACAACTGCTTGGGGGGGGAGCTCAAATTTATCCGGCCCTGAGGCGTTATACAGGCGTGGGCCCAGTTCGGTTTCGTACTGATGCGCACGGGCCGAGTTTTCCCAATCGACCCAGCGTTCAAAATGGGGGATCGAATTTGAGCGGATTTTTGAGGTAATCGGGCCGGGTTCGATCAGGATCGGATGAACCCCAGTGCCACGCATCTCAAGGCGCAGCGTGTCGGTAAGACCTTCAAGAGCAAATTTGGTGGCGTTATAGGCGCCGCGCCAAGGTTGGGCGACAAGCCCTAAAACAGAGGAGCATTGGACAATACGGCCATGCCCTTGGGCGCGCATCGTGGGGATGATCGCGCGGGTTAGCGTGTGCCACCCAAAGAAGTTTGCCTCGAATATCTCGCGAAGCGCTTCGGTCGGGATGTCTTCAACCGCACCTGGTGTGGCGTGGGCGCCATTGTTGAAAACAGCGTCCAAAGTGCCGCCAGTATCCTCCAGAATATCTGCCAAGGCGACGATGATGCTGTCGGGGTCCATATAATCAATGCGGGGGCTGTCAAAACCTTCTTCGCGTAGGCGCGCGCAATCCAGTTCCTGACGGCAGGCGGCATAGACATGCCAGCCGCGTTCGCGCATGCCGTGGGCGGCGGCATAGCCGATCCCCGAAGAGCAGCCCGTAATGAGGATTGTGCGTTTAGACATAAAAAAGGCCCCGTTGGTGAACGAGGCCTGATGTGCGTTGTTTTGGATAGAATGGCAATTGCCCTTGTTGGCCTTAGCCCGAAGTGAGCAAGAAATCGGCCATCCATCCTGGCTCGCCGCCATCTAGGGGTTGCATGCGAACCCATCCGTTTCCGTTGTCTTCCAAAACCTCAACGGAAACGCCGCGGGTTAATTTGTTGACGATGCCATAGTCGGTTGACGGCCCTCCACGCACATTCACGCGGTTACCGGATACGGTGCGGATGTCACCGTCTTGGGTTTGGGGTGCAGTGGTGTCTGTTGTTGCGATCAGGCTCGGCAAGATGATCTGAGGCGTTTCCACGCTGTCGATAACTTTTGCTTCGGTTGTCGTCGCCTCTTCGGCGGCTTCGCTAACATTGGTAAGGCTCAGTGAGACGCGTGTTACGTCTGGTGTGCTATCGATCTTGGCAATGGAGGCTGTGTCAATAATCGAGGGGGCCTCCTGCGCGGCGGGGGGCTCTGCGGCAGCAACAATCTTTTCATCTGCTTCGGGCGCTTCAGCAGCCAAGCGTGCGCTTGCTGGTTGGAAATCCGATCCACCGCTTAGCTCATAAAAGGCAAAGGCCAAAAAGCCGAAAGTCAAAAGGATAAAGGTTTTCATGGTTACGGCTCCAACAGATTCTCATAGAAACCAAGAATCTGGCTTCCCCCACACCTTAGGTATCAAAGTTCGTGAACTTTTTTGAGGGGAAAAAGGAAGAAAATTGGCACGTATCCTGAATGCCACGTTCGCCCAATGAGCTTTGCAATTTGGTATGGCTACCGCTTGTCGACCTGTCGCGGCACGGCTAAACAACTTGCATGTCAGATACGCAAAACCCAGCCGCCCCTCGATTTGAGGAAACGTCAGAACCCCTTCGCCGTGCGTTGGGTGATCGCTATCTCACGTATGCGCTTAGTACGATTATGCACCGTGCGCTGCCTGATGCGCGCGATGGGTTAAAGCCGGTTCACCGTCGAATCCTATATGCGATGAATCGCTTGCGGTTGAATTCGACGGGTGGGTTTCTAAAGTCTGCCAAGATCAGCGGCGACACGATGGGGGATTTCCACCCGCATGGTGATGCGGCGATCTATGATGCGATGGCGCGTTTGGCGCAGGACTTTAACGTGCGTTATCCGCTGGTGGATGGGCAGGGTAACTTTGGCAACATCGACGGGGATAACCCCGCTGCCAGCCGATACACCGAAGCGCGTATGACATTGGTCGCCGAGGCAATGCTGGAAGGCCTCAACGAAAACGTCGTTGATTTTCGCGACAACTATGATGGCCGTCTGACAGAACCGTCAGTTTTGCCAGCGCAGTTTCCGAACCTTTTGGCCAATGGCTCTAGCGGGATTGCTGTGGGGATGGCGACGAATATTCCGCCGCACAATATATCCGAGCTGTGTGACGCCTGTATCCATCTGATCAAAACGCCTGACGCGCGTGATGACACGTTGCTCAACTATGTGCCGGGGCCGGATTTCCCGACAGGCGGCGTGATTGTTGAGCCCGAAGACAGTATTGCAACAGCCTATCGCACGGGTAAGGGGGGCTTTCGCCTGCGCGCGCGTTGGGAGGTCGAAGACCTTGGCCGCGGCCAGTGGCAGATCGTTGTGACCGAAATTCCCTATCAGGTTCAAAAGTCCAAGCTGATTGAAAAGATTGCCGAGGCGATCCAGACCAAAAAGATCCCGATCCTTGCAGATGTGCGCGACGAAAGCGCCGAAGACGTGCGCATGGTGCTGGAGCCGCGTTCGAAAAACGTCGATCCCGAGGTCTTGATGGGCATGATGTTCCGCTCTTCTGATCTAGAGGTGCGGTTTTCGTTGAACATGAACGTGCTGATCGACGGCGTCACGCCTAAGGTGTGCTCGATGAAGGAAGTGCTGCGCGCCTTCCTTGATCACCGCCGCGAAGTGCTGGAGCGCCGTTCGCGTCACCGCATGGAAAAGATCGACCACCGTCTGGAAGTGTTGGAGGGCTTTATCGTTGCCTTCCTCAATCTAGACCGCGTGATCGACATCATCCGGTATGATGATGAGCCAAAAGATGCCTTGATGCGCGAAGACTGGGGTAAGACCCACGTGCGTGCGATGGATGAAAAGGATTATGTCTCGCCCGCCGCTGGCGATGGTGAGTTGTCCGAAGTGCAGGCCGAGGCCATCCTGAATATGCGCTTGCGCAGCTTGCGCCGCCTCGAAGAACTGGAGCTTTTGCGCGAACAAACCGAGCTGATGGAAGAGCGCGCTGGGCTAGAAGATCTGCTGGAGAACGAAAGCCTGCAGTGGGACAGTATTACAGACCAGTTGCGTGAGACGAAAAAGCAATTCGGCAAGCAATATGATGGCGGCGCCCGCAGAACCACTTTTGCCGAGGCCGGTGTGATCGAGGATGTGCCGATCGAGGCCATGATCGACCGTGAGCCGATAACGGTCGTCTGTTCCGAGATGGGGTGGATTCGCGCCATGACGGGCCACATTGATCTGGCGCGTGAGTTGAAATTCAAAGACGGTGACGGACCGCGGTTTATCTTTCATGCCGAAACGACAGACCGTTTGTTGGCCTTTGGCAGTAATGGCCGCTTCTACACCGTATCCGCCGCCAACCTACCCGGTGGGCGTGGCATGGGGGAACCTTTGCGCTTGATGGTTGACCTGCCAAACGAGGTGCAACTGGTTGAGCTGTTTATCCACAAACCCGATGGCAAATTGCTGGTCGCATCATCGGCAGGGGATGGTTTCGTCGTGCCAGAGGCTGATGTAGTGGCGCAAACCCGTTCGGGTAAGCAGGTGTTGAATGTGCGTGGCGATGTTACGGCCATGATTTGCAAATCCGTTGAAGGCGATAGCGTCGCTGCCGTGGGTGAAAACCGCAAAGTGCTGGTGTTTGCCTTGGACGAGCTGCCCGAAATGGGCCGCGGTAAAGGTGTGCGAATGCAAAAGTACAAGGATGGCGGCCTATCAGACGCCACGACCTTTAACCGCGCAGACGGGCTGAGCTGGCTAGACCCTGCAGGGCGCACCCGTACCGAGGTCGAGCTGGCTGAATGGACAGGCAAGCGGGCAACAGCGGGCCGCATGGCACCTCGTGGGTTCCCGCGTGACAATAAGTTCACCTGATCTTTCGCCCCCACCAATTCCCGAACAGGGGATTGATGTTTGGTTCGTGGGCAACCGCTCGGCGTTGTTTTGGTTGGCGTTGAAATCTGGTTTTTGGACGGTTCTCACGCTGGGGTTCTACCGCTTCTGGATGAAGACCCGCCTGCGCCGCTGGTACTGGTCGTCGATCCGTCCGGGTGGGTATCCGTTGGAGTATGTCGGCGATCCGTGGGAAAAGCTGTTGGGCTTTTTCATCGCGGTGGTGATCCTGACTTTTTACATCGGCATCGTAAATCTGGTCCTGATGTTCGCCAGCTTTTCGTTCTTTCAAAGCTCGTTCCTAGGGTATTTCACCAGTTTTGTCGGGGTGATTCCTATATGGTTTTACGCGCAATACCGCGCGCGGCGGTATGTTCTGGGACGAACACGTTGGCGCGGTGTGCGGTTTGGTCTGGAGAAGGGGGCGTGGGGCTATGCATGGCGTGCCTTGGTGCATTGGCTGATCACCATTTGCACGTTGGGTATTCTTTGGCCCCGCATGACGTTCTGGCTGGAGAAGTATAAAACGGATCGCACGTTTTTCGGGTCTGGCAAGATGGAACAAGGCGGGCGTTGGCAGATGCTGTTTCCCGCTGCGATGCCTTTTGCTGTTGGGGTTCTTTTGTTGGGGCTCTGCAGTGTCTGGCTGGTTTGGCTTGATCCTATCCTCCCGTTCGTGGTGGACGGGGAGGGAGATTTTGCGGAAGCCTTGGGTGGGCTGCTGGAGGTTGAGCTCAGCCTTCTAAATATGATCCGTCCTGCGCGTCTCTTTGTTCTCATTCCCTTGGTTTTGTTGCTGATCTATGGCGCGGTTCACTATCGCTTTGTTAGCAAACGTATTCTAGCAGGACGCAAGACTATGAATGGTGTCCAAATGCGATCCGAGCTGAAAGGTCTGCGTATTTCGATGATCTATGTGCTTGGTACGACAATCGCCTATTTGATCCTGATCATTGGGCTGGGTGGGATTGTGGGTGTGGCGATTGGGTTGCTGGGGCCGGATGCCTTTCTTGAGGCACAGATTGGCACATCGGATCCGTTGGGAAATCTGCCACAATGGCTATCGTTTACCATCCTTGCGATGTTGTACCTCTCCGTCTTTTTGTTCTGGGGCGTGCTTCATCATGTCTTTGTCACGTTTCCCCTGATGCGCCACATGGCGGTAACGCTTAGCCTCCATAACATTGCTGGTTTGGCCGAGATCAACCAACGTAAACGCGATGAATTCGCCGAGGCCGAAGGCTTTGCCGAGGCGTTGGATTTGGGGGCTGCGATATGACGATGCCACCTGACCTCCCCCAGCGGCACAGCAGCACGGATATCCTGTTTGATGGTCGCCGCAGTGCGTATTTCGATGGGGACTCACCCGTTCCCCAAGACGTGACATTGGCTGTTGATACACAGGCGCAAATGCTTGAGATTGGCCTGCCAGCAAGTGCTGAAAGCGGCGTGCGCTGGCCACTGGATGAAATCCGCCGGCTAGACGATACGGCTGGTAAGGAGGGTGTGATTTTGCGCTGGACGGGTGATCCGCTGGCGCGACTACACCTGTTTGACGTATCCCTTTTGCCCCATCTGCGCAGGCTTAAACGTCGCGCTCCGCCAAAGGGGCGGGGGCGATTGGCGGCATGGGCCATTGGCGCTGTTGCCGCAGTTGCATTGCAGGTCGGCGTATTGGTCCCGATGTTGGCAGATAGCCTTGCCACCTATGTTCCCCCAGCTGGTGAGCGGGCTTTGGGCGAGGCGACGTTTAAACAAATACGCCAAGCGCTTGCAGGGTCGGGGCTACCTCCGTTGCCGATCTGTGAAGGCGAAGAGGGATTAGCCGCTTTTGAGCGGATGCTCGTAGCGCTTGATGTTGAGCGAGACACTGACGCCGCGATCAAATTGTTTGTTCTGGATCATGAGATGGTCAATGCCTTTGCGCTGCCCGGCGGATATGTTGTGTTTTTCCGCGGCATGATCGATGCCGCGCAAAGCCCGAATGAAATCGCCGCGGTTTTGGCGCATGAAGTCGGTCACGTCGAAAATCGCGACCCAACGCGCCATGCGCTGAGGTCGGCAGGGTCAATCGGTATCCTCGGGCTGCTCTTTGGTGATTTTGCAGGGGGGGCGGCGGTTTTGTTTCTGACGGAAAAACTGATTAGTGCGAACTATGCTCAAGCTGCGGAAAAAGGTGCTGACGAGTTTGCCTATGAGGTGCTGGAAAACGCAAATGTCTCTCCGGCGGCGCTGGGCGATATGTTTGAGCGATTGCGCGATAAATACGGTGATACCGAAGGGATCGTTTCGCATTTTGTCAGCCACCCTACGCTGACCAGTCGGATCGATTTTTCCAGAGGGGCGGCCATCAAGGGCAAACCCTATGCAGATGTCTTGTCTGATGGCGAATGGGCGGCGATGCAGCAGGTCTGCGATTAAAACTGACAGGTATCTTGGTGGCCATCCTTCGAGATGCGCACAGCGGTACGGGTTTCAAAATCTATGATCCGCCGTTGATTTTCGGCACTGCAGGCCAACCCGCCAGCAAGAGGGGTGGTGCAGATGAAAATCAAACCATCCGCTTTGGCAAACTGACCTGTTCCCAGCACATGCACCTCTTTGGGGCCGCTGGCACAGGATAGAGAGAGGGTTTGCTGCGGCAAGCCTTCTGTCTGCTGTTGCCAATCGCGTTGTTCAGCGCTGATTGTTGTACATGCGGCAAGAGGCAGAAAAGCCCAGACAATGCGGTTCATGTTGTCTCCTGACCGGCCAAGTGTTGCAGATTCCAGACGTACCCCCTGTTTGCGGCCTTGCCAAGCGGTCGGCGCATTGCACCCTTTAGGTCCATGCGGTATCGCATTTGTTAACAATGAGGGGGCTCCAAATGGGTGCGATCAGATTGATGCGGTTGACGGGTGCGATGCTGTTGGTTGGTGTTTTGGCGGCCTGTAATGGTGCTGCTGATCTGGGCAAGCCAGCTGTGCCGCTGGGGGATTTCAAACTGGCGCATAACATTGTTGTCGCGCCAAAGATCCAAAAGGTGCCGCTCAGCCGTGAGCTGGAAACCGAAGTGATGACAAAGATGTTGCAAGAGGCGGTCTCGGAACGGTTTGATCGTTATGACGGCACGCGTCTTTACCACTTTGGCATTTCGATCGAGAGCTACTTCCTTGCGCCTCCGGGGGTGCCTGTGGTGGCGGCCCCTAAATCGGCTATGATTATTCGGATCACCGTTTGGGATGACGCCGAAAATAAAAAGCTGACCGAAAAGGCGCATCAGATCACGGTTCTGGAATCACTGGATCAAGGTCCGCTGGTTGGATCAGGGTATACAAAAACCGCCGAGGAACAGTTCAAGAATCTCAGCCAGAACGCGGTAAAGCAGATCGAAAACTTCCTTGTCAAAAAGAACGCGGAAGAGGGGTGGTTTTCTGAGGGTGTCATAACGGCAAAGCCGGATGATGACGCTGCCAAGGCCGACGAGGCGGGATAATAAACCGACCGTCTTGCCGCAGCACGCAACGAAACTACAACGCGGCTGCAAGACCCGCTTGATTTTACCTTCCAGACCAACTATGTCGCGCGCCATACGCAATACTGGTTCGCAATGAACCCTGTGATTTTTGGAAGGGCGCCACCATGGCAAAGGAAAAGTTTGAACGTACCAAACCACACGTCAACATCGGCACAATTGGCCACGTTGACCACGGTAAGACGACACTGACGGCAGCGATCACCAAGTATTTTGGTGACTTCAAAGCGTACGACCAGATTGATGGCGCGCCAGAAGAAAAAGCGCGTGGTATCACGATTTCGACTGCGCACGTTGAGTATGAAACAGCAGACCGCCACTATGCGCACGTTGATTGCCCAGGTCACGCTGACTATGTGAAAAACATGATCACCGGTGCTGCGCAGATGGACGGCGCGATCCTGGTTGTGAACGCGGCCGATGGCCCAATGCCACAGACACGTGAGCACATCCTTTTGGGCCGCCAGGTTGGCATCCCATACATGGTTGTTTTCATGAACAAAGTTGACCAGGTAGACGACGAAGAGCTGCTGGAACTGGTTGAAATGGAAATCCGTGAACTGCTGTCCTCTTACGAGTACCCAGGCGACGACATTCCAGTGATCGCAGGTTCCGCTTTGGCGGCGATGGAAGGTAACAACCCAGAAATCGGCGAAGAAGCGATCAAGAAATTGATGGCGGCTGTTGATGAGTACATCCCAACACCTGCACGTGCTGTTGACCAGCCGTTCCTGATGCCGGTTGAGGACGTGTTCTCGATCTCTGGCCGTGGTACAGTTGTTACAGGCCGTGTTGAGCGTGGCGTAATCAATGTTGGCGACAGCATCGAAATCGTTGGTATCCGTGACACCACAACAACGACCTGCACAGGCGTTGAAATGTTCCGCAAGCTGCTGGACAGCGGTGAAGCGGGCGACAACATCGGCGCATTGCTGCGCGGCGTTGACCGTGACGGTGTTGAGCGTGGCCAGGTTCTTTGTAAGCCAGGTTCGGTTAACCCACACACGAAGTTCGAAGCAGAAGCCTATATTCTGACCAAAGAAGAAGGCGGTCGTCACACCCCATTCTTCGCGAACTACCGTCCACAGTTCTACTTCCGTACAACAGACGTTACGGGCACAGTTCAGCTGCCAGAAGGCACTGAAATGGTTATGCCTGGTGACAACCTGAAGTTCGACGTTGAACTGATCGCGCCAATCGCGATGGAGCAGGGCCTGCGCTTTGCGATCCGCGAAGGTGGCCGTACCGTTGGTGCGGGCGTTGTATCCAAAATCACTGAGTAAGCTGCTCTGGCCGCAAGGCCTGACATGCGAACTTAGCCAAGCAAAGGCCGTCCCTAGGGGCGGCCTTTGTTGCGTTTGCGGGAGGCGCATGTTGGCGCAGCAGGATTGGCAGGGGAGCAATCTGAACCAACAAACAGTAAAAACCTCTCGCAAATCGCACGAACAATGTGCGATGCCCCTTGAACCTATATGGAATCCAGATTACCCAATGCGCAGGCATAGGGGTTTAGCTCAGTTGGTAGAGCATCGGTCTCCAAAACCGAGGGTCGTGGGTTCGAGTCCCTCAGCCCCTGCCAAAAATTCTCATGAAATTGTATCTATTTGGAATGGTAGTCGCTGGTCGCGCGGCCATATAGGTCATGCCTTGGAAACAATGACGTTTTTCAAACGCATTTGTTCCATCGTTACGGCGTAAAATGCTTTTAAGCCCTCATCTGGTAGCCAAATTTTACGGTAAGAACAGATGACAGACGCAACGACGAATCCCACTGATAAAACTCCAGCATCCGAGCTTGATGAAAGCTCGTTAAGTGCGATCCGTTCGATCCTGACAGAAGACGCAGCGGCCCCCGCGCAGGAGCCTTCTCCTAGAGAACAGGCGCGGATTGAACGCGCCACAGCTGGTCACGCACCAAGGTCTGCCACGAGGGCGACCAAGAAATCAGATCGCTTGCCCCTGCTCGCCGATGCAGAATCAGACCCAGCGGCCGCCGCCCGCGCGCAAGAGTTGCTTGCCCCTAAGGTGAAAAAGCGCCGTTTTTCGCTGGGCCGCAAAGCTGCTGCTCCGACAAAAGTGGAACCGGTTCAACAACCGGTTGCCGAACCGAAGCGCAGGCAAGTTGTCCCCGCTGAAGGTTTGATCGACCGCATCAAAGCATATCGTCCGACGCCAGCCCATATGGCTATTGGGGCAATTCTATTGCTGGTGCTGTTTCGCCCATGGCTCGTTTTTGGGCTGTTGTTTTTATTTGCCCTGATCATGGTCGGAGTTTTCCTGATTTTGGGCTATGATGGTTTTTGGCAAAGCGTGATGAAGATCAGCCGTTGGTATGCCAACCGCCGTCCCGAGCGGGCCGCAGCGATGCATCAGCGTCTGGATCGGTTTGCCGTTCGATGGGATGCCATCCTTGACCGTTTCCCCGAGGGCACTGTTGATGGCCTGTACCTGCCAGACTTTGGCGAATTGGCCAGTGCCGACAGTCGCCATGATAAGGCGATGGAGCGCCGTTTGGATGGGTTGCAAAAAGAGGGAGGTTAAGTCCCGCGCAATTTGCAGCCTTGAAACACCGCGCTACAGCGGCTAGATGCTCCTAACACGACAATTCAGGATGTGATCCATGGCCACCACCAACCCGCTTCAGTTCATTCAGCAAGTCCGCACCGAAGTGGCAAAGGTCGTATGGCCCACCCGCCGTGAGGTGATGCTCACCACGGTTATGGTGTTTATCCTCGCTGCACTTACTGCTGTTTTCTTTGCTTTGGTTGATGTCGTGATCCGTGGTGGATTGCAGTACGTGTTGAACATGTTTGGCTAAGGCCAAACAAAAGCACGACCTTGGGCAAGGCTGCCTGCAAAATTCTTCGCAAACACTTGAAACCCAATGGCGTGTGGTCTAGTCCGCAGGCCTGTCCCATTACATAGTCGCATTGATTCGAGACGCGAGCGATTTTGTGTTTGGGAAGAGTTGAGGTAAGACCTCAAAGAGTTTATTGAATGCGCTAGTAGACACAGGCGCTCAGAATAAGGACGGACGATCAAATGGCAAAACGGTGGTATTCGGTCAGTGTTCTGTCCAACTTCGAGAAAAAGATCTCTGAACAGATCCGCACAACGGTTGCAGAGCTGGAAATGGAAGATCAGATCGACGAAGTGCTGGTCCCGACCGAAGAAGTAATCGAAATCCGTCGCGGTAAGAAGGTAACAACCGAGCGCCGCTTTATGCCGGGTTATGTTCTGGTGCACATGGAAATGTCTGATCGTGGCTACCACCTGATCAACTCCATCAACCGCGTCACAGGTTTCTTGGGGCCACAGGGCCGCCCAATGCCAATGCGCGACGCCGAAGTAACTGCAATCCTTGGCCGTGTCCAAGAAGGCGAAGAAGCACCACGCACGCTTATCCACTTTGAAGTGGGCGAGAAAATCAAAGTTGCCGACGGCCCGTTCGAAGATTTCGACGGCATGGTCGAACATGTGGACGACGAGAACCAAAAGCTCAAAGTTATGGTGTCGATCTTTGGTCGTGAAACACCGGTGGAGCTGGATTTCACTCAGGTGAACAAACAAGTTTAATCGGACCTAGTTCCGATAGATCGATTGAAAGGCATCGCAGCGGAAGCTGAGGTGCCTTTTTTGATTTGGGGGCGGTAGATTAAGGAGCGGCTGGTTTGAGCCCAGATTGACCGATATTGTGCAACGCCACGAATGTCGTTTGTCGAAATGCAGTTAAAATCTTCAACAACAATTAATGTTTTGAACGGGGTTTTGGCACAGCCTCAAGGTCAAGTGTGCAGACAACAGGCATAAAAAAGGCCGTTCCGAAGAACGACCTTTTCAGTCTTAAAGCCCGAAGGTCCCTAGAAGCCATCCAAGGAACAGAAGTCCCAAGGAAACCTCAAAACGATACTTAGTACCGCAGGGTTTCGTGGCTTCGAGGATGAACGATGCACGCATAACGTACTCCTACATCTCGTGTGTGCGTACCCTTATGGAAGCCACATAGCACACATAGACCACTTGCCGACCTTTCCTCTTTTTTGAAGTCAGATGCCGTCGGCGAGCGTGACTTTGTCGGTGCCCAGTTTGGGCGTTGCTGAGTAATTGGTAGTCTAAGATGTTTTTTCAATACCCAAGCATAGAGTTTAAGAAATTTACTTTCCAAAAAGAATGATTGCTGCGTTGTTTGTAAATGCAACCTCTTGTTGAGCAGTCTCTTGATAGCCGAAATTCGAGCTTCTCAATTGGAGGTCGGCTTCGTGTCGTGTAACTGACGGCGGACTATTGGCTATGTATCACTGCGAACCAAGATACCATTTGCTCTTATGTGCAAACTGTCCTAGTAGGCGGGTTCTTACGTCACGTGGCATTGCTGCGCGGCGAATCGTTTGTGGGAGGCGAGATGCGCGCGCGCACCGGACCAGACCACGCTAGAAAATGGGCCTCAACGCGTTGAGGTCTTGTAGGGCAGGGGAAACCTTGCCGATGACAAAGGAGAAGGCCAATGGCCAAGAAACTCGTCGGTACGATGAAGTTGCAAGTTAAAGCGGGTCAAGCAAACCCATCCCCACCAGTGGGTCCAGCGCTGGGTCAGCGCGGCATTAACATCATGGAATTCTGTAAAGCGTTCAACGCAAAAACAGCAGACATGGAGCCAGGTGCGCCTTGCCCAACCGTGATCAGCTACTATCAGGACAAGTCCTTCACGATGGACATCAAGACGCCACCAGCGTCCTACTACCTGAAAAAAGCGGCCAAAGTGAACTCTGGCGCGAAAACGCCTTCGCGTGAAACTGTTGGTTCCGTAACCACCAAGCAGCTGCGCGAAATTGCAGAAGCCAAAATGGCCGATCTGTCCGCAAACGATGTGGATCAGGCAATGAAAATCATTCTGGGCTCCGCAAAGTCCATGGGCATCGAGGTTAAGTAAGATGGCTAAACTGGGAAAACGCACAACCGCTGCACGCGAAGCATTCGCAGGCAAAGAAAACGTAACAGTTGAAGAAGCTGTAGCGCTGATCAAAGGTAACTCGAACACCAAGTTCGACGAAACCATCGACATCGCGATGAACCTCGGCATTGACCCGCGTCACGCAGACCAAATGGTTCGCGGCGTTGTTGGCCTGCCAAACGGCACAGGCAAAGACGTTCGCGTTGCGGTATTCGCACGTGGCCCGAAAGCTGACGAAGCGACAGCTGCTGGTGCAGACGTTGTTGGCGCCGAAGACCTGATGGAAATCGTTCAGGGCGGTAAGATCGACTTTGATCGTTGCATCGCGACACCTGACATGATGCCGATCGTTGGTCGTTTGGGTAAAGTACTTGGCCCACGTAACCTGATGCCAAACCCAAAAGTTGGTACTGTTACAATGGACGTTGAGGCAGCTGTAAAAGCGGCCAAAGGCGGCGAAGTACAGTTCAAAGCTGAAAAAGGTGGCGTTGTTCACGCAGGCGTTGGCAAAGTATCTTTTGACGAAGCTAAATTGGTTGAAAACATCCGTGCCTTTGTTGGCGCAGTTGCAAAAGCCAAGCCAGCAGGCGCCAAAGGCGCATACATGACAAAAATCGCGCTGAGCTCTACAATGGGCCCAGGTGTGACTGTTGCAGTGGATAACGCTGTTACAGAGTGATCTGATCAAGATTTCAGTTAAAGGGCGTCCCTATTGGGGCGCCCTTTTTCGTTGGGCGCACCCCTCGTGTTTTTCAGGTTGCACGACAAAAGTGGTATAGGCCGGTTCGTTTCGGGCTAAGGGGCTTTGTTTCGTGTCGCCCCTACATCACAGTCTTTCCCCGAATTGGTGAATAATCTTGCCAAAGCGAGACCTGCGCGCTTAGGCTGCAAGAAAATATATAAAAACAAAATAAAACCTGTGAGGCAGCAGCGTGGCGGAAGATATCAAAGACGAAGCAGCTTTGCGGCTGCGGCGATTGCTCGAAATCCGTGCAATTGGCATAGCGGCTCTTCATGAGGGCGCTCAAGGGCTGGATTGCTGGGAATATTTGACCGAATTGAAAGGCCTGCGCGTGCGGGGGCACAAACTTGAGTGGCGCGAGGCCAAAGTGGCCCATCTTGTTGCGTTACGGCAGCGTGCAACGCAGGTCGTCGGTAGCATGCGCACTCTTAGGGAGTTGTGCGATGAGAAGGGGTTGGAAGACCGCTTTGTCGCCTTTGAGGCTTTGGTCAAAAGCTCGTTGGGCAGTATCCGGCTTACCAATCACGCCTTTCGGGAGGATAATTTTGCAGAAATGGCGCATGAGCCCATCTGGGATAGGGTAGGGGATCACCTGAAATCTCTCAAAGAAAATGGCTATGAGGCTTTCCTGAATTCGGGGACTCTGCTGGGGGTTGTTCGAGATGAACGCCTGATAGATCATGATGACGATATTGATATCGCCGTTATTTTAAAGGCGAATAATCGCCAAGCAGCTGCGGGCGAGTGGTTGGAGCTGCGGCAGCGTTTGAGCGATGAAGGTGTTTTGGATGAAGATGCGATCAATGACCCGAGTATCCTCAAACTAACGCCGGTCAACGGTGTCCAGATCGATCTGTTTCCGGCGTGGTTTGAAGCTGACAAGTTCTATGTATACCCCCACACGTTGGGCGAGCTTTCGAAAACGGATGTTCTGCCGCTTAAGGCGTGTTCGATTACGGCCTATCCGATCCCGGCAAATCCGGAAAAAATGCTGGCGCTCAACTATGGGGACGGATGGAAAACGCCCGACCCCTATTTCAAGTTCCCATGGCACATCGCGACAGAACGATTCAGCTCTTTTCTTGAGGGGGTCCGCGTATGATGGGGGCAAAAGGAACAATCCTGACTTATGGGACTTTTGATTTGTTTCATGTCGGGCATCTTAGGTTGTTGCGGCGTTTGTCGGAGCTAGGGGAGCGGTTGATCGTAGGCTGCTCGACGGATGAGTTTAATGCCCGCAAGGGTAAGGTGACCGCGATCACCTATGTTCAGCGTGTCGAAATTCTGGAAGCGTGCCGTTATGTGGATTTGGTCATCCCAGAGAGCGATTGGGCGCAAAAGCGGGAGGATGTGCGGCGATTTGATGTAGATCTTTTTGCTATGGGTGATGATTGGGCGGGCAAGTTTGATGATTTGCGTGACCTCTGCGATGTGCTGTATCTTCCTCGCACAGAGCAAATTTCGACGACGGAACTGAAAGCATCGATTCAGGCAATGCACCCCCGAGCGGTCGGCGCGTGACATCTAGGGTCGTTTAGCGGTTGGCAAACCCAAATATTCAGCTTATGTGAACACTTGCATCATAGCGCACGATTCGTCGTGCGCTTTTTGCGCTTCGTCCGAGATGGCGGGTGAGGTGGTCAAACATCTCATAATTCCTGCCTGAGATGGGGAATGACTTTAGATTTTTCAGGGCTTTGCTCTCGGATGATCTTGGGAAGGACCCGTAAGGACCCGACGTCGGGCATTTGTCCGGCAAAATGAGCCTCGGGGGGTCACCCCTCCGAATAATTTGGAGAGAAACTGTGGATAGAGCACAAAAAGAACAGTTGGTCGACGAACTCGGCCAAATCTTTGAAAGCTCTGGCGTTGTAGTGGTTAGCCACTACGTCGGTTTGACAGTTGCTGAAATGCAGGACCTTCGTGCGCGCGCTCGCGACGCGGGTGGGTCTGTGCGTGTTGCCAAAAACAGGCTCGCCAAGATCGCCCTTGAGGGCAAGCCATGCGCAAGCATTGCTGACCTTCTGACGGGTATGACCGTTCTGACCTACTCTGAGGATCCTGTGGCTGCGGCCAAGGTTGCTCAGGAATTCTCCAAAGAGAATGACAAGCTTGTCATCCTCGGTGGTGCAATGGGTGAGAACGCGTTGGATGCCGCCGGTGTAGAAGCCGTGTCCAAGATGCCTTCGCGCGAGGAGCTTATCTCCTCCATCGCGGGTATGCTGGGCGCACCTGCTTCCAACATCGCTGGCGCGATTGGCGCACCTGCAAGCAACATCGCATCTATCTTGTCTTCGATCGAAGACAAGGCTGCGTAAGCGACAATATCGTCAAATCGGCGTGTTAGTTGAAACTACACGTTGGAACACACATATCGTAACGGAAAGAGCTAAAACATGGCTGATCTGAAAAAACTGGCAGAAGACATCGTTGGTCTTACACTGCTTGAAGCACAAGAACTGAAAACAATCCTCAAAGACGAGTACGGCATCGAGCCTGCAGCCGGTGGCGCAGTCATGATGGCGGGCCCAGCGGACGCCGGTGGCGACGCAGCTGAGAAATCCGAATTCGACGTCGTTCTGAAGAACGCCGGCGCATCCAAAATCAACGTGATCAAAGAAGTTCGCGGCATCACCGGTCTTGGCTTGAAAGAAGCTAAAGATCTGGTTGAAGCTGGCGGCAAGATCAAAGAAGGCGTCGACAAAGCCGAAGCAGAAGACATCAAGGGCAAGCTGGAAGCAGCTGGCGCAGAAGTCGAACTGGCCTAAGCCTGTCGGTGGGTTGCACCCACCCTACGGGCTTTTTGCTGGGTAGGGCGGTTGTGGATCCACGCTGAACAATGGCTGGACAGGGTTTATTCCTTGTCCAGCCAAACCTGTCTTGAAAGGCGCTTAAACGCAAAAGCGTCTTTCTGGAGAGGTCCAATGGTCGGGAGGGGTACGGTGGGACGTACTCCAGCATAGACCGGACTTAGCCGCTCTTATGGGTGTGCATCGCGGCCCCGGCGATGGCGCATTCGGCAAGAGACACGAAAGGTGACACGACACATGGCACAATCCTTCCTTGGCCAGAAGCGTTTACGTAAATATTATGGCAAAATCCGCGAAGTGCTGGACATGCCGAACCTTATTGAGGTTCAAAAATCTTCTTATGATCTATTCCTGAACTCAGGCGACGCAGAAACCCCCACCGATGGTGATGGTATCCAAGGCGTTTTCCAGTCGGTTTTTCCGATTAAGGACTTTAACGAAACTTCGATCCTCGAGTACGTAAAGTATGAGCTGGAAAAGCCGAAGTACGACGTTGAGGAATGCCAGCAGCGCGATATGACTTATTCCGCGCCGCTTAAGGTGACGCTCCGTCTGATCGTTTTTGATATCGATGAAGATACAGGCGCAAAATCGGTTAAGGACATCAAAGAACAAGACGTGTTCATGGGCGATATGCCATTGATGACCCCTAACGGGACGTTTGTTGTGAACGGTACCGAGCGCGTTATCGTGTCTCAGATGCACCGCTCACCTGGTGTTTTCTTTGACCACGACAAAGGTAAAACACACTCCTCCGGTAAGCTTTTGTTTGCCTGCCGCATCATCCCATATCGCGGTTCATGGTTGGACTTTGAATTCGATGCAAAAGACATCGTGTTCGCACGTATTGACCGTCGCCGTAAGCTTCCTGTCACCACGCTTTTGTATTCCCTTGGTCTCGACCAAGAGGCGATCATGGATGCGTATTACAACACTGTCACGTATCGTCTGGATGCTGGAAAAGGTTGGATCGCGCCGTTCTTCCCAGAACGCGTTCGCGGCACCCGTCCTACCTATGACATCGTAGATGCAGCAAGCGGCGAAGTGCTGTTTGAAGCAGGCAAAAAAGTTACGCCGCGCGCGGTCAAGAAATTGATCGACGAAGGTAACGTGACCGAATTGCTGCTGCCATACGATCACATTCAGGGCACTTTTGTTGCCAAGGATATCATCAACGAAGAAACTGGCGCGATTTATGTCGAAGCCGGCGACGAGATGACCTTGGAATACGACAAAGACGGCACGCTCATCGGCGGCACCGCCAAAGAGCTGATTGACGCTGGCATCACCGAGATCCCACTCTTGGACATCGACAACGTCAATGTTGGCCCATACATGCGCAACACTATGGCGGCAGATAAAAACATGAACCGCGAAACCGCGCTCATGGATATCTACCGCGTTATGCGTCCGGGCGAGCCGCCCACAGTCGAAGCGGCAAGCAGCCTGTTCGATACCTTGTTCTTTGACAGCGAACGCTATGACCTTTCCGCGGTTGGCCGTGTGAAAATGAACATGCGTCTGGCGCTGGACAAAGAAGACACGCAGCGCACGCTGGACCGCGATGATATCGTATCCTGCATCAAAGCGCTGGTTGACCTGCGCGATGGCCGCGGTGACATCGACGATATTGACCACCTCGGCAACCGTCGTGTGCGTTCCGTTGGTGAGCTGATGGAAAACCAGTACCGTGTTGGTCTGCTGCGCATGGAGCGCGCGATCAAAGAACGTATGTCCTCTGTCGAAATCGACACGGTCATGCCGCAAGATCTGATCAACGCGAAGCCAGCAGCCGCTGCGGTACGTGAATTCTTCGGCTCTTCGCAGCTGTCGCAGTTCATGGACCAAACCAACCCGCTGTCCGAAGTGACGCACAAGCGTCGCCTTTCCGCGCTTGGGCCAGGTGGTCTGACACGTGAGCGTGCTGGTTTTGAAGTACGTGACGTTCACCCAACCCACTACGGCCGTATGTGTCCAATTGAGACACCTGAGGGTCCGAACATTGGTTTGATCAACTCGCTGGCGACCTTTGCCCGTGTGAACAAATATGGCTTCATCGAAACGCCATACCGCAAGGTAACAGACGGCGTTGTATCTGATGATGTTCAGTACATGTCCGCGACCGAAGAAATGCGCCACACGGTGGCACAGGCCAACGCGAACCTTGATGAAAACATGAAGTTCGTGAATGAGCTGGTTTCGACGCGTAAATCAGGTGATTACACATTGTCGCCTTCCTCGAATGTGGATTTGATTGACGTTTCACCAAAGCAGTTGGTTTCGGTTGCTGCCTCCTTGATCCCATTCCTTGAGAATGACGATGCGAACAGGGCCTTGATGGGCTCGAACATGCAACGTCAGGCTGTTCCTTTGCTGCAGGCCGAAGCGCCTCTGGTTGGTACAGGTATAGAGGAAGTTGTGGCTCGTGACTCGGGTGCGGCATACATGGCGCGCCGCGCTGGTGTGATCGACCAAGTTGACGCAACACGTATCGTTATCCGCGCGACCGAAGACCTAGAGCTGGGCGATGCGGGCGTAGACATCTACCGCATGCGTAAATTCCAACGCTCTAACCAGAACACCTGCATCAACCAGCGTCCGCTGGTGAAAGTAGGCGACAAGGTTACAAAGGGTCAGGTTATTGCGGATGGTCCATCCACAGATATGGGTGAGTTGGCCCTTGGTAAAAACGTGGTTGTCGCGTTTATGCCTTGGAACGGCTACAACTATGAAGACTCCATCCTGATCTCCGAGCGCGTATCGCGTGACGACGTGTTTACTTCGATCCACATCGAAGAATTCGAAGTCGCCGCCCGTGATACAAAGCTTGGGCCAGAGGAAATCACACGCGACATTCCAAACGTTGGCGAAGAAGCGCTGCGCAACCTCGACGAGGCGGGCATCGTTTACATCGGTGCAGACGTTGAGCCGGGTGACATTCTGGTAGGTAAGATCACACCAAAAGGCGAAAGCCCGATGACGCCAGAAGAAAAGCTTCTGCGCGCTATCTTTGGTGAGAAAGCCTCTGACGTTCGCGATACATCGCTGCGCGTTAAGCCGGGCGATTTCGGTACGGTTGTTGAGGTTCGCGTCTTTAACCGCCACGGTGTGGAAAAAGACGAACGTGCGCTTCAGATCGAACGCGAAGAGGTCGAGCGTCTGGCGCGTGACCGCGACGACGAGATGGCGATCCTTGATCGCAACATCTTTGCCCGTCTGCGTGAAATGATCCTTGGTAAAGTGGCTGTCAAAGGCCCACGCGGCGTCAAGCCAAACAGCCAGATCACCGAAGAGACGCTGGACATGGTGTTGACACGTGGTCAGTGGTGGCAGCTTGCCCTTGAGGACGAAGACGACGCGAAAATCGTCGAAGCCCTGAACGAGCAGTACGAGATCCAGAAACGGACCTTGGATGCGCGTTTTGAGGACAAAGTCGAGAAAGTACGCCGTGGCGATGACTTGCCCCCAGGTGTGATGAAAATGGTCAAAGTATTCGTGGCGGTGAAGCGTAAGCTGCAGCCGGGCGATAAAATGGCCGGTCGTCACGGGAACAAGGGTGTTATCTCTAAAGTTGTTCCAATGGAGGACATGCCGTTCCTCGCAGATGGTACACCGGTTGATTTCTGTCTGAACCCGCTTGGCGTTCCATCGCGTATGAACGTTGGTCAGATCCTTGAAACACACATGGGCTGGGCCGCACGCGGTCTGGGCATCAACGTTGACGAAGCGCTGCAAGAATATAAGCGTTCCGGCGATCTGACACCTGTGCGTGAAGCAATGCAGCTGGCTTATGGCGATGACGTCTACGAAGAAGGCCTCACTGGTCTGGACGAGGAAGAGCTGTTGGAAGTAGCGGGCAACGTGCGTCGCGGTGTTCCAATCGCGACACCTGTTTTCGACGGTGCCAAAGAAGCAGACGTAAACGACAGCCTTGCACGTGCAGGTTTTGACCGCTCTGGTCAGTCGGTTCTGTTTGATGGTCGCACAGGCGAACAGTTCAGCCGTAAGGTGACTGTTGGCGTGAAATACCTGCTGAAACTGCACCACCTTGTGGACGATAAAATCCACGCGCGTTCTACTGGACCATACTCGCTGGTTACCCAGCAGCCATTGGGCGGTAAAGCACAGTTCGGTGGTCAGCGCTTTGGTGAGATGGAGGTCTGGGCACTTGAAGCTTATGGCGCTGCATACACCCTGCAGGAAATGCTGACTGTGAAATCGGATGACGTTGCTGGCCGTACCAAAGTGTACGAAAGCATCGTGAAAGGTGAGGACAACTTCGAAGCTGGTATCCCAGAATCGTTCAACGTTCTTGTCAAAGAAGTCCGCGGCCTCGGCCTGAACATGGAACTCCTGGATGCGGAGGAGGATGAGTAATCATCCACGCCGCCTGTGTTTCGCCCACCCAACGTAGGCTGGGTGAAACCCACGGCATCCCCACCATCCGCACCAAATTTGAGGTATCAAAATGAACCAGGAACTAACAAACAACCCGTTCAACCCCGTCGCGCCAATGAAGACGTTCGACGAAATCAAGGTGTCTTTGGCCTCGCCAGAGCGCATCCTGTCGTGGTCCTTCGGTGAGATCAAGAAACCAGAAACCATCAACTACCGTACGTTCAAACCTGAACGTGACGGCCTGTTCTGTGCGCGAATCTTTGGACCGATCAAAGACTACGAATGCCTGTGTGGTAAATATAAGCGCATGAAATATCGCGGCGTTGTCTGCGAAAAATGTGGTGTTGAAGTTACCCTTCAAAAAGTACGTCGTGAACGTATGGGCCACATCGAGCTGGCATCGCCAGTTGCGCACATCTGGTTCCTGAAATCGCTGCCTTCCCGCATCGGCCTGATGCTGGACATGACTCTGCGTGATCTGGAACGTGTCCTGTATTTCGAAAACTACGTTGTGATCGAGCCAGGCCTGACGGACCTCACCTACGGTCAAATGTTGACCGAAGAAGAGTATATGGACGCGCAAGACGCCTATGGCATGGATGCTTTCACGGCCAACATCGGTGCTGAAGCGATCCGCGAAATGCTGGCCGCGATTGATCTGGAGGCCGAGGCCGACCAGCTGCGCGAAGAGCTGAAAGAAGCCACAGGCGAGCTGAAGCCGAAGAAGATCATTAAACGCCTGAAGGTGGTTGAGTCCTTCCTTGAATCCGGCAACCGTCCTGAGTGGATGATCATGACCGTGATCCCTGTGATCCCGCCAGAGCTGCGCCCGCTGGTGCCGCTGGATGGTGGCCGCTTCGCGACATCCGATTTGAACGATCTGTATCGCCGCGTTATCAACCGGAACAACCGCCTCAAGCGTCTGATTGAGCTGCGCGCGCCTGATATCATCGTGCGTAACGAAAAGCGGATGTTGCAGGAATCTGTTGATGCGCTGTTCGACAACGGCCGTCGTGGCCGCGTGATCACTGGTGCCAACAAGCGCCCGCTGAAATCGCTGTCTGACATGCTGAAAGGTAAGCAAGGTCGCTTCCGTCAAAACCTTTTGGGTAAGCGCGTCGACTTCTCTGGCCGTTCGGTTATTGTGACCGGTCCTGAGCTGAAGCTGCATCAATGTGGCTTGCCCAAGAAGATGGCGCTCGAGCTGTTCAAACCCTTCATCTATTCGCGTCTTGAGGCCAAAGGTCTGTCCTCGACCGTGAAACAAGCCAAGAAATTGGTGGAAAAAGAGCGCCCCGAAGTTTGGGATATCTTGGATGAAGTTATCCGCGAACACCCTGTCATGCTGAACCGTGCGCCTACGCTGCACCGTCTTGGCATTCAGGCGTTTGAGCCCGTGCTGATCGAAGGTAAAGCGATCCAGCTGCACCCGCTGGTCTGTTCGGCCTTTAACGCTGACTTTGACGGCGACCAAATGGCTGTTCACGTGCCGCTCTCGCTGGAAGCCCAGCTGGAAGCGCGCGTATTGATGATGTCCACGAACAACGTTCTGTCGCCTGCAAACGGTGCGCCGATCATTGTTCCTTCTCAGGATATGATCTTGGGCCTGTACTATGTCACGCTGGAACGCGAAGGCATGGTTGGCGAAGGCAAAGTGTTCGGTAACGTTGACGAAGTACAGCATGCGCTGGACTCCGGTGAAGTACACCTGCACGCAAAAATCAAAGCGCGGATCAAACAGATCGATAACGAAGGTAACGAAGTGCTGGTACGCTTTGACACCACACCGGGTCGTGTTTTGTTGGGTGCGCTTCTGCCGCTGAACGCAAAGGCGCCGTTTGACCTCGTCAACCGTCTGCTGCGTAAGAAAGAAGTGCAGCAGGTCATCGATACGGTCTACCGTTACTGTGGTCAGAAAGAATCTGTGATCTTCTGTGACCAGATCATGACCATGGGCTTCCGCCAAGCTTTCAAGGCCGGTATTTCGTTTGGTAAAGACGACATGCTGATCCCTGAAACCAAGTGGACCTTGGTTGATGAGACACGCGAGCAGGTTAAAGACTTTGAACAGCAGTACATGGACGGCCTGATCACTCAGGGTGAAAAGTACAACAAAGTTGTTGATGCATGGTCAAAGTGTAACGACAAAGTCACCGACGCGATGATGGGCTCGATTTCCGATACTACATACGCTGAGAACGGCTCCGAGAACGAACCAAACTCGGTTTACATGATGGCCCACTCCGGTGCGCGTGGTTCTGTTACGCAGATGAAACAGCTGGGCGGTATGCGCGGTCTGATGGCGAAACCGAACGGCGACATCATCGAAACGCCGATTATCTCGAACTTTAAAGAAGGTCTGACCGTTCTTGAGTACTTCAACTCAACGCACGGTGCCCGTAAGGGTCTGTCGGATACGGCTTTGAAAACAGCGAACTCGGGTTACCTGACACGTCGTCTGGTTGATGTTGCTCAGGACTGTATCGTGCGCATGCACGATTGCGGCACCGATGCGTCGATCACTGCTACGGCTGCGGTTAACGATGGTGAGGTTGTTTCCTCACTGGCCGAACGTCTGTTGGGTCGTGTTGTTGCAGAAGACATCCTGCGCCCAGGCACGGACGAAGTGCTGGCAGCAGCGGGTTCAATCGTTGATGAACGTATGTCTGATCTTATCGACGAAGCCGGTGTTGCCTCTGCGCGCATTCGCTCACCTCTGACTTGTGAGGCCGAAGAAGGCGTTTGTGCACAGTGCTACGGTCGTGACCTTGCACGTGGTACTTTGGTGAACCAAGGTGAGGCCGTCGGCATCATCGCGGCTCAGTCCATCGGTGAACCTGGTACACAGCTGACAATGCGTACATTCCACATTGGCGGTGTTGCGCAGGGTGGTCAGCAGTCCTTCCAGGAAGCGGGCCAAGAAGGTAAGATCCAGTTCGAAAACGCCATGACACTGCAGAACTCTGCGGATGAAACCATGGTTATGGGCCGTAACATGAAGCTGCTTATCATCGACGAAAACGGTGACGAGCGTGCGAGCCACAAAGTGGGTTACGGTACCAAGCTGTTTGTCAAAGAGGGCCAAGACGTGGCGCGAGGCGACAAACTGTTCGAATGGGATCCCTACACGCTGCCGATCATCGCCGAAGCAGCTGGTACTGCCAAGACCGTCGATCTTATCTCTGGCATCTCTGTCAAAGACGAAACCGATGACGCGACTGGTATGACCCAGAAGATCGTGATCGACTGGCGTTCAGCTGCCAAAGGTAACGAGTTGAAGCCTGAAATCATCCTTCAGGACGGCAATGGCGAACCTCTGCGCAACAGCGCTGGCAACCCGATCACCTATCCTATGTCGGTGGATGCGATTTTGTCCGTCGAAGACGGTGCAGAAGTTGCAGCCGGTGACGTTATCGCGCGTATCCCGCGTGAAGGCGCCAAGACCAAGGATATTACCGGTGGTCTGCCACGTGTGGCCGAACTGTTTGAGGCACGTCGCCCGAAAGATCACGCGATCATCGCGGAAATCGACGGCTATGTGCGCTATGGCAAGGACTACAAAAACAAGCGCCGTATCGCGATCGAGAGCTCCGAAGATCCGGATCACAAGGTCGAATACATGGTGCCTAAGGGCAAGCACATCCCAGTGGCCGAAGGCGACTTCGTTCAAAAGGGTGACTACATCATGGACGGCAACCCAGCGCCGCATGACATTCTTGCCATTATGGGTGTCGAAGCGCTTGCTGATTACATGATCGACGAGGTGCAGGAGGTTTACCGTCTGCAGGGTGTGAAAATTAACGATAAACACATCGAAGTCATCGTGCGCCAAATGCTGCAAAAGTGGGAAGTTCAGGAATCTGGCGATACCACGCTGCTCAAAGGCGAACATGTCGACAAGCTCGAGTTCGATCAAGCCAACGAAAAGGCTCTGTCCAAAGGTGGCCGTGTCGCCAAAGGCGAGCCGATCCTGTTGGGTATCACCAAGGCGTCCTTGCAAACGCGCAGCTTCATCTCTGCCGCGTCCTTCCAAGAGACAACACGTGTTCTCACCGAGGCATCTGTCCAAGGTAAGCGCGACAAACTGGTTGGTCTCAAAGAGAACGTTATCGTTGGCCGCTTGATCCCTGCGGGTACTGGTGGGGCAACCCAGCAGATGCGTCGCGTTGCACATGACCGTGACAATGTTGTGGTCGAAGCACGCCGGATCGAAGCGGAGAAAGCAGCGGCACTTGCTGCTCCGACAGCGCCGGCAGACGACATTGTCGGTGGCGATGTGTTTGACAACGCGCCTAGCTTTGAAGAGGAAAGCCGCGATTAATTCGCAGCCTTCGTAAAAAATCTAAAACCCCCGCAGCCACATGGTTGCGGGGGTTTTCTTTTTCATTGCCCCTGATTGTTTGTTGCGACAGTGTCAGGCCCTTAGAGATAGGGAGGCAGAGATGTCCGCAAATGCAAAGGGCGCGCTGTTGATGATGGCTTCGATGGCGGCGTTTGTGATCAACGACACGTTTCTCAAGCTCACCAATGGGGCGATCCCATTGTTCCAGCTGATTTTTGTGCGGGGGGTGCTAGCGACGATCCTGATCTATTTCTTAGCCCGTAGTTTGGGTGCGCTACGCAGCGGTATCGGGCCGCGGGACAAGGGCCTCATCGCTCTGCGGGGGGTGGCAGAAATTGTCACCTCATACTTTTTCCTAAGCGCCTTATTCAAAATGCCGCTCGGCAATCTGAACGCGATCATGCAGGTGGTTCCTTTGACGGTGACACTGGGGTCAGCACTGTTTTACCGCGAAGCTGTTGGTTGGCGGCGCATGTTGGCGATTGCTGTTGGTTTTTGCGGCGTGTTGTTGATCATTCGCCCCGGTGCAGAGGGTTTTAATATTTGGTCTCTCTATGCGCTGGGGGCTGTTATTTGCGTCACTTTGCGTGATCTGTTGACGCGCCAGCTGTCCGCTGATGTCTCGGGCATGGCGGTGACGCTGGGCACAACCGTTTCCGTTATGATCGCCGCAGGCTTGGCGTCTTTGACGCAGGAATGGGTGCCCGTAACGGGCCAGCAAAGCGTTTATATCGTCGGGTCAGCCGTGTTCATTCTGGCAGGGTATTTCTTTAGTATCCAGGTTATGCGGGCGGGCGATGTCTCGTTTATCGCGCCGTTTCGCTATACGGGTTTGATCGGGGCGATGATCATCGGCTATTTCGTTTTTGATGAGGTGCCAACGGCCCTGACATTGCTAGGGGCGGCGATTGTGACGGGGATGGGGTTGTTTACCTTTTACCGCGAGCGCAAGCTGTCACGGGCGTGAAAAGACCCGCTTTACATGCGCGTCATCAATCCCAAAGGTGGATCGAATATGGGCGGCTTGCTCTGCGTCCATGGGTTGGTAATCAAAGACGTTCTTTTTGCCCTTTAGTCGGCTGTCGTTAAAATCATTATGCCCCCGCATCATCATATCCTCACCGGTGAGCGTAAGTGTCGGCATGGTTTTCCATAGGTTCTGGTGGCCGTGGTTCATGATCGTGTCGTCACTACCCGCCTGCACAACCATCCCCAGTGCGATCGCAGAATAGGCATAGTGATAGGCCCATAGTTTGACCCCATCGACACCAGCGGTGAAAACATACCCTTGATTAAAGTCGATCGCGACAGAGGGATGGCGCGCTGTTATGGCGCTTAGGTCTTCAGCGGCTTGTTTGAACTTTTCGACAAACGTCACAGCCATCGCATCATCGTCATCTAACCGAAATTGCAGACAAGGTTCATCGGGTGGGCCGCGCCATTCGTTGACGGCTTTCTTCATGATCCTGCGGTGTTGGCGTGGGGGGTATTGTCTGATCACGCATTGCGGGATGTCTGCGGTTAGATTGTGCAACCTTTCTAAATGGTGCGATGGCAGGCTTGTGCCTGTGACAATCAGAAAGGTGAAGTCAGGGTCAGTTTGGGCGGCGACGCAGGGCAGGGTGATCGCTTCAAAAAGGCGAAACCGTTCCTCCATCCGCTCGTCGCCATATAGAAATGCCTCAAGGGCGGCCTGATCTTCGTGGCCGACTTTGAAGCCGCCGATACCTGCATAAGAAAAGCGGCAAACGCCAACTGTTCGCATGTCATGCGCCTCCAAACGTTTGCTGGACGACATTAATATCAATCGCAAAGCGTTGCCGGAAATTTTCCGCTTGATCATAATCAAGCGGTTCGACGGGCACCGCCTTGACTGGTTTTTGTCGACTATCGTTTGAGGCGTTGTGGCCGCGCACAAACATCCGCGGTTCGCTAAAGCTGACGGCGGGCATAAAGCGGTTAATCTTGTTATGGGCAAAGTTCATGATGGTCAGATGGCAATTGCCTTTTACCCACATACCCAAGGCGGCAACGTCAAAGGGGCGGTAAATCTCTGCGGCTGATATGCCCTCTTTTCCGTATTCTGCGATAAACCCTTTATTCCAATCAAAGGCGACGGCCTTGTGTTGTTTGGTAAGCCCCTCGCAATCATGGGCGGCCTTGCGCAGACGTTCGACAAAATCCACAGCGACAGCATCATCGTCATCAAAGCGGAATTGAAGGCAGGGCTGAGAAAAATCTTTTCGGGCGGCGTTTAGAATGGCTTTCATCACCTCGCGCTGTGGGCGAGGTGGCTCGGCGTGAATGCGGGCTTGTGGCATATCCGCAATCAGGGCTTCCAATCGCGCGCGGTGATGGGCGGGCATCTGATCACCGATCACGATGATCAATTCAAAATCGGGGTCTGTTTGGGCCTTGAGCGAGGGGAGAGCAACGGCTTGGAATAATTGGAACCGCTCTTCCAGACGTTCGTCATCATAAAGATAGTCTATGCGCTCTTCGATGGTGTCGTGATCCACCTGAAATCCGCCTATTGCGGGGTAGGAAAATCGGCATAAGCCAATCACTTGGAGCGCCACGTTGTTGTCCTTTCAGGTTTTGCTGGGACTATGTGTCGTGCGGTGCGGGTTTGGCAAGGGTGCGCCCCAAGGATTGGGAATGTGCTGCGCTGTTGACACGCTGGGCGACTCTCCGTATATGGCCGTTATCTCGCTAATGGGGGTAATCCCCTGACGCGCAAATCATACCGCATGTGGTCACGATCCAGGCCGCCTTTATTGGCCCGATCCTCTGTAGCATAGCCGCCTCGCTTACCTCGGTACGGAAGCGTTGCGGCCATATTGCTTTGGACCATTTGCACCATCCACGCCGCGTTACGATGCGGCATACTATTCACCGCAAGAGGGTTCGCCCGATTGCATTCAAGATCGCAACACGGGGATAAAACCGGAATGCCAACAATTCAGCAGCTGATCCGCAAACCGCGCCAGCCGAAACGCAAAGTATCTAAATCCATGCACCTGCAGCAGTGTCCGCAGAAGCGTGGCGTTTGTACACGTGTATACACCACCACACCAAAGAAACCGAACTCCGCTATGCGTAAAGTTGCGAAGGTTCGCCTGACCAACGGTTTCGAAGTAATCTCCTACATCGGTGGTGAATCGCACAACCTTCAGGAACACTCTGTGGTTCTGATCCGCGGCGGTCGTGTAAAAGACCTTCCAGGTGTTCGTTACCACATCGTTCGCGGTGTTCTCGATACACAAGGCGTTAAAGACCGGAAACAGCGTCGCTCCAAATACGGTGCGAAGCGTCCGAAGTAATTTTACGCTTGGTCGGGTGGGTTTCACCCGACTGTTACAATCTGACACTATGCACCGCTCTGCGCTGCACCCCGCCAAGAGGAAGACAACAAGATGTCACGCCGCCACGCCGCTGAAAAACGCGAAGTACTACCAGACGCCAAATACGGTGATCTGATCCTGACAAAATTCATGAACAACCTGATGATCGACGGCAAAAAAGCCGTTGCTGAGCGGATTGTTTACAACGCATTCGACCGCGTTGAAGCCAAAATCAAACGTGCCCCAGTGGAAGTTTTCCACGAAGCGCTTGAAAACATCCAGCCATCCGTCGAAGTGCGTTCGCGCCGCGTTGGTGGTGCAACCTATCAGGTTCCTGTTGAGGTTCGCCCTGAGCGTCGTCAGGCCCTTGCGATCCGCTGGTTGATCAAAGCGGCACGTTCGCGCAACGAAAACACCATGGAAGAGCGCCTTGCAGGCGAGCTTATGGACGCTGTCCAATCCCGTGGTACCGCCGTTAAGAAACGCGAAGACACGCATAAAATGGCCGACGCGAACAAAGCGTTCAGCCACTACCGCTGGTAACATTCTTAAGATCGGGGCCCGGATCCGCTGGGCCCCGATTTACCAAAAGGGCATCCCCCTTTTTCAAAGCATATTCCTGAGGAAGCTATCAAATGGCACGCGACTATCCCCTCGACCTGTATCGCAACTTTGGTATCATCGCGCACATCGATGCGGGTAAAACCACATGTTCCGAACGTATTCTGTACTATACTGGTAAAGAGCATAACATCGGCGAAGTGCACGATGGTGCGGCAACAATGGACTGGATGGAGCAAGAGCAGGAACGGGGTATTACAATTACTTCCGCTGCGACAACGACATTCTGGGAACGTACCGAAGACGGCAAAACGCCAGATTCTCCCAAGCACCGCATGAACATCATCGACACACCAGGTCACGTTGACTTCACCATCGAAGTTGAACGTTCCTTGGCGGTTCTCGATGGCGCGGTTACTGTTCTTGACGGTAACGCCGGTGTTGAGCCACAGACCGAAACAGTTTGGCGTCAGGCCGACCGCTACAAAGTTCCACGTATTGTTTTCGTAAACAAAATGGACAAAATCGGCGCGGACTTCTTCAACTGTGTTGCACAGATCGAAGAGCGCACAGGCGCGACGGCTGTTCCAATCGGTGTTCCAATCGGTGCTGAAACCGAACTCGAAGGCCTTGTTGACCTCGTGACCATGGAAGAGTGGGTTTATGAGGGTGAAGACCTTGGCGCGACATGGCAGAAACGCCCGATCCGTGCTGATCTTCAGGACATGGCCAACGAATGGCGTGGCAAAATGATCGAAGCTGCGGTTGAAATGGATGATGACGCCATGGAAGCCTATCTGATGGACGGCACAGAGCCTGACGTCGACACGCTTCGCAAGCTGATCCGCAAAGGCTGCTTGTCGCTGTCCTTCGTTCCAGTTTTGGGCGGTTCCGCGTTCAAAAACAAAGGCGTTCAGCCACTTCTCAACGCTGTTGTTGACTACCTGCCGAGCCCGCTCGACGTTGTTGACTACATGGGCTTTAAGCCAGGCGATGAGACAGAAACACGTGACATCCCGCGCCGCGCGGACGATGAAATGGCGTTCTCTGGCCTTGCCTTCAAAATCATGAACGACCCCTTTGTTGGCTCGTTGACCTTCACACGCATCTACTCTGGTACGCTGAACAAAGGCGACACGCTTTTGAACTCCACCAAAGGTCGTAAAGAACGTGTTGGTCGTATGATGATGATGCACGCCATCGACCGTGAAGAAATCACCGAAGCATTCGCGGGTGACATCATCGCGCTTGCCGGTCTGAAAGACACCACAACAGGTGACACGCTTTGCGCGGTTAACGATCCTGTGGTTCTGGAAACAATGACCTTCCCTGATCCGGTTATCGAGATCGCGGTTGAGCCTAAAACCAAGGCTGACCAAGAGAAAATGGGCATTGGCCTCCAGCGTCTTGCAGCAGAAGATCCATCTTTCCGCGTTGAGACTGATCTGGAATCCGGTCAGACCATCATGAAGGGCATGGGCGAACTTCACCTCGACATCCTCGTGGACCGTCTGAAGCGCGAATTCAAAGTTGAAGCCAACATTGGTGCACCTCAGGTAGCCTACCGTGAGACGATCTCACGCGAAGCAGAAATCACCTACACGCACAAGAAACAGTCCGGTGGTTCTGGTCAGTTTGCTGAAGTGAAGATGATCCTGATGCCAACCGAGCCAGGCGAAGGTTACTCCTTTGAATCCCGCATCGTTGGTGGTGCTGTTCCAAAGGAATACATCCCGGGCGTTGAAAAAGGCATTCAATCCGTTATGGATAGCGGTCCTCTCGCGGGCTTCCCCGTTATCGACTTCAAGGTTGCCTTGATCGACGGTAAGTTCCACGACGTTGACTCCTCTGTGCTGGCGTTTGAAATCGCTGCACGTATGGGCATGCGTGAAGGCATGAAGAAGGCTGGCGCGAAAATGCTTGAGCCAATCATGAAAGTCGAAGTGATCACACCAGAAGAATACACTGGTGGTATCATCGGCGACCTGACTTCACGTCGCGGTCAGGTACAGGGTCAGGACACACGCGGTAACGCGATTGCCATCGACGCCTTCGTGCCGCTGGCCAACATGTTCGGCTACATCAACACGCTTCGCTCCATGTCTTCGGGCCGCGCGAACTTTACGATGCAGTTTGACCACTACGAAGGTGTTCCACAGAACATCTCCGACGAGATCCAAGCGAAATTTGCTTAACACTGGATGGCGCGCAAACAACTTGCGCGCCACTCCCCCTGAAATTTGAACATTAAGGAGCCAACACCATGGCAAAGGAAAAGTTTGAACGTACCAAACCACACGTCAACATCGGCACAATTGGCCACGTTGACCACGGTAAGACGACACTGACAGCAGCGATCACCAAGTATTTTGGTGACTTCAAAGCGTACGACCAGATTGATGGCGCGCCAGAAGAAAAAGCACGTGGTATCACGATCTCTACAGCGCACGTTGAGTATGAAACAGCAGACCGCCACTATGCGCACGTTGATTGCCCAGGTCACGCTGACTATGTGAAAAACATGATCACTGGTGCTGCGCAGATGGACGGCGCGATCCTGGTTGTGAACGCGGCCGATGGCCCAATGCCACAGACACGTGAGCACATCCTTTTGGGCCGCCAGGTTGGCATCCCATACATGGTTGTTTTCATGAACAAAGTTGACCAGGTAGACGACGAAGAGCTGCTGGAACTGGTTGAAATGGAAATCCGTGAACTGCTGTCCTCTTACGAGTACCCAGGCGACGACATTCCAGTAATCGCAGGTTCCGCTTTGGCGGCGATGGAAGGTAACAACCCAGAAATCGGCGAAGAAGCGATCAAGAAATTGATGGCGGCTGTTGATGAGTACATCCCAACACCTGCACGTGCTGTTGACCAGCCGTTCCTGATGCCGGTTGAGGACGTGTTCTCGATCTCTGGCCGTGGTACAGTTGTTACAGGCCGTGTTGAGCGTGGCGTAATCAATGTTGGCGACAGCATCGAAATCGTTGGTATCCGTGACACCACAACAACGACCTGCACAGGCGTTGAAATGTTCCGCAAGCTGCTGGACAGCGGTGAAGCGGGCGACAACATCGGCGCATTGCTGCGCGGCGTTGACCGTGACGGTGTTGAGCGTGGCCAGGTTCTTTGTAAGCCAGGTTCGGTTAACCCACACACGAAGTTCGAAGCAGAAGCCTATATTCTGACCAAAGAAGAAGGCGGTCGTCACACCCCATTCTTCGCGAACTACCGTCCACAGTTCTACTTCCGTACAACAGACGTTACGGGCACAGTTCAGCTGCCAGAAGGCACTGAAATGGTTATGCCTGGTGACAACCTGAAGTTCGACGTTGAACTGATCGCGCCAATCGCGATGGAGCAGGGCCTGCGCTTTGCGATCCGCGAAGGTGGCCGTACCGTTGGTGCGGGCGTTGTATCCAAAATCACTGAGTAAGCTGCTCTGGCCGCAAGGCCTGACATGCGAACTTAGCCAAGCAAAGGCCGTCCCTAGGGGCGGCCTTTGTTGCGTTTGTGGGAGGCGCATGTTGGCGTGAGTAGATTAGTGTCCGTAATTTGGCGGCTTGTTGTAGCGCTGTAGCGTAGTCCTATTTTGCACTGTGGTCGGCTCAGAGACCTTTGGCATCTGGCTAGGATTGAGGTGAATTTTTGAGGGCGCCTAACAGGTTGTTTACTGCAGCGGAATCTGGCCCCTGTTTTCGTTGCGTAACCAACGACCTCGTGGGGGAACGCAAGTGGTTCGGCATAAGTCGTTGCACAAATTTTCGTTTCGCTCTGGGCTAACAGGATGTCTGCGGGAAAAAGGGTTTTAACCTTGCGAGGCCCCGAGCGAGTGAAAGCTTTTGCGGTCCGCGCCTTTTCGCCATGACAATAGTGAACGAGGAAAGGTAGATCGAAATCCCTTTGGAATCGAAAGGATCAATCATATTTTCTGAAACAGCCTAAATGAAAAAGGGCCACCTATTGGCGGCCCTTTTTCATTTTGTCAGCTGGGTTAACCGCTGGATTACTGGATTAAGTTGTCGGCACGGCCCGCGCTTCTGCGAAAGACAGCAGGCGCTTGGACTTTTCATCCCACAGGTGCAGGCGCGCGTTGGCAAAGCTTTCGCGCAGAGTCATCCGGTTCATATCCGCGAGGCTTCCATGGTCACGCAGGACTTCTGGGAGGCGGTAAAAGGGGATGCGGCTGTACAGGTGGTGAACATGGTGGATGCCGATATTCGCGCTTAACCATTGTAGCACGGAGGGCAGCACGTAGTGTGAGCTGCCTTGCAGGGCGGCTTCGTGCAGATCCCAGTCTTCATCGGCTTCCCAAAGTGTGGTTTCGAACTGGTGCTGCACATAGAACAGCCAGACGCCCGCAGTTGCGGCCAGTAGTGTAGAGGGTACGAAGATCAAAAGGATCGGCATCAACCCGCCAAAATACCAGATCGTAACCAGTGCGGCGATGATCGCGGCGTTGGTGGTCATCGCGCTAACCCAGTATTTAGCTTTTTCAGTCAGACCCAACGGCAAGCGGTTCTGCAAGAAAAACAGATACCCTGGCCCCAAGCCAAACAAAACAACGGGGTGGCGATATAGGCGATAGCGGAACTGTTTGTAGGGGCTGAGCGCCTTGTATTCAGCGACGGTTAGCGTGGCGATGTCACCAATTCCACGACGGCCTAGGTTTCCTGATCCGCTATGGTGGATTGAATGGGATCGGCGCCAAACGTCATAGGGCGTAAGGGTCAGCACCCCCAAAACGCGACCAACCCAATCGCTCAGGGCGCGCCCTTTGAAAAAGGATGCGTGGCCGCAATCATGCTGAATAGCAAAGAGGCGCAATAGGAACGCTGCATTGCACAAAGAGATTGCCAGCGTGAGCCAAGCGCTGATGGAAAGCGCCCACCATGCCAAGGCCCAAAGGCCAACAAATGGGCCTATGGTTACGCCGAGCTCGTAAAAACTCCGCCATGTGTTTGGCTCGCGATAGCGAGCGAGGACTTTGACCCAATCACGTGCGCGCGTTGGATCGGCGGTTTCGTCGATGTTACCGAAATGTTTGGTCATGTGCCTGCTAACTTGTCGTTGTTGACAGCATAGATAGAGTATTCCTCTCCTTGAACAACTTCTAAAGATGCTCCCAAAATTAAGAATTCGCAAAGAATGGAAGATTTTCTACTTTAGCGGCAAGATTTCGCTAAAAACGCGACGATCTGACGCCTGCAAATTATGCGTGTGCGCTTTTCGCGGCGTAAAAGCGATTAAAGTAAATGCCAATGGCTCGTACATTGGCGGTTAGATTTTCATAGCCCCAGTTTTGCCCGTCTTAGGCGTTTGGGCGGGCAGTGTTTGGCTAAAAACGGTGATCTGCATTTACAGCGGGAATAGGGGCAATCCGCTCTTGCCACAGCGGGCGACTCGGCCTATACGCCCCCTATTGATCGGGGTGTGCCATTGGCGTGCCCCGTTTACGTTAGACTAAAGCGCGAAGAGGGTGCGCGATGAGCGTGCGTCCTCCAATCCGTCTCCATCCCGAAGATAAGGGATTTGTATTATGGCTGCTAGCCAAAACATCCGCATTCGCCTCAAGGCGTTTGACTATCGGGTGCTTGATGCCTCCACACAGGAAATCGTCAACACCGCAAAGCGCACAGGCGCTTCTGTTCGCGGCCCAATTCCGCTGCCGAACAAAATCGAAAAATTCACCGTTCTACGTGGTCCACACGTTGACAAAAAATCCCGTGACCAGTTCGAGATCCGCACGCACAAGCGCATGCTGGATATCGTTGATCCGACTCCCCAGACCGTTGACGCGCTGATGAAGCTCGACCTCGCCGCTGGTGTTGATGTCGAGATCAAGCTGCAGTCATAAGCGTAGGAGGGTAATACTATGTTGCGCTCAGGCGTTATTGCAAAAAAGATGGGCATGACCCGTCTGTTCATGGAAGACGGCAAGCAGATCCCTGTAACCGTTCTTCAGCTCGATAACCTTCAGGTTGTTGCACAGCGTACAATCGAAAAGGACGGCTATGTTGCTGTTCAGCTCGGTGCTGGCACAGCAAAAGCAAAGCGTACATCCAAAGCGATGCGCGGCCACTTTGCTGCTGCAAAGGTTGAACCAAAGCGCAAAGTTGCAGAATTCCGCGTTGACGCGGATGCGATGATTGCTGTTGGCGAAGAGATCGTTGCAGATCACTACTTCGCTGGTCAGTACGTTGACGTTGCAGGCACTTCTATCGGTAAAGGTTTTGCCGGTGCGATGAAGCGTCACAACTTTGGCGGTCTTCGCGCGACACACGGTGTTTCGATCTCTCACCGTTCGCACGGTTCCACAGGTCAGTGTCAGGATCCTGGTAAGGTTTTCAAAGGCAAGAAAATGGCCGGACACATGGGCGCAGCCCGCGTGACAACCATGAACCTGCAAGTTGTCAAAACTGACACCGCTCGCGGCTTGATCATGGTCAAAGGCGCTGTTCCAGGTTCCAAAGGTGGTTGGGTGACAGTTAAGGATGCGGTTAAGAAACCGTTCCCTGAAAACGCTGTTGTTCCTGCTGCTCTGAAATCCGCAGCTGCTCCTGCAGCTGAAGCACCCGCAGAAACACCTGCGGAAGGTGGTGAAGCATGAAACTAGACGTTATCAAACTAGACGGCGGTAAAGCCGGTTCGGTTGATCTGGACGAGGCCCTGTTCGGTCTTGAGCCACGTGCCGACATCCTGCACCGTGTTGTGCGCTGGCAGCGTAACAACGCGCAAGCGGGTACGCACAAGGTGAAAACACGCCGCGAAGTCAGCTATTCCACCAAAAAGATCTATCGCCAAAAAGGCACTGGTGGCGCACGCCACGGCGCCCGCTCGGCTCCGATCTTTCGTGGGGGCGGTATCTACAAGGGTCCAACACCTCGTAGCCACGGCCACGAGTTGACCAAGAAGTTCCGCAAATTGGGTCTGCGTCATGCACTCTCCGCAAAGGCAAAAGCCGGCGCGTTGGTCATCATCGACGATGCAGCATCCGACGGGAAAACATCCGCACTGGCCAAGCAGGTTTCTGCATTGGGTTGGAAGCGGGCGTTGATCATTGACGGTGCATCCGTGAATGAGAACTTCCTACAAGCCGCGCGCAACATTGACGGTCTGGATATCCTGCCAACAATGGGCGCAAACGTATACGACATCCTCAAGCGTGACACACTTGTGATCACCAAAGCGGGGATTGAAGCACTGGAGGCCCGTTTGAAATGAGCGCGAAGCCAGAACATTACGACGTGATCCGCAAGCCGATCATCACCGAAAAAGCGACAATGGCATCTGAGAACAATGCCGTCGTTTTCGAAGTGGCGATCGACAGCAACAAGCCAATGATCAAAGAAGCTGTTGAAGCTCTCTTTGGTGTAAAAGTGAAGGCCGTGAACACGACCATCACCAAAGGTAAAGTAAAGCGCTTCCGCGGTCAGCTGGGCACACGTAAAGACGTGAAAAAAGCCTATGTGACGCTGGAAGAAGGCAACACGATCGACGTATCCACTGGTCTGTAAAGACTAGTCATATACTGTAAATTAGAACCCCAGTCTCTTGCGAGGCTGGGGTTTTTTCATTTGCGTTTGAACCGTGCTTGGGGGAGCGTAGGAAAACGAAATCAAGGGGCCAAGAAATGTTTCGCAAGTTCTCTCTTCTTTCTGCCGCGGCATTGTCGCTTTGTCTGAGTTCTGGTTTCGTCGCAGCGCATGAGGATCATGACCACGGTGACGAAGACCCGAATGCGCCTATTGGCGAGGCGGTCCATGACCTCCCCCTGTTCGACGCCCATATTCACTACAAGGAGCCTGCATGGGGGCCATACCCCGTTGAAAAGGTGATCCGCCTGATGGACAACTCTGGTGTGGCGATGGGGCTTGTCTCTTCTACGCCGGACGAAGGCACGATCGAGCTGTGGAAATACGCGCCTAACCGCATCGTGCCCGAATTGCGCCCCTATCATGGGGAAGCGAACTCCTCCAATTGGACGCATGTGCACGGGATGGAGAGCTACCTCAATGAGCGGCTCGAGAAATACCCCCATCAAGGCATCGGAGAGTTCCACATCCGCAGCCGTAAAATGTGGGATCGGGTTCTGTTTAAAAGCATCATTAACACAGCCAAAGAGCGCGACCTGTTTCTTCATGTTCATTCCGGCGCCGCGCCCATTCGCTGGCTGTACGGTTTGGACAAAGACGTCAAAATCATCTGGGCCCATGCGGGTTTAGGAGAGCCGCCCAGCACGGTTTATAAGACCATGAAGAAATACCCAAATCTGGTTGCAGATACCTCTTTGCGAGAGCTGGCAATCCTTGGCCGCGGTGACGATCTGGACCCTGAATGGAAAAAGATCGTTTATGACTTTCAAGATCGTTTGATGATCGGCAGCGATACATGGGTGAACGAGCAATGGGACCGCTATGACAATATCATGGCCTCCAACCGCGCATGGCTTGCCAAACTGCCCCGCTCGATCGCTGAAAAAATCGCATATCGCAACGCTGAGCGGTATTTTGGACAAGATATCCATATGGGGCTGATCGGAAAACGTTGAATTCCTAAGCTTTAGGGCTTCAGGTATACGAGGGGCTGGGATTTTTTGGAAAGATTGAGGGGCGTAGCTGTGAGGCTGCGCCCTTTACCTTTCGTACCAAAGGGATCACCGTTAGGGACTGTGCGAATGGGCTGGTTGGTAAGGGGATCTATTTGGCCTCTATAGCGGTAAACGCTCTTTGTGGCTCTTTTCATATAGGATCAAACTTTGAGAGTTCGACAGGGTGGGCTTGATAAGGCCGCCTTTTGCGGGCACTTCCTCAACCAAGGAGGGAAGGGCTCTCTGATCAAACCGAAAGGGACGGGCTTTGAAATTTGGGAATTTATTTGGTGTTTTAGTGATCTCACTGGTGACAGGTTGCGGTGGAGATCTTGAGGTACGGGAAAGCCCGCAAGCATTGAGCCCGACCGGTTCTCAGTCACGTCAAGTTTTTCCAACTTCCGAAGGACAAGGGGCGATTGCTGCCCGTCCCTCACTAGGTGGTAATGGCGCTGTAGCTGTGTCTGCTGGTGCTGAGCAAGTGGCGACCTCTTCTAACCGTAAAAAATCTCGGCGAAGGGGGGCAAAAGGAACAACGGTGAAAATCGGAGAGATCACGGTGATTTGGGCCGATTTCACCAGTGTCTACTATAGAGGTTCATCTACATCAAAGCTTCCGGAAGGCGAGGGCGTCTATCTTTTCTCTCGAACCCTTCAATCTCTATACACGCTTCCGAATGGGGAGCAGGTGGATAGCAACCAATGTTATTCCAAGATGCTCCGCTCGACCGACCCTGTTCTTCAAAATGCATATTTGAAATGTTACAATAGCTCAGCAGCTAAGGACAATGCTGCCCAATCGGGTTTCCCGTTTCAAAAATTTGTCTCGTTGGCGCGCCAAGCCGTAACTGCTGAAGGGAGTTGCGAATGGCTAGGCTACGATCGCGGTTTTGATCTTTCAGTTCGGGCGGGGCTTGCCAGTGCCTCAGATGAAAGGCTCTTTTTTGCCAAGCTTCGGTGTGGCCGCTAGAAGAATAAGCGCAAGCGGCTTGACCCCATCCTCACCACACCCTAAAGAACCCCATCGGCACAGCCCCAGATTCGTCTGGGGCTTTGTTGTTGTTCGCAAGAACATATCTACTGGGACCTTCGGGGCCCTCTAACCACAGCGGACCTACGGGGCCGCATACAAGCAAACGGAAGACAGAGAACATGGCACTCAAGTCGTACAAACCGACGACGCCAGGCCAGCGTGGACTGGTACTGATTGACCGTTCGGAGCTTTGGAAAGGACGCCCTGTTAAGGCCCTCACAGAAGGTCTTACTAAACACGGCGGCCGGAACAACACCGGACGGATCACAATGCGTCGCAAGGGTGGTGGTGCAAAGCGCCTCTACCGCATCGTAGATTTCAAACGCAACAAATTGGACGTCACAGCGACGGTCATGCGTATTGAATATGACCCTAACCGGACAGCGTTCATCGCACTGGTAAAATACGAAGACGGTGAGCAGGCATACATCCTTGCACCTCAGCGTATCGCCATTGGTGATCAGGTCGTGGCATCCGCCAAGGCTGACATCAAACCAGGTAACGCAATGCCATTCTCCGGCATGCCTATCGGTACAATCATTCACAACATCGAGATGAAGCCAGGCAAAGGCGGTCAAATCGCCCGTGCAGCCGGTACATACGCCCAATTCGTTGGCCGTGATGGTGGCTATGCACAGATTCGTCTGTCATCCGGTGAATTGCGTCTTGTTCGTCAGGAATGCATGGCCACCGTTGGTGCTGTGTCCAACCCAGACAACTCCAACCAGAACTACGGTAAAGCGGGCCGCATGCGTCACAAGGGCATCCGCCCAAGTGTTCGTGGTGTCGTTATGAACCCGATCGATCACCCACATGGTGGTGGTGAAGGTCGTACATCTGGTGGTCGTCACCCGGTTACTCCATGGGGTAAACCAACCAAGGGTGCCAAGACTCGTAACAAGAAAAAAGCGTCAAGCAGCCTGATTATCCGGTCGCGCCACGCCAAGAAGAAGGGGCGTTAATTTATGTCTCGTTCAGTATGGAAAGGTCCTTTTGTTGACTCTTATGTCCTCAAAAAGGCCGAAGCATCTCGTGAGAGCGGTCGTAACGAAGTGATCAAAATCTGGTCCCGTCGTTCCACGATCCTGCCTCAGTTTGTTGGCCTGACATTCGGTGTCTACAACGGTCACAAGCACATCCCAGTAAACGTCAGCGAAGAAATGATCGGTCAGAAGTTTGGTGAGTATTCGCCAACTCGTACCTATTATGGTCACGCAGCTGACAAAAAAGCGAAGCGGAAATAAGCCATGAGCAAGGATAAAAATCCCCGCCGCGTGGCAGACAACGAAGCACGTGCAAAACTGCGCATGCTGAAAACGTCGCCGCAGAAACTTAACCTCGTAGCCGCGATGATCCGTGGCAAGAAGGTAGACAAGGCCCTCACAGACCTGACCTTCTCCAAAAAGCGTATCGCTGTTGACGTGAAGAAATGCCTTCAGTCTGCGATCGCCAACGGCGAGAACAACCACAACCTCGACGTGGACGAACTGATCGTAGCGGAAGCTTATGTCGGTAAGAACATGACACTCAAGCGTGGTCGCCCACGTGCGCGTGGTCGTTTCGGCAAGATCTTGAAGCCGTTTGCGGAAATCACAATCGTCGTTCGTCAGGTTGAGGAGCAAGCATAATGGGTAATAAAGTCAATCCAATCGGCATGCGCCTTCAGGTTAACCGTACATGGGATAGCCGCTGGTATGCTGACACGAAGGATTACGGCGATCTTCTGCTAGAAGACCTCGCGATCCGGGATTTCATCAAGAAAGAATGCCATCAGGCGGGTATCTCCCGTGTGATCATCGAACGTCCGCACAAAAAGTGCCGCGTTACGATCCACACAGCGCGCCCTGGTGTGATCATCGGCAAAAAAGGTGCAGACATCGAAGGTCTGCGCAAGAAACTTGCCGCGTTCACCGACTCTGAATTGCACCTCAACATCGTTGAAGTTCGCAAGCCAGAGCTGGATGCAGCCCTTGTTGGTGAATCCATCGCACAGCAGCTTGAGCGTCGTGTGTCTTTCCGTCGCGCGATGAAGCGTGCGGTTCAGAACGCCATGCGTATGGGTGCCCTTGGTATCCGTGTGAACCTTGCTGGCCGTCTTGGCGGTGCAGAAATCGCGCGTACCGAATGGTACCGTGAAGGTCGCGTTCCGCTCCACACACTGCGTGCGGACATCGACTATGCACACGTTGAAGCAATGACTGCCTATGGCATCATCGGCATCAAGACGTGGATCTTCAAAGGTGAGATCATGGAACATGATCCCGCTGCCCGTGACCGCAAGTCACAAGAAATGCAAGACGGCCCAGCACCTCGTGGTGCCGGCGGTCGGCGTTAAGGAGTAGATAGATGCTACAGCCAAAACGTACGAAATTCCGTAAGCAGTTCAAAGGCTCGATCAAAGGTTTGGCAAAGGGCGGGTCTGACCTGAACTTTGGCACCTACGGCCTGAAGGCTCTGCAGCCTGAGCGCGTAACAGCGCGTCAGATCGAAGCTGCACGTCGTGCCATGACGCGTCACATGAAGCGTCAAGGCCGTGTATGGATCCGTATCTTCCCTGATGTACCTGTTACATCCAAGCCCGTCGAAGTTCGTATGGGTAAAGGTAAAGGTTCCGTGGACTTCTGGGCATGTAAAGTTAAGCCTGGCCGCGTGATGTTTGAAATCGATGGCGTCAACGACGACATCGCACGTGAGGCCCTGCGTCTTGCCGCGATGAAGCTGCCGATCAAAACACGTGTAATTGTGCGCGAAGACTGGTAAAGGACGAAAACGCGTAAGCGTTTTCTGTCCAGCCGGAGGCAGGGTATTTCACCGAAATGCCCGTTCCGGCACCGCTAGAAATAGAAAGCCCCTGCTGTGATAACGGCGGGGGCTTTTGCGACTAATAATAGCGTCTTTGGTCGCTGTGATGCTCGGAACGGTGACATGTAGGGCAAAGCGCAATTAGATTTTCAGCGGAATCTGCGCCGCCCTCACTGAGCCAACGCTTGTGGTGAATTTCTATGTACCAATCCCCTACAGCGGTTTTGAATGTCCGTTGACCGCATGAGCTGCAATATCCATTTGCCTTTTTCCTAAGGTCCAGCGCAATTTTTGCGTTTCGTATGTAACGCCTTACTGTTCCCTCCGTCTGAGGATTGATGCTTGAAGTTTCAGAGCTAGGGTAGGGCGTCGCACCGCCAATGATGATGTCTCCATTTGGAGGGATTAGTAATGAATGGTCATCGGTAAATTCTGTTGGGGAAAATCCCCTTATCCCAAGTTCACGAGGGCGAGCCACCGCGAACTTTAGAATTGAGAAACCTAACCGAAGGAGCTGTGGTTGAAACCGGGTTGTTACCCAGCCAAATGAATTGGGGTCGAGACCGGCGTTTTCTAAGGCGAGGCCCACAACGGGCTTTAAATCCCAAGGCTCGTTTGTTTCTGGGCAAATAATGTAAGTGGTCCAAGAATAATTGTCGTAGACACCCAGTTGTCCAAGGCGAACCTTATTGATAGCTCTGTGAAGATCGATGTATCCTAACGCTACGGATGTGAAATGTTCCAAGATTTATACCTCATGGTTCTGGCTAATCCCGAATCGTGATGTAGCGTTAGATTTGAATAAAGTGCGGTCTCAAGAACCCAGACATTTTCAATGCCGTTCCGA
Organism: Sulfitobacter donghicola DSW-25 = KCTC 12864 = JCM 14565; assembly: GCF_000622405.1. Classification (NCBI taxonomy): domain Bacteria; kingdom Pseudomonadati; phylum Pseudomonadota; class Alphaproteobacteria; order Rhodobacterales; family Roseobacteraceae; genus Sulfitobacter; species Sulfitobacter donghicola. The sequence continues at coordinate 1,883,912 of NZ_JASF01000005.1, forward strand.
TTGTGTATCATTGATGAAGTCAAGATTAGAAGGAACCGCCCGATGAAACACGTTCCCAAACCCACCACCGACGAAGACCTCATCCAAGCTTTCCTCGACAAAGGCGGTGAGATCAAGAAGGGCAAGACAAAACCCATGCCCGAAGACCTTGGCTTGTCCAACAATCAATGGGGCAATAAGATGACCAAGGAAGAGAAGGCGCTAGTCAAAGAACAAGAAGAAGCCCGCAAGAAACGGTAGGGTGGGTACAACCCACCATTTTGGCTGTCTCAAAGGTGGGTTTTACCCACCCTACGCCCAGTTGTAATTGAAGCTTACGGAAATCCTGTCGTCTTCGGACATGTTCATCGGCACTTCGTGGCGCAGCCAGCTTTCCCACAGCAGCACATCGCCAACTTCTGGAGCGACATAGTGGAACGAGCGTAGCTCTTCGCGTGCGTCTTTGCGGCGGGCAGGGGAGGCCATCATCATCGGCAGGCGGGGGTCTTCCAGCTTTAGCGCGCTGGCGCCCTCAGGCATCGCCACATAGGTTGTGCCGCTGATCACTGAATGGGGGTGGATGTGGCTGGTGTGGATGCCGCCCTCTGGCAGGATGTTGATCCAGATATCTTCCAGTTTTAGATCACGACCATCCAGATCAAACTCCAGATCTTCAGCAAAGGCAGCGACATGGGCATCGATTGCCTTGATCACCTCGGCGAAAATCGGGAAACGCCAACCCAGATCCGTTAGGGAAGCATAAGAGGTATATCCCGGATACCCGTTGTCTTCGCTCCATTGCTGGCCTGCTTCATCGTCTTGGGCGATGGACCAGCAAGAGGCCTCCAGTTCGGCAGTATCAACAGAGCCAAGCTTGGCGTGGTAAAGGCGGGTTGCGAAGAGCGATTTGATATGTGTCATACCCTGTCTTTACGCTCCCATTGTCAGAGTCGCTAGAGGCCTTTCGTATTATGCCCCGAAAGGGGTTGCTTAATACTGGGAATAGGCCTAAACGGCACCTTCATCATGAACTCCATCAGAATCATGGTCACCCGCAAAGGGGCCTACTGGTGATGTTGAAAGGAAATGGCATGATCGCCAAAGAACTACACGACAAGACGCCGGACCAGCTCCGTGACGAACTTGTGAACCTGAAAAAAGAAGCGTTCAACCTGCGTTTTCAGCAGGCCACTGGCCAGTTGGAAAACCCTGCACGCCTGCGCACAGTAAAGCGCGACGTTGCACGTGTTAAAACCGTGTTGAACCAAAAAGCGGCAGCTGCCGCGACAGACGCGTAAGAGGAGCTGAGAGCATGCCAAAGCGTATCCTGACAGGCACCGTAACCTCGGACGCCAACGAACAAACAGTAACTGTATCCGTAGAGCGCCGCTTTACGCACCCAGTTCTGAAAAAGACCATTCGTAAGTCCAAAAAATATCGGGCGCACGATGAAAACAACACATTCAAAGTGGGCCAGCAGGTCCGCATCATTGAATGTGCACCACGTTCCAAAACCAAGCGTTGGGAAGTAATCACTGCGGAAGCATGATTTTTCACGCGGTCACCTTTAGGGGCGGCCGCGTTACTCGTTCCTGAGTAACAACTTAATCGAAACCCTAGGGATCAGGCACGCATCGCCCCCTACAGGTCGGGAGAAACCAAATGATCCAGATGCAGACCAACCTGGATGTTGCTGACAACAGTGGCGCTCGCCGCGTTCAGTGCATCAAGGTCCTGGGTGGTTCCAAGCGTAAGTACGCATCCGTTGGCGACATTATTGTTGTCTCGGTAAAGGAAGCCATTCCACGCGGCCGTGTTAAGAAAGGTGACGTGCGTAAAGCCGTTGTCGTTCGTACCGCAAAAGAAGTTCGTCGTGACGATGGCACAGCCATCCGTTTTGACCGTAACGCAGCTGTTATCCTGAATAACAACAACGAGCCAGTTGGCACCCGTATCTTCGGGCCAGTTGTTCGTGAATTGCGCGGCAAAAACTTCATGAAAATCATCTCACTCGCTCCGGAGGTGCTGTAACCATGGCTGCTAAGCTCAAAAAAGGTGACACAGTCATCGTTCTGGCTGGTAAGGACAAGGGCAAAGAAGGCACGATCTCTTCTGTTGACCCAAAGTCCAACAAAGCCATCGTAGAGGGTGTGAACATCGCAATCCGCGCGACACGCCAGTCTCAGGAATCTCAGGGCGGCCGCATCCCGAAAGCGATGCCAATCGACCTGAGCAACCTTGCGTATAAGGATGCCAACGGCAAGCCGACACGCGTTGGTTTCAAAATGGACGGCGAAAACAAAGTACGTTTCGCCAAGACAACAGGGGACGTTATCTGATGCTCGACACTGCAACATATACACCCCGCCTCAAGGCCGACTACAAAGACCGCATTCGTGCAGCTTTGAAAGAAGAGTTCGGCTATAAGAACGACATGCAGATCCCGCGTTTGGACAAGATTGTTCTGAACATCGGTTGTGGCGCAGCGGCTGTCCGTGACAGCAAGAAAGCCAAATCCGCTCAGCAGGATCTGACAGCGATCGCAGGCCAAAAGGCTCTTACAACTATCGCCAAGAAATCCATCGCTGGTTTCCGCGTACGTGAAGAGATGCCATTGGGCGCGAAAGTTACCCTTCGCGGTGACCGCATGTTCGAATTCCTTGATCGTCTTATCACGATTGCTCTGCCACGCGTTCGCGACTTCCGCGGCGTTAACGGCAAATCTTTTGATGGCCGCGGCAACTATGCCATGGGCATGAAAGAGCACATCGTATTCCCAGAAATCGACTTTGATAAAGTTGATGAGACATGGGGTATGGACATCGTAATCGCTACTACAGCGAAAACCGACGACGAAGCGAAAGCCATGTTGAAGCTCTTCAACATGCCGTTCAACTCGTAAGCGCGGGAAGGAAAAAGATATGGCTAAGAAATCCATGATCGCACGCGAGAAAAAGCGTGAAGCACTGGTCAAGAAATACGCCGCCAAGCGTGCGGAGTTGAAAGCAATCATCAACGACGAAACACAGCCTATGGAAGAGCGCTTTCGCGCAACTCTGAAGCTGGCGAAACTGCCGCGCAACTCTTCGGCTGTGCGTTTGCACAACCGTTGCCAGCTGACCGGCCGTCCACACGCTTACTATCGTAAACTCAAAATCTCGCGTATCGCGCTTCGTGATCTTGGCTCTTCGGGCCAGATTCCGGGCATGGTAAAGTCGAGCTGGTAAGGGAGCGCATCAGATGACCGATCCTATCGCAGATATGCTGACACGCATCCGCAACAGCCAACTACGCGGCAAATCCACAGTCATGACACCAGCTTCCAAGCTGCGCGCATGGGTTTTGGACGTGCTTGCAGACGAAGGCTACATCCGTGGTTATGAAAAGATGACAGGCGCCGATGGCCACCCTGCTATCGAAATCAGCCTCAAGTACTACGAAGGCGAACCTGTTATTCGCGAGCTGAAGCGGGTTTCCAAGCCTGGTCGCCGTGTTTACATGGGCTCACAAGACATCCCAGCAGTCCGTCAGGGCTTGGGTGTGTCGATTGTCTCCACCCCACAGGGTGTGATGTCGGACGCTAAAGCGCGCGCAGCCAACGTTGGCGGCGAAGTGCTCTGCACCGTATTCTAAGGAGTAGATCATGTCTCGTATTGGTAAAAAACCGGTCGACCTACCCAGCGGTGTTACCGCGTCGGTAAGCGGCCAAACCATCGAAGTGAAAGGCCCTAAGGGGACCCGCAGCTTCAAAGCAACCGATGATGTTACAATGGCTGTCGAAGACAACGCTGTAACTGTCACACCACGCGGCAAATCCAAGCGCGCGCGCCAGCAGTGGGGCATGTCCCGCACGATGGTAAGCAACCTTGTTGCCGGTGTTACCGAAGGGTTCAAGAAAGAGCTTGAAATCCAAGGTGTTGGTTACCGTGCTGCCATGACTGGCAACACATTGAAACTGAACCTCGGTTTGTCTCATGACGTTGACTACGTTGCGCCTGAAGGCGTTACCGTAACTGCGCCAAAGCCAACCGAAATCGTTGTGGAAGGCATTGACGAACAGCTGGTTGGTCAAGTCGCAGCGAACATCCGCGCATGGCGTAAGCCCGAGCCGTATAAAGGCAAGGGTATCCGCTATAAGGGCGAGTTCGTCTTCCGCAAAGAAGGCAAGAAGAAGTAAGGAACGCAAAGATGGCAAACAGCAAAAGACAACTGTTCATCAAACGCCGCTTGCGCGTTCGGAACAAACTTCGTCGCACGAACCGTGGGCGCATGCGCCTCTCCGTGCACCGCTCCAACAAAAACATCAGCGTTCAGCTGATCGACGATGTGAACGGCGTAACAGTCGCTTCCGCTTCGTCGCTTGAAAAAGGTTTTGGCGCAGTAGGCAAAAACAACGTCGAAACAGCAGCCAAAGTGGGCGCGGCAATTGCCGAGCGCGCTAAGAAAGCTGGCGTTGAAGAAGCATACTTTGACCGCGGCGGTTTCCTCTTCCACGGTAAAGTGAAGGCTTTGGCCGACGCAGCCCGTGAAGGTGGTCTGAAGATCTAAGACTTGTAGGCGGCCTTCGGGGCCGCCTCGATGACCCGGGGGCAATTGCTCACCAAGGGTTGAGAAAAAGGGCACGCGCCCGCAAACTAAGGAGGCCAAGATGGCCAGAGATGAAAACCGCGGCGGTAACCGTCGCAACCAGCGTGATGAAGCGCCAGAATTCGCTGACCGCTTGGTCGCGATCAACCGCGTTTCCAAAACCGTAAAAGGTGGTAAGCGTTTTGGTTTTGCAGCACTTGTTGTTGTAGGAGACCAAAAAGGCCGCGTAGGTTTCGGTAAAGGTAAAGCGAAAGAAGTACCTGAAGCGATCCGCAAAGCCACTGAGCAAGCCAAGCGCCAGATGATCCGCGTTCAACTGCGCGAAGGCCGCACTTTGCACCACGACATGAACGGTCGTCACGGTGCAGGTAAAGTTGTGATGCGCACAGCACCAGAAGGTACCGGTATTATTGCTGGTGGTCCAATGCGTGCCGTATTCGAAATGCTCGGCGTCAAAGACGTTGTTTCCAAATCGATCGGTTCCCAGAACCCATACAACATGATCCGCGCCACTATGGACGGTCTGAAAAAAGAACAGTCCCCACGTTCTGTTGCGCAGCGTCGCGGCAAGAAAGTGGCAGACATTCTGCCAAAGCGTGAAGATGCATCCGATTCTTCTGCTCAAGTAGCTGAGGAGGCATAAGCATGGCCAAGACTATTGTAATCAAGCAGGTAGGTTCTCCTATCCGCCGCCCCGCAAAGCAGCGCGCCACTCTTGTTGGTTTGGGCCTGAACAAAATGCACCGTGTACGCGAATTGGAAGATACACCTTCCGTTCGTGGTATGATCAACAAGGTCAGCCACATGGTAGAGATCATCGAAGAAAAAGGCTAACTTCCGCGAAGTTACTTCTCTTTGAGATCAGAAAATTAGACGCTCCGCAGCCAGCTGCGGGGCGTTTTTCGTTTTGGTGATCTGATGTTATGAAAATTCAAGGTCGAAAACTGGGCGTTGCTGTCATAGAATTCCCCTAATCTTGTGATTTAGCACAGCTTATGACCCATGCGATGACCAATTCCATTTCCCAAATGGCTTCTGCTGCCCACTCAAACCACAGCACCCGCTTTGGCGCGATTGATTCTGCAAAGGGTGTCGGCATCATTTTGGTTGTTTTTGGCCATGCGTGGCGCGGTGCGATGGGGGCAGGGCTTATCAGTGATGATAGGCTGTTCAGATACATCGATGCGGCGATCTATGCTTTTCACATGCCGCTGTTTTTCTTTTTGTCGGGGCTTCTCTTTTTAGAGACGCTTCAGAAATACGACACGGGCAAACTGCTGCGCGGCAGATTGACGCGGTTGCTGTGGCCTATGGCGCTTTGGACCTGGCTTTTCTTTGGTCTGAAATTGGTCGCAGGGGGAGAGGCGAACACACCTGTTACGGTAGCGGATTTTCCGCTGATCCCGCTGCCGCCCTATGAGCATCTTTGGTTCCTCTGGGCACTGTTCCTGATTCAGGGAATATTGGTTTTGCTTTTTGCTGCTCTGCCAAAAAGTCTGGATGCATGGCAGCTGCGCCGCTTTGCATCAAGTTTCGGGATGTTGATGGTTGCCCTTAGCTCGTTCATTTTTGTTCCTTCGCTCTTGTGGGGTCCGATGGTGGAACATGCGCCATACTTCCTGTTGGGGATTGGTGCGGGCGGCTTGCTTCATCTGCGTCCGCCATTGGCGGTGGGCGCCCTTGGGGCGCTAGGCTTTGGGATATTGACTGGTCTGGTAGGCGGCGAAAAAGCTTCGGTGCTCCACTCGGTGGCATTGCTGGTTTGTGCTTGGGCAGCGTGGTTGTTTGTTGATGGGGCATTGGATCCTAATGGGCTAATCGCCCGCTCGTTGCGATATCTGGGGCAGGCATCCATGGCGATTTACCTTACGCATACAGCATTTACTGCTGCTGTTCGGATTGTAATGTTGAAGGTTGGGGCTGCAGATTTCGCACTGGTTCTTCCCGCTAGCGTATTGGCAGGGCTTATTTTTCCGCTGTTCGTACTCTTTGCTGCCCGCAAACTAGGCGCAACTAAATTGCTGGGGTTCTGACCCTCTAGGCTCTTGCTTCAAACAGCTTCATCCCCTATACGCGCGCAGTGGGCAGAATGCTGTCCACTCGAATCGTAACGCCGCGTCTACCCGCTCCCGTCGCTGGGGGGTATTTCCGGCATAAGGAGAAGCGACATGAAACTTCACGAACTTTCTGACAATCCAGGCGCAACCAAACCACGCAAACGCGTTGGCCGTGGTCCTGGTTCCGGCACCGGTAAAATGGGTGGCCGTGGTATCAAAGGTCAAAAATCCCGTTCGGGTGTGGCGATCAAAGGGTACGAAGGCGGCCAGATGCCCCTCTACCAACGCCTGCCAAAGCGTGGCTTTAACAAGCCGAACCGCAAATCCTACTCCGCTATCAACTTGGGTCTGATCCAGAAGTTCGTTGATGCAGGCAAGCTGGATATCAAATCCGTCATCACTGAAGACGCACTGGTTGCAGCAGGCGTTGTACGTCGCAAGCGCGACGGCATCCGCATCCTTGCAAAAGGTGACGTAACAGCCAAGCTGAACCTCGACGTAACAGGCGCATCCAAGACTGCGGTTGAAGCTGTTGAGAAAGCTGGCGGCTCGCTGACAGTTAAAGCAGCGGCTGCGACAGAAGCTTCCGAATAACGCTTCGGTCTTGTGAGCGGCCGCGATGCCGCTTACATAGTCTTCAAGTTTTCCCAAACGCCGCCCGCCGGAAAACGGTTAGGGCGGCGTTTTTGTTCAAAAAGAGAGCCTTTACATGGTATCTGCCGTCGAAAATATGGCCGCAAACTCTAGCTGGTCCGCTTTTGGTAAAGCGACCGACTTGCGCCACCGCATTCTTTTCACTCTTGGTCTGCTGATCGTTTACCGTCTGGGCACGTTTATTCCCGTGCCGGGAATCGATGGTGCTGCCCTTCGTGAGTTTATGGAAAGCGCTGGTCAGGGCATTGGCGGCATGGTTTCCATGTTCACTGGTGGTGCTTTGGGCCGCATGGGTATCTTTGCCCTTGGGATTATGCCCTATATTTCCGCGTCGATCATTGTTCAGCTGCTGACGTCCATGGTGCCGTCGCTTGAGCAGCTCAAGAAAGAAGGCGATCAAGGCCGCAAGAAGATCAACCAATATACCCGCTGGGGTACGGTTGCGCTTGCCACGGTCCAGTCCTACGGCCTTGCTGTGTCTCTAGAGGCGGGGGATATTGCCGCCGATCCGGGCATGTATTTCCGCATTGCCTGCATGATCACACTGGTTGGTGGTACAATGTTCCTGATGTGGCTGGGTGAGCAAATCACCGCGCGCGGCATCGGTAACGGTATTTCTCTTATCATCTTTGTTGGCATCATCGCCGAAGTTCCTGCGGCAATCGCCCAGTTCTTTGCCTCTGGCCGTTCCGGCGCGATTAGCCCAGCCGTGATTGTTGGCGTGCTCGTGATGGTCATCGCCACCATTATGTTTGTGGTGTTTATGGAGCGCGCCCTGCGCAAAATTCACATTCAATACCCCCGCCGTCAGGTTGGGATGAAAGTATACGACGGTGGCTCTAGCCACTTGCCGATCAAGGTTAACCCAGCGGGCGTTATTCCGGCGATCTTTGCCAGCTCCTTGCTGCTGTTGCCGGTTACGATCAGCACATTCTCAGGGAATTCTACCAGCCCTGTGATGTCTTGGTTGCTGGCAAACTTTGGCCCTGGTCAGCCGCTTTACCTGCTGTTCTTCATCGCGATGATCGTCTTCTTTGCGTATTTCTATACGTTCAACGTAGCGTTCAAACCTGATGATGTAGCCGATAACCTGAAGAACCAGAACGGTTTTGTGCCAGGCATCCGCCCAGGTAAAAAGACCGCTGAATTCCTAGAGTATGTTGTAAACCGTGTTCTTGTTTTGGGGTCGGCCTATTTGGCAGCAGTGTGTATTCTACCAGAAATCCTGCGCGGTCAGTTCGCGATTCCGTTCTACTTTGGCGGTACATCGGTTCTGATTGTGGTCTCGGTCACCATGGACACCATCCAGCAGGTACAAAGCCACCTCTTGGCACATCAATATGAAGGTCTGTTGGAGAAGTCGCAATTGCGCGGTAAATCCGGTAAAGGCCGCAAAAAACGGAGCCCAGCACGCAAATGAACATTATTCTTCTCGGACCCCCAGGCGCGGGCAAAGGTACACAAGCACAAAAACTGGTTGAAGGCCGGAACATGGTTCAGCTTTCCACAGGCGACATGCTGCGCGCAGCCCGTACATCAGGTACCGAGATGGGTAATAAAGTTGCGGCTGTCATGGACGCCGGCAACCTTGTGACAGATGAGATCGTGATCGGCCTGATCCGTGAACAGCTTGAGGCAGGCGGCGACCACGGTGGTTTCATCTTTGACGGGTTCCCGCGCACGCTGGCACAGGCTGACGCGCTTGGCTCATTGATGGAAGAGATGGGCCAGACATTGGACCACGCCATTGAATTGCAGGTAAACGACGAGATCCTCGTCGAACGCATCCTTGGCCGCGCAGCAGAAGCCATTGCCGCTGGTGGCACTGCACGTGCCGACGACAATGAAGAAAGCCTCAAGACGCGCCTGATGGCCTACTACAAACAGACTTCTCCGCTGATCGGTTACTACCACGCTAAAGGCGACCTCAAAGGCGTAGACGGTCTTGGCTCTATGGAAGCGGTTGCAGGCGAAATCGCCGCAATTCTTGGTTAACAAATTATTCAAAAAAAGGGCGGCTGATTCAAAATCGGCCGCCCTGAGCTGCTCAGAGATTTGCGGGTGCTTTGCCCGTCAATTCCCCGTCATTTTGACGGGAAGGAACGAAAACGCCCATTCGTTATAGCCCCCTTCACCGCGATACCATATGACCTCGTCGGTTGCTTCTTCTGCATGGTTCCACCGTGGCTTGATGCCCGATTTATAGCCCTCCACGATCAAACGGCGGCGTTTTTGGCTTTCGACAATATCCGCTGTGAGTGTGTCTATGTCCCACTTTTCTGCGACAAGTTTTTCAAACTCAGCCACGCGATCTGCATGATCTGGATCGGCGGCAAGGTTGTGCCGTTCGTCAGGGTCTGTTGATAGATCAAACATCAATGCAGGGTCGACTCTGGAGTAGATGAATTTGAACGAGCCTTTGCGGATCATCAGGATCGGCGTTGGAGTTGCTTCGGCCAGATACTCTGCAAAAACAGGGCGATCTAGTTGGGGGTTACTTGCGGATGCTTGGGTTAGGTCATGGCCCTCTAGCGTCTCGATTCCGCTCTGCCATGGGGCGCCTGTGGCGATCCCCATAAAGGTTGGCAAAATATCCACAAGCGACGCAGGAGTCGCCACGCGCTCAGGAGTTTGCCCAGGCAGTTTCATCAGCAAAGGCACCTGTAGCGCGCGTTCGTAAAAGTGCTTTTTAAACCACATACCACGTTCGCCCAACATTTCGCCGTGGTCCGACGTAAAGATGATGGCGGTTTCTTCCGCTTTGCCTATGGCGTCCAGTGTTTTGAACAGTTGGCCGATCATCTCATCAATATAGCTGATCGACCCGTAATAGGCGCGGCGTGCGCGTGCGATGTCTTCGTCTGCAAATTGCATATCCAGCATGTTGAAATCAGCCAGCAAACGCTGGGCGTGGGCGTCATGTTCTTCGGCTGGTAGCGCTGGAACGGAAGGCAGGGGGATGTCTACGCCTTCATATAGGTCCCAATATTCCTTTCGGCATAGATAGGGCTCATGTGGATGGGTGTATGACACCTGTAAAAAGAACGGCCGCGTGTCATCTGAGCGGGCCAGATTATAGAGGTGCTGGATCGCCTGTGCCGTAACCATTTCGTCAAAATCAATCTGGACCGAACGCTCGCAGACGCCTGAAACCAATACGGACCTCTGGTCATTTGTATCGCGTTTGCCTTCATCCCCCCAATAGGGCACCCAGCTAAAATCGGCTGGATATAGGTCTGGGGTTAGGCGTTTTTCAAATCCGTGGTACTGATCGGGCCCAATGAAATGCATTTTGCCCGACAGAGCGGTCTGGTACCCAGCGGCCCGTAAATAATGCGCATAAGTCGGGATCGACGCAGGCATTTCGGCCGCATTATCAAAGGCCTTTATGGTCGAACAAAGTTGCCCTGATGCCATCGAAAACCGTGATGGCGCGCATAGCGGAAAGTTGCAGTAGGCTGTCTCGAACACCGTGCCGGTTTCGGCAAGGCGGTCCAGATTGGGGGCGTGACAGACCGTGTCGCCATAGGCGCGCAGCGATGCGGCTGTCAGTTGGTCTACCTGAATGAACAAGATGTTAGGCGACGTCATTTAGGTTTATCCTTTACCTGTTAATTTACGGATCGCGCCAACGGGCCCGATCTCGTACCATTTTTTGTGACCGCGATCGCGGGCCGACACACCAAAGCTTTGGCTGATCCGGTCGATAACAATGGCAAGGAACACAATGCCCAGGCCGCCCACTGTCGCGATGCCCATATCCAGACGGCCAATGCCGCGCAGAACCATTTGACCCAGCCCTGTAACCGAGATCATGGAAGCCACAACAACCATCGACAATGCCATCATGATCGTCTGGTTTACCCCTGCCATAATTGTTGGCATGGCAAGGGGCAGTTCGACCTTATAAAGCGTCTGACGCTGGCTTGCGCCAAATGCGCGCGCGGCCTCGACCATGTCTTCGCGCACTTGGCGAATGCCCAGATTGGTCAGGCGCACCACTGGCGGCAACGCATAGATGAAGGTCACAATCACGCCCGACACATTGCCAATAGAAAACAGCATGACGATGGGCACCAGATATACAAACGACGGGATCGTCTGCATGAGATCAAGGAAGGGGCGCAAAACCGTCCAAAAACGATCATTCCGCGCGGCTAAAATGCCCAAGGGAATGCCGATCATCGAACAGAATATGACGCAGGTCAGAACGATGGACAGGGTGACCATGCTTTCTTCCCAAGCGCCCATCAGACCGATCGCAATCATCGAAGCCCCAGTGACCATCGCCAGCTTACGCCCGCCTGCCTGCCAACCGACAAGCACAATAAGCGCAAGCATCAGAAGATCTGGCGCGCCGGTCAATCCGTCCTCTAGGCCGGTCAAAACGATGTCGAACGGGACTTTGATGGCTTGAAAGATAAACCTGAAATTATCGACAACCCATTGCAGGGCGGTTTCTACCCAAGTGCCAACAGGCACCCATTCTTTATCAAAGATATTCCAGAGATCCATTTGTTCCCCCTATCCGCGCAACGCACGTAATGCGTCGGCAATGGTGATAATTCCTGCGGGTTTATTGCCAGTATCAAGAACGGTGACAGGCGTTTGATCGTCCATAAACTGATCCATGATCTCGCTTAACTCACAGTCTAGCGGCACGGTTTTGGCTGTGGGGCTTTGCCACTCCAAAGGAGACATTATGGTTTTTGCACGGACCAAGTTAACGCGGCTGATGCCTTTTACAAATTCAGCAACATAATCATCCTTGGGGTTTGTAACGATCTCTTCTGGGGTGCCTGTTTGCACGATGACACCATCGTTCATAATGGCGATTTGATCGCCCATACGGATCGCTTCGTCCAAGTCATGTGTGATAAACACGGTGGTCTTTTTCAGCTTTCTGGAGAGCTCAAGAAACTGGTCCTGCAACTGGCGCCTGATCAGCGGATCAAGCGCGGAAAAAGGTTCATCCATCAGCAAAATATCAGGGTCCGCAGCCAAGGCACGGGCAAGGCCAACACGCTGCTGCATACCGCCTGACAATTGGTCGGGATAGTGATCTTCCCACCCTTGCAGATCCATCGCGGCCAGCGCCTCTTCGGCGGCTTTACGGCGTTTTTCCAAAGGCACGTCGCGCACCTCAAGGCCAAAGCCGACATTTTCAGCAAGGGAGCGATGCGGCCAAAGGGCCATGTGCTGGAACACCATTCCGATCGATTCCGCGCGCAGCTTACGCAACTCAGCTTCGCCCATGGTGTCAACACGGTGGCCGGCTACGTGAATTTCGCCCGCTGTCGGTTCGATCAAACGGTTGATGTGGCGAACCAAGGTAGACTTGCCCGAACCTGACAGCCCCATGATGCAAAAAATCTCACCCTTATTCACGCTAAAGCTTGCGTTCCGTACCCCTAGAACACAGTTAAAGCGGTCACGGACTTCCTCTTTTGACAGGCCTTCACTTTGAACGGCCTCAAGAGCTTCTTTTTCCCGTGCGCCGTAAATCTTCCAAAGATTACGGCATTCAATTTCTACGTCGGCCATTTGCTCTCTCTAAAATAGAAACGAGGCACCGGTTTCTCGGTGCCTCGTTAAACAAAATGAATTATTTGGCAGCTTTTGCGGCTTCCGAGACCCACGTATCAAACTGGGCTTGGTTTGCGGCAACCCAATCCTCGGCGTGGCGGCGGAAGTCTTCTAGCGTGTCCTCGCCATCGCGCAGTTTAACCTGCGCCGCATTCACCGCGCCCAGCGGGATTTCAACGCTGTTCAGGAACGCAGCAGCAGCTGGGTTGTCTTCCATAAACTCTTTGTTGGCCACAACGTAAACGTCGTTGATCGCAAAGCCCACATCCATCGCAGCATCCGCTGCCTGTACACCGATTTGCACAACATCTGTACCGGGCACCAGAACGTCGCTGATCCAGTTTGGTGTCCATGTGTAATAGATGATCGGCGCACCTTCGTTATAGCGCGTGATCGTATCGGCCATGATCGCGAAATAGCTGCCTTGGTCGTGGTGCACGGTGTCGCGCAGATCAAGGTTGTCTAGGTGCTCTTCGATTTTGATTTCACAGCCCCAACCAGGGTTACAGCCAGACAGGTTTGCTTTGCCGTCGCCATTGCTGTCGAACAGCGCTGCAACCGCAGGGTCGGACAGCTGCTGGATGCTGGTGATCCCATTGGCCTCGGCGGTTTTCTTGTCCATAAAGAAACCTTGGCCAGCGCCGGTGATAACCGCGTGTTCGCGCACCATCACGGCGTCGCCGCCTGATTTGTCATAGAATTGGTTATGCAGTGGCTGCCAGTGGTTTACTGTATAGGAAGCGTCACCTGATGATACCGCAAGGTGCAATGCAGGGAAATCCGCTTCGCGTGTTTCGTCAACTTCATAGCCCAGTGCCTCAAGCCCCAACTGAACAACCATGTGCTGGAACCATGCGTTTGCTGGTGTGCCCTTAATGGGTTCTACGGTAACGCCTTTTCCAGGCATGTCCTGTGCAAACGCGCTGCTGCTGATTGTTAACGCCGCCAATGCGGCCGTAACTGTTAGCCTTTTCATCATATTACTCCCTATTCTGTTTCTAGCCCCAGAGTAGCCAAGCAAACACAAGCGTGAAGTTGCTGATATCTAACAGCTGTGTTAACCAGAGCGTTATGGCAAATCTTAGAAAAGATGCACATTTATTAAGGAACATCGTAACTTTCCAAGCGGCATCTCGCTCTCGGAACTTTACGAAAGCCGCCGCCGAGCTGGGCGTGTCCAGAGTGGCGGTGAGCCGTCAGATCGCTGACCTAGAACATGCAATCGGCCAGACGTTGTTTTCGCGTAACCACCGAACGGTGTCTCTGACCCGAAATGGTGAGATATTTTCGAATGCGATATCTCCTGCACTGGATGCGATCGCAGGAGCATTGGCCCAACAACGAAAAAGCACGTCTGATCAGCGGCTTTCGGTGACGGTTACCTCTGCTTTTGCAACCTATTGGCTCATGCCGCGCCTTGTAGATTTCGGCGCGAGTCATCCTGAAATCGAGGTGAATCTGGTGGTTTCCGATCGGTATCTGGACCTAGAGGCCGAAGGCATTGATGTGGCTGTGCGATACAGCCCCCAACAGCAAAACCAATCTGGTTGGGTGCCGCTGATGCAGGAAACGATCCTTCCCGTCTATAGCCCGAATTACAACGCACATACTTCTTTGGGGTCTGAATACGATCTTAAGGACGAGCGATTGCTGTTTTTATCCGGCAGGTATCGCCGCGAAGCCCGATGGGAGCATTGGTTCGCCGAGCGCGGGATTGTCCCGACCGAAGAGCGATCAGGGGTTTCGGTAAACACCTACATCAACATGCTGCAAGCCGCGATTGAGGGGCAGGGCATTGCCTTGGCGGGGCGGCCTTTGGTGGATAGATTCCTAGCGGATGGATCGCTGAAAACCATCCCTGATATTCCCGCGCTCAAGCGAGGGTATTACAATCTGTATCGTCGGTCGGGCCATGAAAACGCCCGTGTTTTCTGTGGCTGGATCGAGGCGCAGTTTGAGAGTGCCAATTGATCCAGCCACAGGGCGGGGCAGGCTGGTGCCTGCCTAGCTTTCTTGAGGTGTGGGTAGCACGTCTTCTTCCCCTTGGAATTGCCCGACCCATTTGCGCACGCTGAACCAGTCGAAATAGATCGACAGGATGGACGGCAGCACCAGCACAACCAAGACCATCGAGGCCAGCAACCCAAATGCAACCGAGACAACCAGCGGCACAAGCGTCTGAACCTGTGGGCTGGTGTCAAAGATAATCGGGACAAGGCCAACAAATGTGGTCATGCTGGACAAAAGGATCGGCCGGAACCTGTCACGCACCGCATTAAGGGATGCGCCGACATAATCGTCCCCCTCCAGATGCGACTGGAAGAAGGTCAAAAACAAGATCGCATTGTTCACCACAATCCCCGCCAAAGAGGCAAAGCCGATCAAGCTGGGCATCGACATATCCAGCCCCAGCACCCAATGGCCCAAGATCGTCCCGATGAGGGCAAAGGGGATCGACACCATGACGATGACCGGCAGACTGTATGAGCGGAACTGAAACGCCAGCACCATATAGACGCCCATCAACCCCAGCCCCAGCGCCGAAAGCGTCGAGGACTGCGATTTTTGCTGCTCTTCCGTGGCGCCGCCGATCTTGATCTCAACGTCGGGGAATTCGGTGGCCAGTGTCGGCGCGATTTCCTCTAGAACCACGTTTGAGATGGCAGTTGAGGTCGTCGCGTCGCGGTCGATCTGGCCTTGAACCCGTGCCACGGCCAGCCCGTTTTTGCGGTTGATCGACGGGTAGCCCGCGCCAATGATCAGGTCCGCAACAGTGGCGAGGCTGGTCTGGGATCCGTTTGACAGGATGATTGGGAAACGCTCCAGTTCCGTCACGCTGGCGACGGTATCGGCCAGTTGCACCCGTACCGTGCGGTCGCTTGAGCCCTGCTGAAAGCTGTCGGTCTCAGAGCCCTCAAAAGCCGCGCGCAATTGCTGCGAGATCGACTGCGGCGTCAGGCCGGCGGAATAGCCAAAGGCGTTCAGGGCAACCTGCACCTCTTGGCGCCCGCCGTAGAAGTCCTGATAGGCCTCGGTCACATCTTCGCGCGCCAGCAGTTCGTTTGTCAGAACTTCGGTTGCGGCCTCCAGCTGAACCAGATCACGGCCCAACAGTTCGACATCCACGTCCGAACCACCAGGGCCGGATTCGCTTTGGGCGAAGCTGATCTGCACCACGTCAGGCAAAGGCCCAGCGGCAGCGCGCCATGCGGCCAGCACCGCATCGGCCGAGACATTGCGCAGCGCGCTGTCCAGCAGATCAACAGTGATCGTGGCGGTTTGTGATCCATTGTCATAGACGTTGGTGTTCACGGCATATTGCACCAAGACTTGTTCAACCAGTGGGGCTCCATCGGTGGTGTTGGGGGTCAGATCTTCGTCCACGACCTTGAGCCCTGCAATCAGCTGGTCCACGGTATTGACCGTGCGCGTGCGCGAGATACCCGATGTCAGCGCCACACGGGCCACCAATGTATCGCCCTCTGACGCGGGAAAGCCGATGACCTTGATGGCGCCAGATGCGACCAGCCCAAACGACAGGATCAAGATCGCAAACACCGACCCAACAGTGAGATAGCGCAGGCGGACAAGCGCCGTGGCGATCGGGATGACAACGCGTTCTCGTAGCCATTCCAAACCCCGTTCCGCGATACGCGGTTTGCTAACCGATGCGCCGCTGCTGTGTTTTAGGTGGTGGGGCAGAATGAAGAACCCCTCAACCAGCGACACAGACAGGGTGATCAACAGCACCATGGGGATGAATTTCAAAACCTGCCCCAATTCCCCCGAGATAAACATCAGCGGGCCAAACACACATGCCGTGGTCAGGAAGGACGCGGCAACACCGGGCAGAACCTCCATCGTGCCTTTGGCCGCGGCCTCAAGAGGGGGCGCTTTGCGGCGCCATTTATCGATGTTTTCGGCGATCACGATACTGTCGTCCATAATCAGCCCCACCGCCATCAACAGCGCAATCAAGGTGATCATGTTAATGGTAATCCCCAGCACGCTCATCACAAACAAGCTGCCTAGGAAGGACACGGGCAGGGCCACGGAAATCCACAAGGCTTCGCGCAGGGAAAAGAACAGCCACATGGTGGCAAAAACCAAGATCAGACCAAGAACAATGTTTTCAACAATCAGGTCGATACGTTGTTCGACCAATTCGGAAAAATTGCTGATGACCGTAATGTCAAAGGGCGCGGGATAGGCAGCACGTTCGGCTTCCAACAGGGCCTCGACACGTTCAAACAGGCGGATGCTGTCCTCTTCTGTGGATTTTGAGATCGAAATGATCGCTGTTTGCATCCCGTCGATGAAGCTTTGCGTATTTTCATCGCTGTCCACCAAGGTCACGGTGGCCACGTCAGACAGGCGCGCGACAGCGCCGTCGGGGTTTTCGATCACAATCAGGTCTTCCAGATCGGCAACCGTGCGCGTGGCCCCTGCATAGCGCAGCACAAGGTCGCCTTCGCTCAGCGCGGCACTGCCCAAAGGCTGCTGGAAGGAGCGCGCCTCGATAACACTCACCAGATCGCTGCTGGACAGGCCAAAGCGGCGCAGGGCCTGTTGGTCAAAGCTGACCTTCAGTTCGCGGTCGGTAATGCCGGATACTGTGGCCTCGGCCACCCCGTCCAGCGCCAGCAGGCGGTCGGACAGATCATCGGCGTAAGAGACCAGCCCGTCCTTGCCCGCAACGCCCGAAATCGCAGCCAAAGCCACCAAATCGGATCTATTTGCCACCTCGATAGAGGCGGCTTCGGCGTCATCTGGGAAATCGGTAATGCCCGACACGGCCGAGGACACATCGTTGAAGAACTGGATCAGCTCGCCGTTTTCTTCCAGCTCGGCAGTGGCGGTGGCGCGGCCCTCAACGGACAGGCAGGACAGCTCCTCTAGGCCGCTGACCCCTGTCAGGGCGCTTTCGATGGGGCCGCAGATTTCCTCATCCACATCGCGCGCCGAGGCGCCAGGATAAGACACAGACACATTGACGCTATCGGCGGTAAACGCAGGGAAGGTTTCGCGTTCAATCCCTGATACGACAGACGCGCCCAGTACAATGATAAGAACCATCAACAGGTTCGCGGCAACCGGATGCCGGACAAAATAATTGATCATTGGTCGGCCCCGTCTACGGTGATGATCTCAAGCGCGAGCCCCGGAACAGAAGGGCTGGGCGTGGACAATAGCACGCGGTCGCCGTCCGTTAGGCCGCCCTCGATGATGATGCGGTCGCCAGTCACGGCGCCAACGGTGACGGACGTCAACGCCAATGTGTCATCCGCGCTGACGGTATAGACAAAGGGCTGGCCGGCATCGTCTTGCTGCAGCACCGCGCGCGGCACTGAAATCAGGCCTGTCTCTGGTTGGGCCTCTAGGACCACCGAGACAAAGCTGCCAAATTCCAGCGGCGGCGTTTGTTGTTGAGGCTTACTGACCAGCGGCTCGCTGACCTGCACTGCGATCCCCAGCGTGCCTGTTTCATCGTCGATCGATCCGCGGAAACGCTGCGGTTGGGCAGGGTAGCGCGCGACTTCACCTGCAAAGTCGAGCTCAACAAAGGCAGCGACATTGCTTTGGTCCATATATTCGATGACTTGGGTCGCATCGACTTCGGTCACGTTTTCCAGCTGCGGGCCGACGGCGGCGCGCATCAGGTTGCCAAAGGATTGGGGTTGGAAGGCGCCGACGACCTCGGCCACATCAATGCTGTCTAGGGTCAGCAAGGTCTCCCCAACCGACACGAATTGGTTCGCCTCGATGGCTTCTTCCGAGACCCGCCCGCGGAAAGGCGCGGTGATTGTGGTGTTGGCCAGCCCGCGCTGCGCCTCTGCCAGCTCTGCCTGACGCACGGCCAGTGTTGCCTCGGCCGAGGCGCGCTGCGCGGGGTAGAGCGCCAGCGTGTTTTGCAACCCGATCAGGGTGTTTTCCTCAGCGAGCAAGGATTTGCGTTCCGTGTCCAATGAGGATTGGGTCACGGTGCCGTTTTGGGACAGGGTCAGGATGCGGTCAAATTCTGCCTGTGCGACCTCAAACACGCGCTGCTCGATCTCCAAAAGGCTGCGGGTGTTTTCCTCTTGCTGGGTCAGTTCGGCCAAGGTTGCTTGGGCGGCGGCGATATTTGCTTCGGTTTTGGCGATCTCTAGCTCGTAATCGGTAGGATCGATCTGGATCAGAACCTCGCCTTTTTCCACCACAGTGCCCACGGCCAATTCCGCCAGAACATCTTCGGCGCGTCCCTCAACCTGACTGACGGCGCTCCAGCTTTGCACCGCCTCGACCCGACCATAGCCTGTGGCAGATAGGACCAGCGGCTCTTGTGTCACGGTCATCACCCGCACGGCCAATTTGGCCTGCTCTTGCGGCTCAGACACTGTCTCTGACGGTTTGGTCATCAACATGAAGCCCCAAATGCCAAGCACAACAGGCGGTACAATCAAGAGAGGTTTGAGGTTCATAACTGGAATTCCAATGTTTAGGGGGCATTTGCGGGCGATCGCCCGTGATGCAGCGGCCACAGAGGGCCAGATTATGCAGGGAAGGGCAGGCCACCAGAGGGGCTGGTGGCCTGCCTTTTGGGATTATTTAGAGTAGTCTTTGATGACCCATTGTTTGAAGCTGGGCTCTAGCGTGTCACAGGCCGCAGCAATCAGATCGCGTGACTGGTAGGGGCCCGCATCGTCAATTACCGCGTTCACTGTCAGGCATTGTGTTGCGTCCGACGCGAGGTGGATTTCCATGCTAGCTTCGTCATAGGTGAAATGCTGGGCCGGATCAGCGGCATCGCATGCGATCAGACCAAAGGGATTGATCGGGTTTTCGGGGTCATTATGGGCCAAACAAATGTCGGCGTAGGTGGCCGATTCAATCATGCCTGTTTCAGCCGAAAAGGCGAACAGAACATCGTCGCCGTTTGGCTTGCACGAATGCGCCTGCGCCAGATCAGTCAGCTCGCGCCCGTCGGTGTCAATGCACCAGCCCAGCTTGGCCTCTTCGTCCAGATTGTCAGCAAGGTGGATGATTGGCCCTACGGTTTTGATCTGTGGCGCTTCGGCAAAGGATGCCTGCGGCAAGGCCGCTGCAATTGTAGCGGCCATCACAGTGGCGCTGAATGTGGTTTTAATCGTCATGGTTTTGGTCCTTGTCGTTTGCGGTCCGATGGGGTGAATTTCACCGCTTCAGACACCTTCGTTGAACTGTTTTTGAAACAGCCGAATGCGCGCAGCGTTCACCCCTTGATCACTGCGACCAATGCGGGAAACGCTTCTCATGTCGACGCGGCTTCCTGTTGCTGTGGAGGATACAACAACAACCACATCATCGGCAAAGTAAAACACCGATGTGCGCGCTGTGGCCTCAAAGCGGTGGGCGTCTGTGTCGGCGGCGATAATGTCCCAGCCCATGTCTTGGGCAACCGTTAGTGCACGTTGATAGGCGGCATCGGCGGTCAGCTCTGTTTCAAGAGGGCCGATATCGGGGTAGGCGGCTGTTTGCGCAGCGGCTTGTTCTGCGCCGCCATAGGCCAGCGGGTTGCGTGCGCCTGCGCGGGTTTCATCCAGCACCAAAAATGCGGGCGGATTGACCGTATCCGTCGAGATATTGTGAATCGGCGCGGCACGCGGTTTCGGATTTACGATGTTTGAGATCATCGGCACCAAGCAGATCACGCCAAAAATCATGGCAACGCCACCCAAGGCGGCCTTGGGTTTTTCGCTGCGGTGCAAATGAATGACCAGAGCAAATAGGCCAACGCCCGTGATGATCATTGCTAATGGGTTAAAGTAGCTGCGATAAAAACCAAACCCCGTTACCGGCTGCCAGATTTCAAATCGCGCGCCCAGCAATACCAGGGCCATGCCGATTGCTGAACCGATAGCCAGCACAATTGCAATTGTTCCTGTATGTTTCATTTTCTTTTCTAACCTTGGCTTGCGTGTTTCAATTTTGCTTGTTATGCAAACTTTGCAGACTGTGCAAGGAATAAAAACGTGACATCCCCGCTTAGGCAAAGACGACGATTAGAAACGGCGCGCTCAATTCAAAGGGCGACGTTGGATTTGGCGGTGCAAAAAGGACTGGATGAGGTGACGACCGAAGAGATCGCCATCGCCGCAGGTGTCAGCACAAGAACCTTCTTCAACTATTACCCCAACAAGGAAGCCGCAGCGATCGGACATCCGCCCAGCTTTTCTGAGCAAGGGAAAGACGCGTTGCACGCTGGTACGGGGCCTTTGCCCGCGGATATTAAACGGCTTTTGGATGAGCATATTAGCGTCTTGGAGCAGGATGATGCGATTATGCAGGTCATCGGAGCCATTCTGAAAACGAATGAAAAGGCGCGCGGTATTTTGGTGGGCTTCCTAATGGCGGATTGTGAAAGGCTGGCCGAGACTATGAACAGCCGTGTGAAGGATCGCCATGTCGCAGATGCGCTCGCCAGTCACGCAACCGAGGCAATCGGAAGAGCGATCCGCCTATGGGAACGCGATGGAACAATCTCTTTGGCCGAGGCGCTGGACGTTGTTTGGGATGGGTTGCAACGGGCTTCGCAGCTTTTGGCGGTACCGGCTGATTGACCGCGAAATTTTGCGCGCATCACGGCGTGCGGTCATATTGTCCAAAAGGTTAAGGGCTCTCGCAAGAGACGGGACAATTTGCCTTTTGGGCGAAAAATACTTCGCAAACGGGTTGGAAATTGACCGATTTGCTACTGCAAGAGGCTGACTTCCAATTTAAACTCGCCACAGATTTTCTAGGAATAGGCAGAGGCATGAATGATCTGTGGGCAGGCATGTTGCAGGCGTTTTGGATGGTGGTGGGTTTAGACCCAGAACTGGCCGAAATTACACTGCGCTCGCTACAGGTAACCCTCATTGCGCTGGTTTTGGGATCGTCTATTGCCTTGCCTCTTGCTGCGCTATTAGCGGTGCGCCGGTTTCGATGGCGCCGGACCGTGATTGCTATCCTGAATGCTTTGATGGGCTTGCCGCCTGTGGTGGTCGGGTTGGTTGTTTATGTCCTGCTGTCGCGATCCGGACCGTTTGGGATACTGGGGCTGCTTTTTACGCCAACGGCGATGATCATTGCTCAGGTCATTATTATTGTGCCGCTCATTGCTAGCATTGCCCATCAATCGCTGCGCGACTTGTGGTCTGAATATCATGATCTGTTGATTTCGATGAACGTGTCACAAATGCAGAAAATGCGGACCTTGCTGTGGGATGCACGGCGGTCCTTGCTCACGGCGTCTTTGGCGGGATTTGGCCGCGCAATTGGCGAGGTCGGCGCGATTATGATTGTGGGGGGGAACATCGATCATGCAACACGGGTTTTGACCACTGCAATTGCGCTTGAGACAGGCAAGGGGGACTTTGCATTGGCGCTGGCATTGGGGTTCATTCTGATCGCTTTGGCAATCGGGGTAAACCTGACCATTCATTGGCTGAGCAAGACCGAGCGGGAGGGACGCTGGTGAGCGATCTATTTCCCCTAACCGTGAGCGGGGCCCAGACAGCGCGGCGCGGCAAGGTTCTGGTCGGGCCTATTGATCTGGAGCTCGGCGGGAGCGGCACAACCGTTGTAATGGGCCCGAATGGGTCTGGCAAAACCACGCTGTTGCGCATGCTGCACGGCACAGCGCGGCTGACACGCGGCTCGATTGATTGGGCCTGTGGTTATCACGAAGCGCGCCAGCAACAGGGGTTTGTCTTTCAACAACCAGTTATGCTGCGGCGCTCGGTTCTGGAAAACATTGCCTATCCGCTGCGCATCAGGGGCATTGGCAAAGCCATAGCTTATGAGCAGGCGGCAGAATGGGGCGGCCGCGTCGGGCTAACCAATCTGCTAGAGCGTTCAGCGACCGCTTTGTCGGGCGGTGAAAAGCAAAAGCTTGCTTTGGCGCGGGCGATGATCACCAAACCCAAAGTTCTGTTTCTGGATGAGCCTTCTGCGGCTCTGGATGGGCGTGCCACGCGAGAAATCGAGGATATTTTGCAAGATGCACGGCAGGCGGGCACACGTTTGATCCTGTCGACGCATGACATCGGACAGGCAAAACGCCTTGCTGATGATATCCTCTTTTTGCTGCACGGTCTGTTGCATGAGCAAACCGCAGCTGCCGCGTTTTTTGACGCCCCGCAAACCCCTCAAGCGCGGTCATTTTTGAACGGAGATATCGTAGAATGAAGCTTAAGAAATTAGCCGGCCTATTGGCCACATGTTTTGCTGTTTTGGGAACGACGGCCACTGCAAGTGACGAGATGAAAATGGCGGTAACGACCTCGTTTTATAACTCGGGGTTAGCGGATGTTTTGCTGCCTGAGATTGCCCAAGATCTAGACATTGAATTGCAGCTTTTGGTTGTTGGCACAGGACAGGCGATCAAACTGGGCCAAGCAGGGGATGTCGATGCGATCCTTGTGCATTCGCGCGCCGCTGAAGAGGCGTTTGTTTCACAAGGGTACGGCACACACCGCCGTGAGATCATGTATAATGATTTCGTCATCATCGGACCAAAAGATGACCCAGCAGGGATCGAGGCAGCAAAAACTGCGACGATGGCCCTTAAGGCGATTGAAAAGGAAAAGGCTCTTTTTGTCAGCAGGGGGGACGATAGTGGCACCCATAAGAAAGAGCTAAAGCTATGGTCTGATGCCGATTTGAAGGTCGATGCATTCGGCGCATGGTACCGCGCTGTTGGCGCGGGGATGGGGGCTGCTCTCAATACGGCGACTGGGATGGATGCCTATATTCTATCAGATCGCGCCAGTTGGTTGAATTTTGCCAACAAAGGGGATCGCAAATTGCTATTTGCGGGCGATCCCGTGCTGTTTAACCAATACGCTTTCTTGCCCGTGAACCCAGAACGCCATGCCCATGTTAAAACCGCGCTGAGCGAAAAATTGGAAGCGTGGCTGACCTCTGACAAGGCGGCAGAGCTTATCAATGGGTATCAGATCGGCGGCGAGACATTGTTTACGTTCAATGCCGTGCCATAGCCCTATTCGTATTCGTCAACAGAGCCATGAATTGCGAATTGCTCTATTCCAGCATTTTGTGGCTCGATCAGACGATAGGCTTCTTTGACACCCGATGGGGTTAGTTCGCGCGCCACCGTGAGCAGGAAATTAGGCGTGTGATCTTCGCAAAGATCGGCCATGTGGTTCAGCTCTTCAATCGCGGTAGGGCGCGCTGCCTCAACGGATGGCGCGCCGTAATAGGTGACGAAATGCTGGGCCAACAGCTCTGTCAGCGTTTCCATTTCCGCAGGTTCAATTTGCGTCACAGCCACAAAAGTGACGCGGCCGCCGGTTTCCAGACCAAACCAGCCATTCGCAAAGGCCTGCCGCGCTTTTCCAGTCAGATCGCCTTCGGTCCAGTTGGAAAATTCGAACCCTCCGGAAATACACCATTCACCCGTGCGCGCAGGAATATGAAAGACCCGCTGGTCGCTTTCGTCGAAATGAATTGCCCGTGCAAGTTTCATAAAGTTGTCTCCAAAAGCGTTGTAAGCGGAACAAGTTCCGTTTTGTCCCCATCGCGCAGCAACATGCCAAAGCGCTCATCGACCCCCAAGAATGTGCCAGTCAGGCCGTTTTGCTGGGTGTCTTCACCAATACCATGCGCCAAGGCGCGCCATTCATCATGTAACACCTTTGTGCCTGCACTCTCCCAACGGTCAACCCAGTTGAGCGTATGGCGCGCAAAAGCTTCCAGCAAAGTTGGGGCTTTCACGTCTATGCAGCCCTCAGCATAAAGCGTGGTTTGATCCGGTGTGTCCCCTTCGGCATCATCGCCTTCAGGCCAAAGAGGCAGGGTAAACCCAACGACCAGCCAATTGGGGATCGCCGTCGGATCGGTATCACTGGCGGCAACCCGAAAACGCCCACAGGTTGCGCCATTGATACGTATCTGGCCATCCCACGTGAGATGTACGGCAACCTCTGGCGGGGCCAATGCACCCAATGCGTTTTGAAATCCAACCGCACAAAGCGGCAGCATAGCCATAGCCTCTGCCAGCGGCACTTCGGGGGCAAAGACAACGGCCACCTCAAGGGTGTTCGCCCGCAGATTATGGGCGATCAGGCCCGCATCGCACCCTTGGATGGCACGTAAACAAGCGTGTTCAAATGCCGCGCCGATCGCAGCTTCTTCCCACAAAAGCGGTGGCAGGCTTAGATCGGGTGTGGTGTTCATGCGAGCCCTTCAGCGATCAGTTTCTTGGCGACCGTTGCAAAAGCATCAGCTTGGCTGGAATCTGGTTGGCTTACAACAATCGGTGCGCCCCCGTCAGCAGCTAATCGAATATCCAGATGCAAAGGAATTTCCGCCAGCAGCGGGATGCCCAGCTTGTCTGCTTCGGCTGCAACGCCGCCATGACCAAAGACATGTTCCTCGTGGCCACAGGCCGAGCAAATATGGGTGGACATGTTCTCGATCATACCAACTAAGGGTACGTTTAATTGCTGGAACATGTCGATCCCTTTGCGCGCATCAAGCAGGGCAACATCTTGGGGGGTGGATACCACAATTGCGCCGTCCACTTTGGCCTTTTGGCTCAGGGTCATCTGCACATCCCCAGTGCCGGGTGGCAGATCAACCAGCAGCACATCCAATGCGCCCCATTGAACCTGCGTAATCATCTGCTGCAAGGCCCCCATCAACATCGGGCCACGCCAAACAACCGCTTGGTCATCATTGGTCATCAGGCCGATCGACATCATCGTGACACCATGATTGCGCATGGGTAGGATGATTTTCCCATCTGGGCTGGCCGGCCGCCCTGACACCCCCATCATGCGGGGTTGGGAGGGGCCGTACATATCCGCGTCCAGCAACCCGACGCGACGGCCTTGTGCCGCCAATGCACAGGCAAGGTTTGCCGAGACCGTAGATTTCCCAACGCCACCTTTCCCCGATGCAATCGCGATGATTTTCTCAATACCGGGAATTTTTTGCGGGCCAGCAGGCTCTGCCGATTTTTGCGGCTTCAGCTGCGGCGGCGCGGGCTGCTCTGAATGGCCCGTCAGGACAATAGAGACCGATTTGACGCCCTCTAGGGCGGCGAGTTTGGTTTCCGCCTCCGCTTTCACCGCCTCATATGCTGTTGCAGCACTTGGGGCGATTTCCATAACGAACCGCACCGTGCCGTCTGTTTGGACGTTCAAGGCACGCATGACACCAGCCGAGACAATATCGCCTTCGCTGACAATGTCAGGGATGGATTTCAGGATATCCAGAACTGCTTCGCGATCTAGCAATGTTCAGTCCTGACCTTTGATGTCACCTGAAACCTCGTGGGTCAGGCCAAGTTCTTCGATGGTGATGGTCGCGCGGGCCCGAAAGGTTTTGCCGCTGGTATCCTGATCACGCATGGCTTGTTCGATGGCTTGCTGGGACGTAACGCCCACCTGCTTGAGGAATTTGCGCATCGACATGTTGAAGTCTTCTGACATTTGGTTCTCCGGTAAAAGTTTACGCTCTGGCTTGGGGGCGGTCTGGGCCGCAAGCTTGCGTATGTTTGATGGGCTGTTGTGGGATATTAATGATCGCGCCGTTTGCTGAAATAGTCGTCAGAAGTGCGCACAGCGGGGCGTTTTGCACCCTGAAAAGGATTGTCCTGTGCGTGGTACTGGACGTTCACGCGGCAATTGTCGCACATCTGAATCATGCGCAATTTGTCTGGGTCAGAGAACATCGCGTGGCTGCTTAGCTTTTCGGTAATGCGCTCAATCGTTGATTTAACACCAAATAATTCGCCGCATTCGACACAGCCAAAGGGCTCTTCCTCGTTTAGCACGGCTTGGCCTAACGCTGCATCTGTCAGGTTCAAACGTGGCTCATAACCGATTGCGTCTTCTGGGCAAACACTGGCGCATAGGCCGCATTGCAGGCAGGCGTCTTCTTGAAAGCGAAGCTGTGGTTGATCAGGATTATCCAGCAACGCGCCAGAGGGGCACAGCGATACGCATGACAGGCACAGGGTGCAGTTGTCCTGATTAATCAATACCGCGCCATAGGGAGCGCCTTCGGGAAGGGGCAGCACATCCGTTTGGGGGTGCAGGGCCCGCGCTGACTGGCGTGTAATCTGGCGGCGTGTGCCCATCGGGCGCACAGGTGTTTGGATTGGGGTTGGTACATCCGCATCAAATAGTGCATCTGACAGGGCGTCAGGGTCGGCCACATCCAAAACCGACAGTTTTTCAGATCCCGCAAGCGCCACAGCCAAAGCGACCTGCGCGTTCAATGGGTCAAGGTCAGTCGTCGGGCCAGCCAAGATCGCAACATTTGCAAATCCGGCGGCTAGGGCGGCGATTGCTTCGGCATGACCAAACGCATTGAGCGAGGAGATTTCCAGCGGGATCACGTCAGCCGGCAGGCCGCGACCATGCCGCGCAGCAAGCGCGATCATCTCGGAACCATGGGCATTTACCACCAATAGACGCGGCGCGTGGCCGCCTGCATCGATATAGGTTTTTGCCAGCGTTTGTATTCTGCGAAAAACGGTATCCACAGCGGGGGCGTCATAGCTGATCGCCCCCGACGGGCAGACCGCCGAACAGGCACCGCACCCAGCACAAATCATCGGATCCACAGTGATATGTTCACCATCTGAAATGATCGCCCCAGTCGGGCATAAATCTAAACATCTGGTGCAGCCGCTTTGTTCTGCGCGCGAATGGGCGCACAGCATGCTATCCGTCGTCACATAGAGAGGCTTTTCGAACGTGCCAATCAAATGCGACGCCGCGAGGGTCACTGCCGCAACTGCAGGGGCGTGGGTTGGATCTGCCCGCAAATACCCTTCGCGTTTTTCTGGGGCGGGGAAAAGAGGCGTCTCGCCGCGCAGATCAATCAGGATATCACACTGCGAAATCCCGCCATCGCGCGGATCGGTCAGTTCGAAGGAACCACGGCCCCCGATTTCAACCAATTGTAGCGCATCAATAACCACCTCAAACTGCCCCAATGCGCCAGACGCGCGGCGCAATTTGCCAACGATAACGTCGAAATCGCGTGTGTCGGGTACGGCCTGCGCATCTTCAATCAGCACAGTGACACCCAGATAATCCTTTAGGCTTTCGGCGGCTTGCAGCGCCACATCAGCCTTGCCGACGATCAGACACAACCCTTCTGATACAACGTCTACGGATTTGCCTGGGCTCACGGGGAGAAGCGCCTCGGCTGCGAGGGCGGACATTTTGGGTATCAAATCACCCTCATCAGCGGTCCATCCAGCCCGATCGCGCAGATCAAAGGTCGGGGCGGGTGCGACACCTAACTCATCGGCCAAGGCCTCAAAGCGGCGGCTTTCTTGGGTGCAGCAAAAAATGGCATCGCCCTGTGTTAGGGCCTCTGCGGCGAGGTTGATTTGGGTTGTGCACAGCGCCGAGCAGGGTGTTTGCACCTGTAAACCCGTAGCGCGTGACATTGCCTCCGCGTCGATGGGCTGGCTGCCAATACAATCACATGTTATCAGTCGTTTAGACACAGAATCTTCCTCCCAAAACGCGCATTTTTGCAGCAGAAAAACCGCGTGAACGCCGCCCAGCTTAGACCCGATTCGGAGTGCGCGGCAACCAGCATTGTTGAAGAGAACAGGGATCTGATTCGCTCAATGCGTCCGTTTTAGGGTGGGGTGATTCGCCAAAAAACGGGCCGCCCTTTTTCCGACTATTTTGCTCAAGGTAGACAAGTTGTCCTTGGCTCTTTTGGGGCGGATGGGTGCCGCCCCAAATTGTCCAGATGCCCCACTGAATACGGTTGTATGCAATTCTTCGCTTTGTTCCGCCGTCCGCTTGGCGCAGGTTAAGTGACGCTAGGGAGGCTGGATGATACACAATCCAAAAATGTACCAAACGATACCGGTCGGTGTTGTGCTTCGGCGCACGCCGGGTGTGACGCGTTGGGCTTCCTTTGCTTGGACCGCGAGCGGCATTTTGATTGGCGCAGGTGATGCCAATTGGCGCGAGCTGCGCCGCGAAGGGGACGCCGTCGAATTTCATGCAGCAACCTTGACGCTGGAACTGCACGGCGCCGAGACCGAGGCCTATTTGCATGGGTTATCCACGCAAGTCCCAAGCGTTTATGTAATCATGCGCAAAAGCGAAAATGCTGAAACGCCTCTAGAGGTTTTGCTTGTCACGGCCTCCCCCTATGAGGCGCAAGATTACACAGATAGCGGCGAGGAACTTGTTGAGAAGGTGCCGATGCCTGCGGGCCTCATTGCTTGGGTGCGCGACTTTGTCGAAGCGTTCCACCAAGAAGAGGTCTTTGTGAAACGCAAACGTGACCGCAAGCGGATCGACCAAAAAGAAGACGGGATCGGTGATGGCCGTATCGCGCAATTAGGAGACGTCTACCGCTCTCCAAGCTCGGCCCGAAAGGAGCGCTTGCAATGAGCGACTTTTGGAGCAAACGCAAAGCCGCAGTAGAGGCCGAGGCCGACGCCGAGCTAAAAGCTGCGCATGAAGCCACTCTTGAGGCTTCGAATGCCGAAAAGACCGACGAAGAAGTTCTGGAGGAACTGGGTTTGCCTGATCCAGACGACATGCAAGAGGGCGATGATTTCTCCGCCTTCATGAGCGATGTCGTCCCAGCGCGGTTGAAAACACGTGCCTTGCGCAAATTGTGGCGGTTGAATCCGGTTTTGGCCAATGTGGATGGCCTTGTCGATTACGGCGAAGATTTCACAGACGCCGCCATGGTCATAGAGAACATGCAAACCACCTATCAGGTGGGCAAGGGCATGATGGAACACGTCAAAGAAATGGCACGACAAGCTTTGGAAAAAGAAGAAGAGGCCTTGCAGGCGTCTGATGAGGGTCTGGATCAGGAAGACCCCGCGCCAGAGCCAGAGCCAGAGCTGGTTGCTGAGGCCCCACAGGAACAGATCGCAAGCAGCGCGTTTGTTGGCGATGAGGCCCAGCCAGAGCAAGAAAAGAATGATGAAACCGGCATTTCGCCAGAGCATGCACCAGAGGTTCCTCGCCACCGGATGCAGTTTTATTTCGAGGATCAACACACAGGATGAACAACGCGTTGAAAACTGAAATCGCCGAGGAAGATCGCCTGCGCGCTGATCTGTATAATTTCTTGGGTGTCCTTCTTTCGGGTCCACCTGATGACAATATGCTGGCCATGACCGCTGGTTTGTCTGGCGACGACAGCCCGCTGGGCAGCGCCACAACGACGCTGGCCAAAATGGCAAAGCTCTCAAAAGCCAAGGCAGTCACCAGTGAATACAACAAATTATTCATTGGCTTGGGACGTGGCGAATTGCTGCCCTATGCCAGCTACTATTTGACGGGGTTTCTAAACGAAAAACCCTTGGCGCGGCTGCGCGATGACATGGTCGCGCGCGGGTTAGAGCGGGCAGATTCAGTTTTTGAACCCGAAGACAACATCGCAAGCCTGATGGAAATGATGGGCGCGATGATTGTCGGGCGGTTTGGCACCGCGGCAAGCCTTGAACAACAAAAGACGTTCTTCAACACGCATATCGCGCCATGGGCGGCCCATTTTTATTCAGATCTCGAAGGGGCAAAAAATTCGGTTTTCTATGCGTCCGTAGCCACGGTTGGCCGTACGTTTATGGAGATAGAAAGCGAAGCCTTTCGGATGAGCGCGGGATAACCCCGCATTTCGAGCGGCGGGAAACCGTCGGAACCCACCTTAAAGGAGAGTGGAATGACCAGAAAAGAAGAGGGCGCCAGCCGCCGCGATTTTCTGAAAATGGCCGGAACAACGGGACCGCTTGCGGTTGCTGCTGTGGTGACCAACACAAGCGCGGCCCAAGCGGCCGAGCCTGACCTTTCGTCCGACAAGATGCAGGACACCCTGCATACGCGCGCCTATTTCGAAAGCGCCAAGTTCTGACGAAAACCCCCTTCGGGGAACCGCACCGCCCGGATTGCCGGTCGATGCTCGAATGGCCCAAAGCGACTGGTTGCGTGACGCCCGACTGCTGAAAGCCACAATTGAAGCCAAGCGAGCGAGGCCCATTAACGGCTAAGCGAGCAAGGGAGGACGACATTATGTTGAGGAAAAAGACCAACGGGGTTGCGCGACGCCCCCAGCGGACAAGTATCCTGTCAGAAGCTGCGAATGCTTCTGTAGATCGGCGTGCATTTCTGCGCGGATCCGGTCTGGCCATTGGCGGTTTGGCGGCTATTGCCGCAACAGGGGGCACGGTGCAACAAGCATCCGCAGCCACCGCAACTGCTGGTCTGGTTGAAACGGTAAAATCGGTTTGTACCCACTGTTCTGTTGGCTGCACAGTCATTGCAGAAGTTCAGAACGGTGTTTGGACAGGTCAGGAACCTGGCTGGGACAGCCCGTTTAACCTTGGTGCCCATTGCGCCAAAGGCGCGTCCGTGCGTGAACATGCGCATGGTGAACGCCGCCTGAAGTACCCTATGAAAAAAGTCGATGGCGAATGGGTGCGCATGAGCTGGGAAGATGCGATCAACGAGATCGGCGATGGCATGAATGCGATCCGCGATGAAAGCGGTCCGGATTCTGTGTATTGGCTGGGCTCGGCAAAGCACAACAATGAACAGGCCTATTTGTTCCGCAAGTTTGCTGCCTATTGGGGCACCAACAACGTAGACCACCAGGCGCGGATTTGTCACTCAACCACAGTTGCTGGCGTTGCCAACACTTGGGGTTACGGTGCGATGACCAACTCCTACAACGACATCCACAACTCCAAAGCGATCTTTATTATTGGTGGTAACCCAGCCGAAGCGCACCCTGTTTCGCTGTTACACCTGCTGAAAGCAAAGGAAGAAAACAACGCGCCAGTGATCGTTTGCGATCCACGCTTTACCCGTACAGCTGCACATGCAGATGAATATGTGCGGTTCCGCCCTGGCTCGGATGTTGCTCTTGTTTGGGGTATCTTGTGGCACATCTTTGAAAACGGTTGGGAAGACAAAGAGTTCATCCGCACCCGTGTTTGGGGCATGGAGCAAATCCGTGACGAAGTGAAAAAGTGGAACCCCGAAGAAGTTGAGCGCGTCACTGGCGCACCAGCAGAACAGCTGCGCCGCGTTGCCCGCACATTGGCAAACAACCGTCCAGGCACTGTGATCTGGTGTATGGGTGGTACGCAGCACACCACGGGTAACAACAACACACGTGCGTATTGCATCTTGCAACTTGCCCTTGGCAACATGGGTACATCTGGTGGCGGAACAAACATTTTCCGTGGCCACGATAACGTGCAAGGCGCGACCGACCTTGGTGTTCTTAGCCACACATTGCCGGGCTATTATGGCCTGTCAAAAGGCGCATGGGCACATTGGGGCCGTGTTTGGGAAGAAGACAGCGATTGGCTGGCTGGTCAGTTCCAAAAAACCACAGGTGCAGATGGCAAAGAGAAATCCTTGCAAAACCTCACGGGTATTCCTGTGTCGCGCTGGATTGACGGCGTATTGGAAGATCCTGAAAACACCGATCAGCCGGACAAAGTTCGCGCGATGGTTCTTTGGGGGCATGCGCCTAACTCTCAGACCCGTATGACGGAAATGAAAACGGCGATGGAAAAACTCGACATGCTTGTCGTGGTTGATCCATATCCAACGGTTTCCGCGGTTCTTCAGGATCGCACTGACGGTGTTTATCTGCTTCCGGCATGTACCCAGTTTGAAACGCGTGGTTCTGTCACGGCGTCAAACCGTTCGTTCCAGTGGCGTGATAAGGTGGTTGATCCTCTCTTTGAGAGCAAACCTGACCACGAAATCATTGCGCTATTCGCGGATAAATTCGGTTTTGCGGATCGTCTGTTGCGCAACATCGAAATGGATGACGAACACGTGCCAAACGTGGAAAGCATTACCCGCGAGTTCAACAAAGGTATGTGGACCATCGGTTACACGGGCCAAAGCCCTGAACGCATCAAGAAACACATGGCCAATCAACATACGTTTGACCGCACCACGCTTCGCGCGGTTGGCGGACCTGCGGATGGCGATTACTACGGTCTGCCATGGCCATCTTGGGGCACTGCCGAGATGAACCACCCCGGCACGCCAAACCTTTATGACATGTCAAAACGTGTCTCCGAAGGTGGCCTCACTTTCCGCGCCCGCTTTGGTGTTGAACGTGAAGGGGAAAACCTGTTGGCCGAAGGCGTTTACAGCAAGGATTCGGATATCCAGGACGGCTATCCCGAATTCACGATGCAAATGCTGATGGACCTTGGTTGGGACAGCGATTTAACGGACGAAGAACGCGCATCTATTGATGCCGTTGCAGGGCCCGAGACCAACTGGAAGACCGACCTGTCGGGCGGTATCCAGCGGGTTGCGATCGCGCATGAATGTGCGCCGTTTGGCAACGCCAAAGCGCGCGCAGTTGTCTGGACCTTCCCAGATCCTGTGCCAATTCACCGTGAGCCGCTGTATTCCAACCGCCGTGATCTTGTGGCTGATTATCCCACATACGAGGACCGCAAATTCTATCGTTTGCCGACCATGTATGCGTCGATTCAGAAACAGGACTTCAGCAAGGACTATCCGATCATCCTCACCTCTGGCCGTTTGGTCGAATATGAGGGCGGCGGAGACGAAACACGGTCAAATCCATGGCTGGCCGAATTGCAGCAAGACATGTTTATCGAAATCAACCCGCGGGATGCCAACAACCTTGGCGTGCGGGACGGCAAACAGGTCTGGGTCGAAGGGCCCGAAGGCGGCAAGGTCAAAGTTATGGCGATGGTTACCCCAAGGGTCGGTGAAGGCGTTGCCTTTATGCCGTTCCACTTTGGTGGTCATTTCCAAGGTGAAGACCGACGTAGCAAATATCCAGATGGCGCTGATCCATATGTGTTGGGCGAAAGCACAAACACGGCTCAGACCTATGGCTATGATTCAGTCACTCAGATGCAAGAGACGAAATCGACTCTTTGCAAAATCTGGTCAGCGTAAGGAGAAGAAACTATGGCAAGAGCGAAGTTCCTTTGCGACGCCGAGCGCTGCATTGAATGTAATGCCTGCGTAACCGCGTGTAAGAACGAACATGAAGTGCCTTGGGGCATCAACCGGAGACGGGTGGTGACCATTCAAGACGGAACACCGGGTGAACGCTCGATTTCCGTTGCTTGTATGCACTGTTCAGATGCGCCGTGTATGGCCGTTTGTCCGGTTGACTGCTTTTACCAAAACGAAGAAGGGGTTGTTCTACACTCCAAAGATCTTTGTATTGGGTGTGGTTATTGCTTTTATGCGTGCCCCTTTGGTGCGCCGCAATATCCACAAGCTGGCAACTTTGGCAGCCGTGGCAAGATGGACAAATGTACATTCTGCGCCGGTGGCCCAGAAGAGAACCATTCCACAGCCGAGTTCGCCAAATACGGTCGCAACCGTATCGCCGAAGGCAAATTGCCGATCTGTGCTGAAATGTGTTCAACCAAAGCACTTCTGGCGGGGGATGGCGACACAGTGTCTGCGATCTACCGCGAGCGTGTGGTTGCGCGCGGCTTTGGCTCTGGCGCTTGGGGCTGGGGTACAGCCTATGAGCAAAAAGGCGGCTAATCCCGTGCTTTCGTAACGCGCATCGTGGTGCGTGTTACGGTCTATTGAACGGCTGGGGCCGCTGGAAAACAGTGGCCCCATTCTTCCAAATTCGAAATTTAATACCGAGGGTTCTGCTATGTTCCGTCTACTTTCTGCTTTTGTCTTTTTCATTGCGCTGGCCCTGCCATCTTTTGCGCAAGAGGCAGGATCTACCGTGACCCCAGATCGCAGCGCGACGGGTGGCGCGCAGACTCTTGATGATATCTTGGCCCGCCAGCGCGGCGAAAGCATTGATGATAGCTTTCGGCGCGACGCAACCGGTGATCCGGATTCAGCTGCTGGTATTGCAGAGCAACTTGGAACCTTGGGCGGCGCATCTGATCCAGAGCTTTGGCGCGCCCTGCGGTTTGGTACTGCAGACATCACCGTTTCCACCGCAGATGAGCGCGGAAAAGTACTGGTGCAGGATGGCGGCATGTGGTGGCTTGAGTTCCGCGAAGGCCCTTTGACCTACTACGGTCTATGGCTGCTGGCAGGAACGCTGATCGCATTGGCGCTATTCTATATCCTGCGCGGTAAAATCCGCATCGATAGCGATCTAAAAGGGCGCACCATCGAACGGTTCAAGTTTATTGAGCGTATGGCGCATTGGACATTGGCAGGATCGTTTATTTTGCTGGGCCTTACGGGGCTGCTGGTCTTGATCGGGCGCAAATTTCTGGCACCAACATTTGGCCTAGAGGCAAATGCAACGGTGCTGATGTTCTCAAAATTCATCCACAATAACGTTTCATGGGCCTTCATGCTGTCGCTGATTATCGTGTTTGTCATGTGGGTTTGGCATAATATTCCGGATCGCACCGATCTGGTGTGGATCAAACAGGCTGGCGGCATTGTCGGGTCGAAACACCCGCCAGCGAAAAAGTTCAATTTTGGGCAAAAGATCATCTTTTGGTCGGTGATCGTGCTAGGCGGATCGGTGTCGGTCTCTGGGCTTTCGCTGTTGTTCCCCTATGAAATTACCCTGTTTGCCAAAACATTCGGCATTCTAAACGACATGGGGCTAACGGCGCTGTTCGGGTTTGATGCCTTGCCGACGCAACTTTCACCCCAAGAGGAAATGCAATATGGTCAGCTTTGGCATGCCATTGTAGCCTTTGTTATGATGTCCATCATTCTGGCCCATATTTATATTGGTTCTGTCGGCATGGAAGGTGCGTCTTCGGCCATGACAAGCGGCGAAGTGGATGAAGCCTGGGCCGAACAACACCATTCAATTTGGCTCGAAGAGGTGAAGGCAAAGCAAATGGCAGAGCAAAATAATTCGGCAACGCCTGCCGAGTGATCTGCCGCAACTAAATGCCCCAGTTTAGCGGGGTCGTACTGACAGGAGAGAATGATGAAAGCCATCATTGCAGGTGCCGTCGCGATTGTTGTAATCGCAATTGGCAGCAATTTCATTTTGGGTGGGATGGGTTTTTCCTCAAAAGAGGTTTACGCTGGCGATAACGTACGTCTGGACTGATCTGTGGAAACAAACACGACCTCTGACTATGGGCCGGCACTGGCTGGTGCATCGATTTTAATCGTCGATGATGAAGTCGGAATGCGTCACTTTCTTCAAAAGATATTGCTTCCTCGGGTAAAGCGCGTCGAATTGGCAGGCTCTGCTGCCGAGGCGACCAAACATCTGGATAATGCGCATTTTGATGTCGTGATCCTTGATAACCTCATGCCGGGGAAAACCGGTTTGAACTGGGTCAAAGAGCAACGGCAAATCGGTTTGTACGCTGATGTTATTATGATGACAGCCTATGCTGATTTGGAAACTGCGATCGCTGCCTTACGGGTCGGCATTAGCGATTTTATCCTCAAGCCGTTTCGCGCCAATCAAATCCTTAGTTCCGTTATGCGAACGCTGGACCGAAGCCATTTGCAACGTGACAATCATTTGTTGCGGCACGAATTATCTGCAGGGCGTGCAGGGGCCTTTTTGGGGCGCTCGGTTGTGTTTGAGGACGTGCGCAATATGTTGGCGCGGCTGGCACCTTTGCCGACATCAGTTCTTTTTACTGGCGAAAGCGGCACGGGCAAGGAAATCGCCGCGCGTACCTTGCACAGCCTATCCAGCCGGAGCGACAAGCCGTTTGTCGCGGTGAATTGCGCGGCCTTTGCGCCGGATAAAATCATGCAACAACTGTTCGGAGAGCGCGACGGAGAAGGGAATAACCATCACGGCCTCTTGTTCTTGGCGGATGGCGGAACCTTGTTTTTAGACGAGGTCGCGCAAATGCCGGATGCGCTGCAAACTGCCTTGCTTAGGGTGCTCGATGATCAGCGTGTGCGCCCTGTTGGGTCTGAACGTGAAATCCCACTGGATTTGCGTTTGTTGTTTGCCACCAATGCCAATCTGGAAGAAGCGGTCGCAAAAGGAACGTTTCGCGCTGATCTGTATCACCGGATGAATGTCGTTAACGTTCATATGCCAAAACTGTCGGATCGCAGCGAAGATATCGTCGAACTGGCGGCGCATTTTATGCAGCAACTCAGTAAAGAGCTGGGTATGGTCCCGTTGGAACTGGATGCAGGAACGCTGCTGAAAATGCGGCGATACGACTGGCCGGGGAATGTCCGTGAAATGCGCAACCTTATTGAGCGCTCTGTTATTCTGGGTGAATTCCCGCCAGAGTTTGCAGGGGACGGTGATAAGGTTACGGGCGAGGCCGCCACAGAAAGCCTTGATCTGGTCATGCAGCGGCACATCCTTCACATTCTGGATCAAAGTGACGGCAATCGCGCAGAGGCAGCCCGCCGTTTGGGCGTATCCCGTAAAACGATTGACCGTAAATGCGCGGCATGGGGTTTTTAGAAACCTGCGCGGTGCAATAGCCTATTGCGTGTCAACATTCTGGTTGTTTGCGGCGGGTAGCCAGACACGAAATTCGGCGCCCCCCTCTGGCAGGTTTTGCGCAGATATGATCCCGCCCGCACGTTGAATGATGGTTTGGCTAATGGACAAGCCAAGGCCCGTCCCAACACCCCGTTTGGTGGTAAAGAAGGGATCAAATACCTTGCCGATCAGGTCGGCCGGGATCCCTGGTCCATTGTCGCGAACGATCAGGCATGCGCCTGATTGCCCCTCATAATCGTGATTTTCTACGGTAAGGGTCACGATCCCGTCGATCGGTACGGCCTGCGCGGCGTTGATGATAAGGTTTACGATAACCTGTTGCAGCTCGCCCCGATCAATGTGGATGTCCGATGTTTGACCGATTTGGGTTTGGACCTGAATGTTCTTTACGTTCAACTCATGGGCAACAAGCAGCAAACAATCTGACAAAACCGTTTCCAGAGAGAGGCTCGATTTATCTCCTGAAAAGTCGCTGGGGCGCGCAAATTGAAGCAGCTTGCCCACAATCGCGGTGATCCGTGTGACTTGGCGGTCAATCAACGTCAGCTCGGCTTGTACCGTTTCAGTTGAAGGCCCCAGCGTGTCACGCATGACATCAACATTGCCTTGGATGACAGCAATCGGATTGTTTATTTCATGGGCCACACCTGCGGTAATCTCACCAATCGCAGCAAGCTTTTCTGACATCACAAGCTGCTGCGTCGCTTTTTCAAGTTTCGTGTTGGCATCGCGCAATTCAGAGGTTCGCCGATCAACACGGTTGTTCAATTGATCGGCCCAATCGCGCAGCTCTTTGTCGCGGTCCTGCACTTGCTCCAGCAATGAATCCAAATGCGCCGCGACCTGACCAATCTCACCGACCGCAGCAAGATTTCCGTTCCGCGCTGATAGATCGCCACTCTCGACGCGTTGCATGATTTTGGTCATGGCCTCCAACGGCGAGAAAATGCTTTTGGCCAAGCTCAGAAACAGCGGAACCGATATGAACAAGACGCCAATGAAGGCGGCCAGCATCCATAGAATTGCGTCTCTCTTGGCGGCCGTAAACGGCTCTTCTAGGAACCCGACATACAGCATCCCAACACGGGCATCAAAACTGTCACGGATCGGCAGATAACCCGAAACGTACCAGTCATTCACCACAAACGCAGGGGCAAGCCATGTTGTCCCTTTTTCAAGAACCGTGTGGCGCACATCGGCCGAAACCCGTGTTCCCAAAGCACGGATGTCTTCGAACAGGCGCACATTTGTCGAGACACGAACATCTTCCAGAAACAAGGTGGCGGTTCCCTGACCTGAGCCGCCAGTCACAGCGTTTAGATAGACAAGATCATTGATCGTATCGATAAAGCTCAAGTTGCGGTTTAACAAAATGCCGCCAACAACCACGCCCTTTTGATGTTCTAGGGTTACGGGGCTTGCGGAATGTACAATCATACCACGCCCCTCAGTTGTGCGGCTGGTTGGCACTGCCGCTTCGGTCGCGATCAGATCGATACTGGCCCGTTTGGCAAGCCCTAGGTCTATTCTCCTAAGGTCCTCTGGCGTGAATATATCAATCGCGGTGGAAGGGTTGCCCTGAATTGCGGATTTGATCACTGGCCAATGAACGTCATCCGCATCCTTTTGGGCAGGCTGAAAATATAAAAAATCCATCCCCAGCTCCACCCGTTTACGTTCCAGATAAGACAGCCGCGCTGAGAGGGGTTGGGTCAATACATGTGCAAAATCCTCAGCGTCAGCGACGCTGCTTAGGTCTTTGCCAGTCGAAACCATGATGCGGGATAGGTATTGCTCGGCAACACGCAGGTCGCTTTCGACTTTTGAAATCAACAGTTTGTCGTATTCCGCTGTCCAGCGGGAAAACCCCAAAAGCAACAATAGCGGCATCAGCAACGTCAAAGGCAAAAGCGCCATGAGCAAAAGTCTGAAACGAACGGATGTTTTCATGGCCACAGCTTAGTTGATGATTGTCAGGCAGGTAAAGCAGCCATATCTTGAAAGGCGTTGCTGCACTGGCTAAACGCCGTGTCATGGTGTGTTTCGCCCTGTTTGTTCGCTGCTGAATTCGGCTTTGGCAAGAATACTCGCCTTGCGTGAATGTTTTGCGGGTCATAGGGGTTGACCCATCTGGCTATCCCTCCTAAACAGCGCCGTTCCCTAACGGAACAGGACCGAGTCGCTCTTGGTTCGACCACCTCGATATGACTTAGGCGCGGTACTTTTTAGTCCGCGCTTACGTTGTGAAAAAAGGGTCTGGAATGACGGACCCGCAACGAAAAGGAATTGCACACGTGGCACGTATTGCCGGCGTAAATATCCCGACTGCAAAGCGGGTTCCAATCGCCCTCACATATATCACCGGTATCGGCACAACTTCCGCAGAGAAAATCTGTGAAGCAGTAGGCATCGAAATGACGCGCCGCGTCAACGAGCTGTCCGACACCGAAGTTGTTAAAATTCGCGAACACATCGACGAAAACTACACCGTCGAAGGTGACTTGCGTCGCGACACACAGATGAACATCAAACGTTTGATGGATCTGGGTTGCTACCGTGGCCTGCGCCACCGTCGTAACTTGCCTGTACGCGGCCAGCGTACACACACAAACGCTCGCACACGCAAAGGCCCTGCAAAGGCCATTGCCGGTAAGAAGAAATAAGGGAGGGCATAGATAATGGCACGCGAAGCAAAACGCACCAAAAAGAAGGTCTCCAAGAACATCGCCGCAGGTGTGGCGCATGTGAACTCTTCTTTCAACAACACAAAAATCCTCATCTCGGATGTACAGGGCAACGCGATTTCGTGGTCCTCCGCAGGTACCATGGGCTTCAAAGGGTCGCGTAAATCGACACCTTATGCTGCTCAGATGGCTGCCGAAGATGCAGGCAAAAAAGCACAAGATCACGGCGTAAAAACGCTGGAAGTCGAAGTGCAGGGACCTGGTTCCGGTCGTGAAAGCGCATTGCGCGCTCTGGCCGCTGCTGGTTTCAACATCACATCGATCCGTGACGTGACGCCAATGGCGCACAACGGCTGCCGCCCACCAAAGCGTCGCCGCGTTTAATCGATCTGCTTTCTACTTGGGTCCGTGTTATTTTACACGGACCCATTACGATTTTTTGAAACCTCGGGAGTTTGCCCCGGTTGGACATACGGGCGTAAACAGGAATGGAGGGACATATGATCCATAAAAATTGGGCCGAGCTCATCAAGCCAACACAGCTTGACGTAAAACCCGGCAATGATCCTGCACGTCAGGCTACCGTAATTGCAGAACCGCTTGAGCGTGGTTTTGGTCTTACGATGGGTAACGCGCTGCGTCGCGTTCTGATGAGCTCGCTTCAGGGCGCGG
Organism: Sulfitobacter donghicola DSW-25 = KCTC 12864 = JCM 14565; assembly: GCF_000622405.1. Lineage (NCBI taxonomy): Bacteria > Pseudomonadati > Pseudomonadota > Alphaproteobacteria > Rhodobacterales > Roseobacteraceae > Sulfitobacter > Sulfitobacter donghicola. Next base: position 1,924,563 of record NZ_JASF01000005.1, read on the forward strand.
CGATCACATCCGTACAAATTGACAATGTTTTGCACGAATTCTCCAGCGTTGCTGGCGTTCGTGAAGACGTAACCGACATCATCTTGAACCTCAAAGGTGTCTCCATCCGCATGGAAGTCGAAGGGCCAAAGCGTCTGTCGATCTCCGCGAAAGGCCCTGGCGTTGTGACGGCTGGCGACATCAGCGAATCTGCTGGTATCGAAATCCTGAACCGCGATCACGTGATCTGCCACCTCGACGATGGTGCAGACATCTACATGGAGCTGATGGTTAACACTGGCAAAGGCTATGTGTCTGCGGACAAGAACAAGCCAGAAGACGCGCCAATCGGTCTGATCCCGATCGATGCGATCTACTCGCCTGTGAAAAAAGTAAGCTATGATGTTCAGCCGACCCGCGAAGGTCAGGTTCTGGATTATGACAAGCTGACCATGAAAGTCGAAACCGACGGCTCCCTGACACCTGACGATGCCGTGGCATTCGCTGCGCGTATCCTTCAGGACCAGCTGGGCATCTTCGTCAACTTCGACGAGCCTGAATCAGCATCCCGTCAGGACGACGACGATGGTCTCGAGTTCAACCCGCTTCTGCTCAAGAAAGTGGACGAGCTGGAACTGTCCGTACGTTCGGCAAACTGCCTAAAGAACGACAACATCGTTTACATCGGCGATCTGATCCAGAAAACCGAAGCAGAAATGCTGCGCACCCCGAACTTTGGCCGCAAATCTTTGAACGAGATCAAAGAAGTGTTGTCAGGCATGGGTCTGCACCTTGGCATGGACGTCGAAGACTGGCCACCGGACAACATCGAAGATCTGGCCAAGAAGTTCGAAGACAACTTCTAAAGCCAAAAGCATTCGTCCGGTGTACGGACGGTGTACAGGGGGTGCACAGTGTGTGCCCCCTGAAAATCGGGCAAAACGCCCCAAGGAGAGTTGACGCTACGCACGTCAGCCAGACAAAGCAAAACCGCTCGTAGAGAGCACCATATTTGGAGATAGAACTATGCGTCACGCACGTGGATACCGCCGTCTTAACCGCACACATGAGCACCGCAAGGCGCTCTGGGCCAACATGGCCGGCTCGCTGATCGAGCATGAGCAGATCAAGACAACCTTGCCAAAAGCAAAAGAATTGCGCCCGATCATCGAAAAGATGATCACACTCGCCAAACGTGGCGATCTGCACGCCCGCCGTCAGGCCCGCGCACGCCTTAAAGAAGACCAGTATGTCACAAAATTGTTCGACATCCTTGGGCCACGCTACAAAGACCGCCAAGGTGGTTACGTTCGTGTTCTGAAAGCGGGCTTCCGCTATGGTGACATGGCGCCAATGGCGATCATCGAATTTGTGGACCGCGACCGCGACGCCAAAGGCGCCGCAGACAAGGCCCGCGTTGCAGCTGAAGAAGCCGCAGAATAAAATTCCTCACATTTGTGAGCCGGAAAGCCCTGCCATTTGGCGGGGCTTTTTGTTTTGTCACACGGTGTTTTGTTGGTTGGATTGGATGCAACGGTTGCATGAACCGTTTCGGGCGCTCATATCTGAGGGTATGAAATATATTGTTTTGATCCTCACGCTGCTTGCCGCGCCTCTTAGCGCCCAGCAGGTTCCGCAATCCTCTGCTGAAATGCAGCTTAGCTTTGTGCCCGTTGTTAAACAGGCGGCCCCAGCTGTGGTAAACATCTATGCTAAGGTTGTGCGCGAAGTCCGTCGCACCCCCCTGCAATCGGATCCCTTTTTCGAACGCTTCTTTCGTGATCCACAGGAGGGTCGCAAACCGAGGGTGCAAAATTCATTAGGGTCTGGCGTGATCCTTTCAGCGGATGGCTTGGTGGTGAGCAACTATCACGTCGTGGGAATGGCGACAGATATTCGCGTTGTTTTGAATGATCGTCGCGAGTTTACAGCCAAGGTATTGTTAGGGGATGAAGCCAGCGATTTGGCGATCCTAAAGATAGATGCCCCCGATCCGCTGCCGTTTCTGGAATTGCGCCAAAGCGACAGCGTAGAAGTGGGCGAATTGGCTTTGGCCATCGGGAACCCTTTTGGTGTTGGCCAAACCGTAAGCAGCGGTATTGTGTCTGGCCTTGCGAGGTCCGGTGGCTCTGGCGGCCAAGGGCACGGCTATTTCATTCAAACCGATGCTCCTATTAATCCCGGGAATTCTGGCGGCGCTTTGGTTGATATGGCTGGGCGGTTGATAGGGGTGAATACGTCTATTTTGACCCGCTCTGGTGGCTCAAATGGGATTGGGTTTGCTATTCCAGCAGATTTGGTCGCCGAATTTGTCTCCCAGTCGGAAATGGGGCACTCTGATTTTGGTCGCCCTTGGGCGGGGATTAGCGGGCAGTCATTAGATGCGGATATGGCCGCGACCTTGGGGTTTGATCGCTCTGGCGGGATTATCATCTCGGGTCTGCATCCTGTTAGTCCGTTTCGACAGGCAGGTTTGACCGTTGGCGATGTGATCCTGAGTGTTGGCGGCCAGACGGTGAATACGCCATCTGAAATGATCTACCGAATGAGCGTAGCTGGCCTAGAAGCGAAAGCGGATGTCGTCTTTAGCAGGCAAGGAGAAGAGGCACATACACAGGTTGACCTTATTGCCGCCCCCGAAGAGCCTGCGCGCGATCAATACGAATTACCTGAACGAAGCCTGTTTCCGGGTTTGATTTTGACGCGAATTAACCCTGCGGTTTTGTCTGAATTGAACCTACCGCTAGAGGCTAAAGGCGTTGCTGTGGTTCAAACGGGCCCATATGCGGCGCGTGCGGGGTTGCGTGCTGGCGATGTTCTGTCTTCGATCAATGATGAAGTGCTTGATCACCCAGAGGCCGCGGCAGAGCTGCTTTCTGGGAAACAGCGCAGCATTTCGATGGTGGTTCAACGCGGAGACCGACGCATTTCCATGCGTTTCAGGGGGTAGGGATGGCTGATCTGTTTGGGGCTTCTGCAGCTTCAGTACCCGATGGGGCCCACCGTCCTTTGGCAGACCGTCTGCGGCCGACCAAACTGGGTGAGGTGATTGGCCAGCGGCAGGTTTTGGGGCCAGAGGGGCCGCTCACCGTGATGCTGGGGGCGGGTGCCTTAAGTTCGTTGGTGTTTTGGGGGCCTCCTGGGGTTGGGAAAACCACCATCGCGCGGTTGCTGGCCGATGAAACTGACCTGCATTTTGTTCAGATCAGCGCGATCTTCAGCGGCGTACCGGAATTGCGCAAAGTCTTTGATGCGGCCAAGATCAGGCGCCAAAACGGGCAGGGCACGTTGTTGTTCGTGGATGAAATCCACCGTTTTAACAAAGCACAGCAAGACGGGTTTCTGCCCCACATGGAAGACGGCACGATCCTGCTGGTTGGCGCCACCACAGAGAACCCGAGTTTTGAGCTGAACCGAGCGGTTCTGAGCCGTGCACAAGTGCTGGTGCTTGAACGGCTCGATGCGGATGATCTGGAAAATTTGGCCCGTCGGGCCGAAGAGGAATTGGAGGTCAAGCTCCCTCTTGATCCGTCGGCGCGGCAGGCTTTGCTGGATATGGCCGATGGTGACGGGCGGGCATTGTTGAACCTGATCGAACAGGTTGCCGCGTGGACCGTGGATCAGCCCCTAGACAGCGCGGCCCTTGGCAAGCGGCTTAGTAAACGCGCCGCCCAATATGATAAGGGTGGGGACGAGCATTACAACTTGATCTCGGCGCTGCATAAATCCGTGCGGGGCAGCGACCCTGATGCGGCGGTTTATTGGTTTGCACGCATGTTGGAAGGGGGCGAAGACCCGCGTTACCTCGCACGCCGTATCGTGCGTATGGCTGTTGAGGATATTGGCCTTGCCGATCCTCAGGCGCAGGCGGTTTGTTTGCAATGCTGGGATACATACGAACGTCTCGGTTCTCCTGAGGGGGAGCTGGCCCTGTCCCAAGCTGTGATCTATCTGGCGCTCGCGCCCAAGAGCAATGCAAACTATGTGGCCTACAAAGGGGCGCGGCGCGCGGCCAAGGCGACAGGTTCAGCGCCACCACCGAAACATATCCTGAATGCGCCGACGGCCTTGATGAAAGATCAGGGGTATGGCGCGGGCTATGCCTATGACCATGACGCCGAAGACGGGTTTTCGGGGCAGAACTATTTCCCTGATGAAATGGAGCGCCCCTCACTTTACCAGCCCGTCGAACGCGGGTTTGAGCGGGATTTGAAAAAGCGTCTGGACTACTTCGCCAAGCTGCGTACCCAGCGAGAGAGTTGACTCCGACGCCTTTGCAGGCGATTGCAGGCGCATGATTTCAACTATGTCTCTTGTCGCCTTGGGCGGCGCTATCGGTGCAGCAATGCGCTTTCTCGTTGGGGTTGGGGTTATGCGCCTCAGCGGTCCTGCGGAATTTCCGATGGCGATCATCACCGTAAACGTCATCGGGTCCTTCCTGATGGGGGTCTTTGTGGTGGCTGCGGCGCACAAAGGGCTGAACCACCTTAGCCCCTTTGTGATGACAGGTATTCTGGGTGGCTTTACCACCTTCTCAGCGTTTTCGCTTGAGACGGTGACGCTGATCGAACGGGGGCAAATTGCCCATGCTGGGGCCTATATGGCCTTGTCGGTTGGGCTGAGTATTGGTGGATTAATGTTAGGGCTATGGATAGCCAGAGGGGTATTCGCATGAGCCGCGTACAAACACTTACCGTTGAAGAGGGTGACGGAGATCAGCGTCTGGACCGTTGGTTCAAACGTGTCTTTCCGCATGTGCCGCAGGGGCGTATCGAAAAGATGTGCCGCAAGGGTGAAATCCGTGTGGATGGCGGCCGCGTAAAGGGATCGACACGGTTGGAGGTTGGCCAGCAGGTCCGCATCCCACCGCTGCCAACAGGTGAGGCACCTCCGCCGCCAAAACGCACAACAGTGACCGAGGCCGAGGCCAAGATGATCCGCGCTAGCGTGATCTACCGCGATGATCACGTGATTGCATTGAATAAGCCGCCAGGTTTGCCTGTGCAGGGTGGATCAGGGCAGGGCGATCGTCATGTTGACGCCCTATCCGAGGCGCTGATGTTTGAGCTGGATGAAAAGCCGCGATTGGTGCACCGTTTGGATAAAGACACCTCTGGCGTATTGGTTTTGGCGCGCACGCGCGAAGCGGCCAAAGCGCTGACAGCAAACTTTCGTCACCGCGAGACCCGCAAAATCTATTGGGCTGCTGTCGCAGGTGCGCCGCATCCGCGCAACGGCACGATCAAATTCGGTTTGGTCAAAGCAGGCGGGCATGGCGCACGCGGTGAAGGCGAGAAAATGTATGCGGTCCATCCGCGTGATGTGGATGATACTGAGGGCGCAAAACGCGCCACCACCGATTATTCTTTGTTAGAGCAGGTCGGCACGCGCGCCTCATGGATGGCGCTAAGCCCTGTGACAGGGCGCACGCACCAGCTGCGTGTGCATATGGCCGAGATCGGACATCCGATTATTGGCGATGGCAAGTATGGCGGCTCGGGTCAGGAAAACATGGGCGATGGATGGGGCGCGCAACTGGGGGGTGATATCTCGAAAAAGCTGCACCTGCATGCCCGCAGCCTGACGATCCAGCACCCTGCGACCAAAGCGATGCTTAATCTTGTGGCACCGCTTCCCGACCATATGCAGCGCACATGGGATACCTTCGCGTGGCAGACAAAGTTCGCTCCTGATGATCCGTTTGGAGAGACATGGGGATGAGCGACAAGCCACTGCGATTGGTGATCTTTGATGTTGATGGCACGTTGGTTGACAGTCAGGCGCATATTTTGGGCGCTATGCACGCGGCATTTGCGGATGAGGGGCTAGAAACGCCTCAACGCAGCGATGTGTTGGGTGTGGTTGGTCTGTCTTTGGATGTGCTCATGCCGCGCCTTGCCCCAGATGCGGATCAGGCGGCACACGCCCGATTGGTACAAGGGTATAAAGACGCCTATATGGCCATCAGGGCCGAGCAAACCAGCGCGGTTTCATCTCCATTCTACCCCGGTGCACGCGAAACACTGGAAGCGTTGCACGCCCAGCCCGAAGTTCTGCTAGGGGTGGCGACGGGCAAGTCCCGCAGAGGGCTGGACAAGCTGATCGAAGGCCACGGGTTGGAGGGCATGTTTGTGACGCAGCAGGTTGCAGATTTTCACCCGTCCAAACCAAGCCCAGCGATGCTATTAGAAGCATTGAAGGAAACCGGCATTGAAGCTTCGGATGCTGTGATGATTGGCGACACTAGCTTTGACATGGAAATGGCGCGGGCCGCTGGGATCGCTGGGGTTGGCGTAAGTTGGGGCTATCACCCGCGCGAAAATCTATCTGCGGCGCGGACGGTGATTGATAGCTTTCAGGCGCTTCCTTCGGTGTTAGACGAAATCTGGAAAGGTTGAATAATGAGCGAGTGGAAAGCGAAACGCTTTTGGAAAATGGCAACGGTAGCAGAACGCGACGGCGGCTTTGCGGTTGAGCTGGACGGGCGCAGCGTAAAGACGCCCGCGAAACAGGTTCTTCAGGTTCCGACACGTGCCATGGCCGAGGCGATTGCATTGGAATGGGATGCCCAAGAGGACGCGATCAACCCCAACACGATGCCTGTTACCAAAACGGCGAATGCTGCGATTGATAAGGTGACGATCCAACATGAAGAAGTGGCCGAGATGTTGGCGGCTTACGGTGACAGCGACCTTTTGTGTTACCGCGCTGATTCGCCCGAAGAGTTGATTGCGCGGCAGGCCGAACAGTGGGATCCGATGCTGGATTGGGCGGCAGAACATCTTGATGCGCGGCTCGAAACACGGACAGGTGTTGTGCACGCCCCTCAAGAGAAAACCGCGATCGAGGCGTTGCGCCAACGTACACATGCGTTAGACCCGTTTGAGCTGGCTGCCTTTCACGATCTGGTGAGCTTGTCCGGTTCGCTTGTACTGGGATTTGCGGCTGCCATGGGCGCGCGAAGTGCAGAAGAATTGTGGGGCATCTCTAGGTTGGATGAAATCTGGCAAGAAGAGCAATGGGGCGAAGATGATGACGCAACAGCGCTTGCCGAGATAAAGCGCGAGGCATTTTTGCACGCCAAGCGAATGTTCGATCTGGCACAGCGAGTTTCCTAAAAATTAACCTTACCTTAGGTCAAACGGGAGGGTGTCATAGCTTTCTAAGCTGTCAGCCCTTGACCTTGGGGCGGGAATCCGCTCACAGTCGTTGGCACTCTGTGAGACATTCTTCGGAGTATCACCGCCGGCGTGCAACGTGCCGGTACTATCCGCCCAAAAAAGTGGTGGAAAATCAGGAAGAGGTAAAAATGAAAAAATCAATTATTCTTGGCGCGCTGACCGTAGCTGGCCTGTCTGCTGGTATGGCAGCCGCTGGTACGCTTGACGACGTCAAAGCGCGCGGCACGCTGAACTGTGGTGTTTCCACAGGTCTGATCGGCTTTGCTGCGCCTGATGCGAATGGCGAATGGGTTGGCTTTGACGTATCTGTATGTCGCGCTGTTGCTGCGGCTGTTTTGGGCGATGCGACAGCTGTTGAATTCGTTCCTACAACAGGTAAAACACGCTTTACCGCGTTGGCGTCCGGCGAAATCGACATGCTGGCACGTAACACCACATGGACATTCTCCCGTGATGTTGACCTTAAGTTCGACTTCATTGGCGTGAACTACTATGACGGCCAAGGCTTTATGGCTCCGAAAGAGCTGGGCGTTTCGTCCGCAAAAGATCTTGATGGCGCAACAGTTTGCATCCAGACGGGTACAACAACCGAGCTGAACCTTGCTGACTTCTTCCGCGTCAACAACATCAGCTATGAGCCAGTGCCAATCGAAACAAACGCAGAAGCACAACAGCAGTACCTTGCTGGCGCTTGCGACGTTTTCACAACTGACGCATCCGGTCTTGCTGCAACACGTGCCGCATTCGAAGATCCCAGCGCGCACGTTCTGTTGCCAGAAATCGTATCCAAAGAGCCACTCGGCCCGCTGGTACGTCACGGCGACAACGAGTGGGGCGATGTTGTTCGCTGGACTCTGAACGCTTTGATCACCGCTGAAGAGCTGGGTGTTTCCTCTGCGAACGTTTCCGAAATGGCTGGTTCCACAAACAACCCAGAAGTAGCACGTCTGCTTGGTACCGAAGGTACATTGGGTGAAATGCTGGGTCTTGACGCGGATGCATTCAAGCGCGCGATCGAAACTCAAGGTAACTACGGTGAAATCTTTGCTAAAAACATCGGCGAAGACACACCAATCGGTCTGGCGCGTGGTTTGAACGCACAGTGGACAGACGGCGGCCTGCTGTACTCCCCACCATTCCGCTAAATACTTGATGCCAAAGGGCGTGGGAATTCCCGCGCCCTTTGTGCTTACTACCAAAAAATTGATCCGGTACTGACGTCAAAAGACGCGCCCAAGAAGCCGGAATTCACGGGGATTTCATTTATGTCGACACTCTCGGACCCTCCAAAGGGCTCGTTCCAGCTATCTATGCTGTTGAACGATAGCCGGTATAGGTCAATGACGTTGCAAGCAATTGCCGCCATTCTCCTGGCATTGGCACTTGCCTATCTTTATTCCAACCTGATGGTAAACCTGCGCGAACAAGGGCTGGATATTTCCTTTGCGTTTCTTACCAACCCTGCAGGTTATGACATTAACCAAACCTTGGTTGATTATAATAGCCAGTCCAGCAACCTTCGTGCGGCGCTGGTCGGTATTTTAAATACGCTTCTTGTTGCTTTCCTCGCATGTATTACCGCGACCATTCTTGGCGTTATCGCAGGGGTTTTACGCCTGTCCAATAACTGGCTCGTTAGTAAGCTCATGTCATTTTACGTTGAGATTTTCCGCAACATCCCTGTTCTGATCTGGATCATCATCATCTTCACGATCATGACGGCACTCATGCCCAGCCCGCGGGCCTTTAAGGGCGACGAGCCTGCCGCCTCTATGTTGATGGACCTTTTCGCCTTTACTAACCGTGGTGTTTATATCCCTGGTCCACAGTTTACGCGTGGATTTGGCGGCGCAGAGGGCAGTGGCCTTAACTTCTTGTTGGTTATTGCGGTCCTTGTCGGTTCATTCTTTGGAGCGCGTTATTTCACAAAGCGTGCAAATGCGATCCAAGAAGCAACCGGTGTGCGTCCGAATACGCTTTGGACCAACCTAGCGGTTTGGTTCGTCCCGGTTATTGTGCTGTGCCTGGCCCTTGGCCTCACTTGGGATATCCCCGAGCTGAAAGGCTTTAACTTTAAGGGTGGCATCAAGATCGGTGGCCCGTTGATCGCGCTTTGGTTTGCTTTGTCGATCTATACAGGTGCGTTTATCGCGGAAAATGTGCGCGCTGGCATTATGGCTGTTTCTAAAGGACAGACCGAAGCCGCTGCTGCATTGGGCATCCGTCCACGCGGCATCATGAGCCTTGTTGTCCTGCCTCAGGCGCTTCGCGTGATCATTCCGCCGCTGATTTCACAGTATTTGAACATCACCAAAAACTCGTCCCTAGCGATTGCTGTTGGTTATGCTGACATCACCGCGACACTGGGGGGCATTACGCTGAACCAGACGGGCCGTGCGATTGAATGCGTTCTTTTGCTGATGCTGTTCTATCTTGTGATCTCGCTGCTGATCTCGGCATTTATGAACGTCTACAACAACGCTATGAAGTTGAAGGAGCGCTAAGATGAGTGACAATAACTCCATCGCCTTCGTGCGCGAAACCGAACTGCCCCAGATGCCTGCTCCGGCGAACGCATCTGGACCTGTCAAATGGTTGCGCGACAACCTGTTTGCCACCATTCCGAATGGAATCCTGACGCTGGCCTCTTTTGTTGTGATCTATCTGATCCTCAAAAGTGCAGTGCCGTGGATTTTGAATGGTGTCTGGAATGCAGATAACCTAGCGGAATGTCGTGAAATCCTGCAGGGGACGTCTGGTGCGTGCTTTGCCGTTTTGACCGAACGTTGGCCGCAGCTCATCTATGGGTTCAAATATCCTTCAACCGAATACTGGCGCCCCACATTGGCATTTGTCTTCATGCTGGTCGCGATTGCCCCTGTGTTGTTCTTTGACTTGCCGCGCAAGTTGTTGATCGTTACGGCGCTGTTCCCTTTTGTAGCCTTTTGGCTGATTTGGGGCGGCACAATCTGGACGCCGATCTTTGCTTTGCTTGGGTTTGTGGCCGCATATTTCGTCTATGCCCGCTTTGTCGCTCAGAACTTTGCTTTGGGTTTCTTTGGCGGGGTCGCTGCGGCGATGATCGTTTGGTACATCTCTGGCTTCATCGTGTCGGCATTGGCACCAGAGGAGACACTCCTCTCTGCCGTTCCTTCACGTGATTTGGGTGGCTATATGCTCAACATGATGTTGGGTATTACCTGTGTGTCTTTGTCGATCCCACTGGGCATCGCATTGGCCTTGGGACGTCAAAGCACGATGCCGCTGATCAAATGGATTTGTGTGATCTTCATCGAATTCATTCGCGGTGTGCCACTGATTACGCTGCTCTTCGTGGCGAGTGTGATGTTGGCCTATTTCTTCCCACCAGAAGCGACAGTTGACCTGTTCGTGCGGGTTGTGATCATGATCACGATCTTCTCCGCGGCATATATTGCCGAGGTGATCCGCGGTGGTTTGGCTGCTTTGCCAAAAGGCCAATACGAAGCTGCGGATAGCTTGGGGTTGGATTATGCGCAGGCCATGCGTCTGATCATTCTGCCACAAGCGCTGAAGATTTCGATCCCCGGGATCGTGAACATTGCTGTTGGTCTGTTCAAGGATACAACACTGGTTTCCGTGATCTCGATGTTCGATATTCTCGGCATGATCCGTGGTCCTATTCTGGCTTCAACCGATTGGAACGGCGTTTACTGGGAGCTCTTGGGCTTTGCCTGTGTTCTCTTCTTCGTCGTTTGTTACTCTATCTCTCAATACTCGCAGTGGCTGGAACGCCGTCTTGCGACAGATCACCGATAAGGAGGCCGGATCATGGCTGATACAAAACTCAAAGTGTCCGACGAAGTCGCGATCTCGATCCAGCAGATGAACAAATGGTACGGGACATTCCACGTGCTGCGCGACATCGACCTGACCGTTTATCAAGGCGAACGCATCGTTATCTGTGGGCCGTCAGGCTCGGGTAAATCCACGCTGATCCGCTGCATCAACGCATTGGAAGAGCACCAGAAAGGGTCGATCGAAGTGGATGGCACGTTGCTGTCCTCTGACCTCAAGAACATCGATAAGATCCGTTCAGAAGTGGGCATGTGCTTCCAGCACTTTAACCTCTTCCCGCATCTGAGCATTCTGGACAACCTGACATTGGCGCCGATCTGGGTTCGTAAAACACCCAAGAAAGAAGCCGAAGAAGTTGCGATGCACTATCTTGAGAAGGTGAAAATCCCTGATCAAGCGGATAAGTTCCCCGGCCAGCTGTCTGGTGGTCAACAGCAGCGTGTGGCGATTGCCCGTTCCTTGTGCATGAAGCCGCGGATCATGTTGTTTGATGAACCAACATCGGCGCTTGACCCTGAGATGATCAAGGAAGTTCTCGATACGATGATCGAGCTTGCTGAAGAAGGCATGACAATGCTTTGCGTGACGCACGAGATGGGCTTTGCCCGTCAGGTTGCCAACCGCGTTATCTTTATGGACCAAGGGCAAATTGTTGAGCAGAACGAACCAGAAGCGTTCTTTAACAACCCACAAAGCCCGCGCACTCAGCTGTTCCTGAGCCAGATTCTGGGGCACTAATTGCAACCACATTGATGTGTTGTTTAAAGGGCAGGGGGAAACCTCTGCCCTTATTTCATGAGATCTCTTGGAACTGTAAACTGCACCAGTTTTCCAGTTCCTTTGCGTAAATCCCGCCAATCCATGATGTCGAAATCAACGACAAGGGTCGCGCCTGTTGGGTATTTATAAAATCCCGAATGATCTGATGCCGTGGCCAGAAGCATCTCTGCCAGCATCGCAGTCCCGGGATTATGGGCGACCATCAGGATACAATCCTCAGAGCGCTGGTGAAGCGTACCTGCCATCACGTCAGGCTCTGCCAAATAGAGGCTTTTCAAAAAGGATGTGGGAGCATCGCCTAGTTTGAGACCGTCAAGCGTCTCACGGGTGCGCTTAGCATCCGAGCAAAGGATATGATCGGGTTGAAAGCCGTTTTTGCGTAGCCAGTCGCCCAATGCTGCGGCAGAAACGCGGCCCCGTTCATTGAGCGCGCGGCCATGGTCGGTCTGGTCCAGATCGGTCCAATCGGATTTGGCGTGGCGCATGAGGATCAGACGTTTCATTTAGCTCCCCCTAAAGGCTTTCATGTGATAGGCATTTTGCGCCATCGGGCGGTTAAACAATTGGCTGACAGGGCAGGCAAGGCGCGTTGCGCACCCCTGTGTCATACAATCCTGACCCTCTGAGCTGGCAATATGGCTTTTGCATTTGGGGACATCGTAGAAATGTGTGTCTGACAAAGCGCCAACAGGGCAGGCAGCCACACAGGGGCGATCCATACAGGTATCGCAGGGGTTTGTAGGCTGTTGGGCAGGTAAATTCAGGTGCCCACGAAAGACGATCCCCCCCCGATAAGAAATGAGCAATCCCGCGCGCGCATGCACCAACATGCCAACAGGGCTGTCAAAGGCTTCTCCGGTTTTTTTGGCCCAAGCGATAAAGGGCGCGAACGGCGGCCCGCCAAAGGGGTATACCACAGCCGCGCCGCCTGCTGCTTCCATAATCGGAGGTAGAATGCGCTGAGACCATCTGTCGATGGCATCTGGGGCACCGTCCGAATATTCTGGGCTCTGGGTGAAGTGGCTCCAAAAATGAGGGGCTGTACCGATCAGAACGATTGTCTGCTTTGGTTGGTCTGGATCGCTATGCGCACCGCCCATGGCCATTAAGCCATGGGGCGCTGCCAATGCATCTATTTTGTCCAACAACCTGTTGGCCTGTTTCGTAGGATCTATAGGTTGGCGTTTCATCCTGCTCGGATGATCGACCCTGCGCCATGCTCGGTAAAGAGCTCTAGCAGGCAGGCGTTTGGCGCGCGACCATCCAGAATGACGCTGGCGCGGACACCAGCGTTGATCGCATCCAGCGCTGTCTGCGTCTTTGGGATCATTCCCCCCGCAATAGTGCCTTCGGCGGTTAGTTCTTTGATCTGTGTCGCTGTGAGATCGGTAAGGATCTCTCCGTCAGCGTCTTTTACGCCGGAAACATCAGTCAGCAGCAGCAGGCGGTCTGCTTTCAAAGCCGAGGCAATGGCGCCCGCAGCAGTGTCACCGTTGATGTTAAACGTTTCGCCCTGCATCCCCATGCCAAGTGGGGCGATGACGGGGATCAACTCCTTGTCAGCAAGATCAAGCAGTAGGTCGGGATTGACGGTTGTCGGCTTGCCCACAAGGCCCAAGGCGGGATCCTCGGCCTCGCAGATGATCAAACCGCTGTCTTTGCCAGAAACCCCAACGGCGCGGCCGCCTTGTTCGGAAATGGCCTGAACGATGCGCGCGTTGACCAGCCCTGACAGAACCATCTCAACAACTTCCATGGTGGCTGCGTCAGTGACCCGTTTGCCATTCACGAATTGGGATTCGATGTTTAGCCGATCCAGCATTTTGTTGATCATCGGGCCGCCGCCATGGACGATGACGGGGTTCACCCCAACTTGCCGCATCAAAACAACGTCGCGGGCGAATTCTTCCATGGCTTCGTCACTGCCCATGGCGTGACCGCCCAGCTTGATCACAACAGTCGCATCGTTATAGCGCTGCATGTATGGCAAAGCCTGTGAAAGAGTGGCGGCGGTTGTTGCCCAATCGCGGTTCATGTCTTGTGTTCTCATATCTAATTTCCCGAGGTCTGACGGGATCATAAGCCCTTATTCGAGCGTGGCAATCACAGACCGTAAGGTCGGGATGCCCCAACCTTTTTCGGATGATGTTACGATGATTTCGGGATAGGCGGCTGGGTGCTTGCTCAGCGCGCCGCGCACTTGATCCAGTACCTTTTCACGCTCTTTCTCTTTGACCTTATCGGCCTTGGTTAGGACGGCCTGAAAGGTCACAGCGGAACTGTCGAGTAGGCTCATGATTTCGTCGTCTACCTTTTTCACCCCATGGCGCGCATCAATCAAAACAAAAGCGCGGCGCAGCGTTTGGCGCCCCTGCAAAAATTGCTTTAGCAAGCGCTGCCATTTTTCGACAACGGGAAGGGGGGCGTTGGCATAGCCGTACCCCGGAAGGTCAACGAGATAGAAATCCTCCCCAGCGGTGAAATAGTTAATCTCTTGCGTGCGGCCAGGGGTGTTGGAGGCACGGGCCAAGGCCTTCATCCCTGTGAGGGCGTTGATCAAAGTGGATTTGCCCACGTTGGAACGACCGGCAAAGCAAACCTCAAGCCGGTCTGCCTCGGGCAGGCCCGACATCGCAACGACACCTTTGACGAATTCGGTTTCGCCAGCAAACAGCAACCGCCCGCGTTCCAATGTTTGTGCATCTGGTTCTTCGGCCAATGGGAAGGGGAGTTGCATTAGATAAGCTCCAATTTGTCGCCAAGGCGAATTTTGCCGCCGGTAATTACGCTGAAGCAAACACCAAAGTTCTGGTGGTCAAATCCCCTAAGGACAGACAACAGATCGTGGTCGCGTTCACCTGTTTTTGTGTTTGCCATAATGGACTTGCAGCGCTCAATGGTGGCATCAACTTGAACCGTAGCTTCACCCAGTTTGAGCGTCTTCCCGACAAAGTCAAATTCCATCCATGGTTCTGTGCCATCAAACCAGACGTTTCCGCGCCAGCGTTCTTGCGCCAAAGATGCATTAGCGGCCTGTTCTACCGCTAGGTGCGATGCCACATTCATAAGCGAGATCGAAGGCACATCACTATCGGTATATCCGCGCGGGCCGATGCGCATGATTTGATCTGGTTGCGCGCGCTCGGGCGGGCAAAGCGGCGCGACCCAGTCCAGAAAAACCTCTGCGCCATGGTCAGGATGGAAGGTCAGATCAGGCCTGTCAGGATGGCGCAGCGTTAGCAATTCGCTGGTTTCATCGAGGCTGGCTGTGATGGCCTGAAGCTGCGGCATTGCCGCAGCACGGGTGAAGTTGACGCAGCGCGCCCATTCACCCGCCACGGCCTTTGCCCCTTTATGGGCAACGGCCCATGTGCGGTCATAGGGCATTGAGGCGTCCGCGATTAGCGTCACCTCATCCAGTGCCTCCCGCCCGTGTGCCTTTAACGGATGGCGCCACAGGGCGGTGATCTGCATCACTTCTTAGGCTCGGCTTTTGCCTGACGGGAAAAGCTGCTTTTGATGTTGCCCAAGAGATCAGGTTTGTAACCTTGGCTACGCATGATCAAATACTGCTGGGTAAAGGTGATCGTGTTGTTCGCAATCCAGTATACCACCAGACCCGAGGCAAAGCTGCCCAGCATGAACATGAAGACCCATGGCATCCACGCAAAAATCATCTTTTGCGTTGGGTCTGTGGGCGCTGGGTTCAGCTTTTGCTGCAACCACATGGAGATACCCAGCAAGAGGGGCAAGATGCCGATAAAGACCAGCGCCATGATGCTGCCCACCTCGGGCGCGCCCCATGGCAGCAACCCATAGAGGTTAAAGATGGTTGTTGGATCTGGTGCGCTAAGGTCTTGGAACGGACCAAAGAACGGCGCATGGCGCAACTCGATCGTAACGAAAATCACTTTGTACAATGAGAAGAAGATCGGGATCTGCAACAGGATCGGGAGACAACCAGCAGCTGGGTTTACTTTTTCCTTTTTGTAGAGCTCCATCATGCCCTGCTGGACTTTCTGACGGTCATCGCCAGCTTCCTCTTTGAGCTTTTCCATTTTTGGCTGAAGCTCTTTCATCTTGGCCATGGAAACGTAGGATTTATACGCCAATGGGAAGAGCAGAGCCTTGATCAGCAAGGTCAGCGCAATGATGGAAATACCCATGTTGCCGATCAAAAGGTTAAGCTGGTGCAACAGCCAGAAGATCGGTTTTGTCAGGAACGAGAACCAGCCCCAGTCGATCGAGTCGATGAAGTTGTAAACGCCTGCGTCTTCATAGGTTTTCAGAACTTCCCATTCTTTTGCACCTACAAAAAACTGCGTGGTGTTCGAGATCGTTTGCCCAGTGGCAACCGTTTGAACAGGGCTGACGGCTTCGGTTTGGTAAATGTCGCGGCGTTCGTCGTATTTGGCTACGGATTTAAATGCGGTCCCTTGGGTCGGGATCAAAACGCTCATCCAATAGTGGTCGGTAAATCCGATCCAGCCGTTTTCAGTGATGTTTTCTTCCAAGGTGCGCGCGCCAGCACGTTGGTTATATTCGAAATCGGGCATCTCATCCCAGTTGATTTCCGAATACTCACCGTCGGTCATCGCAACAACGCCTTCATGAAGAATGAAGAAGTTTTTCAGATCCGTTGGCTCGCCATGGCGGGCAAGAACGGCGTAAGGCGCCATAGATGCCGCTGTTTCACCTGTGTTTTCAACCGATTGCGTGATGGTGAACATATACTCATCATCGACAGCGATCTTTTTGGAGAACACAAGGCCCGCGCCATTATCCCAGCTGAGCGTTACAGGGGTTTCAACGCTGAGCGTTTCACCCTCTGATAGCTGCCATTCGGTGTTCGGGCCAGGGACGGAGGATGGATCAACGCCTGATGCTGCTGCCCACCCATGCAATGCGTATTGCGCGTTGTCTTCGTTTGCGGGGAAGAGGATTTCAACGACGGTTGCATCGTCTTCTAGCGAGGTCTGGTAATCGTTCAGCGACAGCTGGTCGATCCGCCCACCCAGTAACGAAAGCGAGCCGCTAAGGCGCTGAGTTTCGATTGCAACACGCGGTGCGCTTTCCAATGCACTAGGTGCTGTTTCCGTGCTGGCCGTAGCAGCAGGTGCAGCCGAAGAGACATCGGCACTTGGCGTAGCAAGTGAGCCCTCGACCGGAGCTGATTGCGACGCGATTGTTCCGTCGATCGGTGTTTCAGGTTCTGGTGGTGGGAAAAGCACAAACCACACAAGGATCACAACAAAGCTAAGCGCTGTCGCAATGATTAAATTCTTGTTCTGATCGTCCATTGGCACCGCCACCTGATGTCTAAAAACTGTTCGGTCGGTACACAACGGGGAGGGCAAAAGGTCAAGCGGATTCGCGTAAACCTAGGCGAAAGCAGCCTATGTTTCGTCAGTTTTCCAGTTATTTCGGCCGCGTTTGCATGATTTGGGGAACCTCATCCAGTTTGGCGTTATGTGCTGCGATCCATTCCAATGTTTGATCGAACGGCATGGGGCGTGCGATACCAAAGCCCTGAACGTGACTGCAACCAAGCTGGGCCAGTAAAACGTGTTCTCCTACGGTTTCAACGCCTTCTGCTAAGGTTTCAACCTGTAGCCTTTCCGCCATGGTCAAAATGGCGCTGATCATTCTTTGCTGTTCGGGGTCGCGATCTGCTTTTGCGACAAAACTCCGGTCGATCTTTATTCGACTGACGGAGAACCGCCGAATAGATGCGATGGACGCATTTCCAGTGCCAAAGTCATCTAGATCGATCCGACACCCAAGCGCCCCAAGAGCGTTAATATTGCGAGAGATCATATCATCGGGGGAATTTGCAACGACGGTCTCAAGCACTTCAACCGCTAGACGGTCTGGCGTTAACTCAAAGCGGTCCAGATCCCATTTGACCTTTTCAACCAATTTGGGGTTGCTCAAATCGGAACCCGCAAAATTCACGCCGACCTGAGGGATTTCGACGCCTGCTGCATCCCATTTCTTAATGGCGCGAAAGCTGTGATAAATCATAATTTCTGCAAGGCGCTCAAGGGAGTTTGTAGCCTCGATCGCTGGAAGGAATTGCGCCGGAGGGATCACGCCGCGGATGGGGTGTGTCCAACGGGCCAAGGCTTCAAAGCCTGTGATCTTACCAGTATCGGTGCAAATCTGAGGCTGAAACCATGGCGTGATCTCACCTGACTCTAGCGCTGCTACAACGTCTTCGTGCAATTCGCGGCGTGCTTTTCGTTCTTGGTGCATCTCTTCTGAGTATGCACGGATGCTTGATGCGCCCCTTGATTGCGCGCTGTGTAGCGCAACGCAGGCTGCCTCTAGCCAATCTGCTGGATTACGATGGGGCGCCCGATTGTGTTGGCAAAAGCCGATGCAGACATCGGTATAAATAACGGTTCCGTCTATTGATGTGGGTTCTTCAGCGGCGGTTTGCAGGCGGCCCGCCATTTGGATGCATAGCTCTAGTGATAATTGACGGACGGGGGAAACGCAGACGGCAAAGCGTGCGTCGCCAATTTGGCCAATAAAATCATTGTCACGGATGACACCCGCAAGACGTTCACCCACACGGTGAACAACCATATCACCCGCGGCCTGACCAAAGCGAGCAACAAGGTCATTAAATCCCTCAATTTCAATCACATGGATGCAAGATTTTTGGCTGGTTTGCATTGTTTCAGCATAAACAGCTTCACAGCGTTTCGACATAGATTGACGGGTAAGGAGGCCATTTTCATGAAATGTGTCGTCGGAATCAGATCCCAAGTATCCCGTAAAACCACCGGAAAGAAGATAGGCTGCAGGAAGAACAGCAGCGAAAACCAATAATGCCCCTTCTCCGCCGAACCAGAATGCGGCAAGGGAAATTGCGGGAATAAAGGCAAGCGCAGGTGGCCCTGTAAAAAGATTATAGAATCGCTGACGAAATTGCTTTGACTGATTTCTACTAATCTTAGCGTTCTGCATCACAGGCGCCCCTCCTGATTTGGGCCGCATGTGCGACCTTACGGGGCTACCTTAGGTGGAAATAAATCAGCCTTAAGTTAACAAGGCGAAGCATTTTTTAGGTTGGTTACTTCAAATTTTCTATATTTCGACTCAATCCCGCGAAATCGAACAATCCAGAATCAAGAAGATGGGAAGGGCGCGCATTTGTAAGGGCGCGGAACATAACCTGACGTCGGCCTGGGCTGTTCTTTTCCCAGCCATCCAGAATCGCTTTGACTTGCTGGCGTTGCAGGCCATCTTGGGAGCCGCAAAGATCACATGGAATGATCGGGTAGTTCATCGCGTTAGAGAACTTTTCACAATCTTCTTCAGCGACATGGGCGAGGGGGCGATAAACAAATAGATCGCCTTCCTCATTCACCAACTTTGGCGGCATGGTCGCTAGTCGCCCGCCGTGAAAAAGATTCATGAAAAAGGTTTCAAGAATGTCGTCACGGTGATGGCCCAACACAACAGCAGAGCAACCTTCCTCGCGTGCAATGCGATAAAGATTGCCGCGCCTTAGGCGGGAACAAAGGGCGCAAAAGGTGCGACCCGCCGGCACTTTGTCCATTACGATAGAGTAGGTATCCTGATATTCGATCCGGTGCTCTACCCCCATTTTCTCTAGGAACTCAGGTAAAACTGTCGCGGGAAACCCAGGCTGGCCTTGGTCGAGGTTGCAGGCCAACAGCTCAACCGGCAATAGGCCGCGCCATTTCAATTCGTGCAATACCGCCAGCAAGGTATAGCTGTCTTTACCGCCGGAAAGGCAGACCAACCATTTGGTGCCGGGTTCGATCATGCCGTATTGATCAATCGCCTCGCGGGTCTGGCGAACGATACGCTTGCGCAGCTTTTTGAACGAAGTCGTTTGAGGCGCACCTTCAAAGAGGGCATGAATTTCTTTGGCTTGATCCAGCATGTTGCGATCCTTGGGCGGGGTTTCTTTTGGCAGCGGGTTCATCCTAGGCGCTGCACTGTGTCACTCAAAATGAGGCAGGGTTTGGCTCGAAAGAACGTTGCCGGTTTCCATATCAATGCGGGCGGCGTGGGTTTGGTTGGTTGTAGAATAGATAATGTCAAAGACGCCGTTACCTTGGGCTTGGGTCGCAAATATCATGCGGACCCCATTCAGGATCTTTTTGGGTTCGCTCCAGTCAGCTGTGGTGAGGTACAGGCTGCGCGTGTCCCGAGCGGAAAGGCGGGTGTCGTTATTGGTGTCTTCCTCGACGACTTCGATCAATTGACCGACAAATTTTGGGGTTCCCCCATTCGGTTCGGTCAGGATTTGCCGCGTTTCTAGAATGAGCCGATCCATTCCTTCAAACAGCCAGCGACTGCTTTGCGTGTTCATATTGACGATGCGATAGTTAATTCTATTGCCGGTGCTGCTTTTGCTGATCCCGCTATAGGTAGAAATGTCTTGTTCTAGGAATAGAGGAACCGCGTAGATGTTTGCATTTCCGGATCGGGATAGGGCACCAAAGAACCTCTTTTTTTCTTGAGCCTGAACGGTTTCTTCTTCCGAGTCGTCAACGGGTGCAACAAGCGTATTCGTTGTGCGGGGTGAAAACAGATTTCGCGTTAGATCACGGCTCAGCTCTGACAATATCATGATCAGAGCGAAAAGCAGGCACAGGGCAATCGCCGCAGCGTTAAAGCGCCAAAGCCATTTGAAAAATCCAGTGTCCATCACTTAGTCCTTATCCGGTACAGGGTCATAGCCATCGCCACCCAAAGGATGGCAGCGCCCAATACGCCGCGCGGCAAGCAGGCTGCCCTTGAGGGGGCCGTGCTTTTCCAATGCTTCAAGAGCATAGGCCGAGCAGGTTGGTTGGTAGCGGCAATTGAACCCGACCCAAGGGCTGAAAACCAGACGGTAGAAGCGGATCGGAAGGGCGAGCAATTTTGCAAATAGGGTCATTTGGTCGCCCCGTGCAAAATGCCCAGAGCTTTCTCCATATCCGACAATAGTTTGCTAAAGGGGAGGGCGGCAGTTGCAGTGTTGCGGCCGATCAGCACGTAATCATAACCCTGCTGTCCACCAGTAGGTAGAACAGCACGGGCGACCTCGCGCAGGCGGCGCTTTGCTCGGTTTCGGGCAACGGCATTGCCCACCTTTTTTGAGCAGGTATAGCCGATCCGAATGCCTTCGGCCTCGTTTTCCTGTCTCTTGCGCATTTGCAGAACAAATCCAGCCATTGCCACACGTTTGCCGCGCGCGGCGCGTTGAAAATCACTGCGTTGCGTCAAAACGATGGGTTTTAGGCATGACAAAACCGCCGGAGACGCTGCCCCGTTGGCATTCGTGCCAATCAGGTCGGTCTCCGGCGGTGTCATAACAATAGCCTTAAACGCGTATTACGCGCTTAGTTCTTTGCGGCCTTGTGCGCGGCGCGCATTGATGATCTTGCGACCAGCTTTCGTTGCCATGCGTGCACGGAAACCGTGGCGGCGCTTGCGGACGAGGTTCGAGGGTTGATAGGTGCGTTTCATCGCTCCGTCTCCATCTTGTGTCAGTTGCGGCCAACGGATTCGCAGGCACACGTCAATTCAGACCCGTCCTTTAAGACGCCGATGCGCCCAAGTCAAACCCTGCAGTGGGGTTATTCGGGGTGATCTGCAATAAAACTTATGTTCTGAGACATGATTTGTTTCAGTGGGTGGCGTAAACACCTTAAAACGACGCATTTTCAACACGTGCGATCAACGACACGTGAGTTGGGTGTCATTCACCTGCCTCAAAGAGCATTTTGAGGTTAGCAGATAGTGAATAGGACCACTGAAATGACGGATGCGAGCCAAGATATGAAACCGAAGTCCACAATTACCTCCTATATACCGCTCATCATAATCGGTGTCGTGGCCGTAATAGGGGCATTTGCATTGCGCGATTACCTTAGTTTCGAGGCGCTGCGAGACAACCGCGAAGCCCTCATCGGATTTCGTGACAATAATTTTGCTCTGACGGTTGCCGTGTTTATTCTGGTCTACGTGTTGATCGTGACCTTCTCCTTGCCGGGGGCGTTGATCGCAACATTGACGGGGGGGTTCTTGTTCGGGACGCTCTTTGGTTCGGCTGTGAATGTTGTGGGCGCAACTTTGGGGGCGATCCTGATCTTTTTGGCGGCGCGGTTCGGGCTTGGGGACAAGCTTAAGACGCGGATGGAGGCCTCGGAGGGGATGGTTTCGAAAATCAAGAAAGGTCTGGATGAGAACCAATGGTCGATGTTGTTCTTTATCCGTCTGGTGCCAGCAGTTCCGTTTTTTGTGGCTAATTTGATCCCTGCCTTTTTGGGGGTTCCGTTGAATCGGTTTGTGATTTCAACTTTCATCGGGATCATTCCGGGATCATTGGTATATACGTCGGTGGGCGCTGGGCTGGGCGAAGTATTTGCGCGGGGCGAGACGCCGAATTTGGGGTTGATCTTTGAGCTTCACATTTTGTTGCCGATTTTGGGGCTATGTGCACTTTCTCTTATGCCCGTTGTTATTAAAGCCTTTGCAGGCAAGAAGGACCTTCTAAAATGAAACGTATCAAGACGGATGTATTGGTTATCGGTGCTGGATCGGGCGGGTTGTCCGTTGCTGCGGGTGCTTCCCAGATGGGCGCGGATGTTGTTCTGCTAGAGGGCCATGAAATGGGGGGCGATTGCCTGAACTTTGGCTGTGTCCCCTCCAAGGCGCTGATCGCCACGGGCAAAGCGGCTTATGGCCAGAAAAACAGTGAGCAATTTGGCGTTAGCAATGCGGCTGGTGTCACTGATTATGCAGCGGCCAAGGATCATGTGGCTGATGTGGTTGCAACCATTGCGCCGATGGATAGTCAGGAGCGGTTTGAGGGATTTGGGATCACCGTTATTCGCGAATACGGCTCGTTTATCTCGGCGACCGAAGTGCAAGCGGGGGATACAATTATTCAGGCGCGTCGGATTGTGATTTCGACGGGGTCTTCCCCGTTGGTGCCGCCGATCCCGGGGCTTGAGAATGTTCCTTATGAAACGAATGAGACCCTGTTTGAGCTGCGCGAGGCGCCAGAGCATTTGTTGGTGATTGGTGGCGGGCCGATTGGCATGGAGATGGCGCAGGCCCATATTCGGATGGGGTGCAAAGTGACCGTGATTGAAGGGGCCAAGGCGCTGGGCAAAGATGACCCTGAATTGGCCGAGGTTGTTCTGACTTCGTTGAAGGATGAAGGCGTTGAGATCGCTGAAGACGCTTTGGCCGCTGAAATCCGCGGGCAGGCTGGCGCGATTGAGGTCGAGACCAAGGATGGCCGCATCTTTAAGGGATCACATTTGCTGATGGCTGTTGGACGCCGCGCCAACGTTGACAAGCTGAACCTAGAGGCCGCGGGTATTGAGCCCACACGAACGGGTATCAAGGTAGATGACGGGCTGCGCACCACGAACAAGCGGGTTTATGCGATTGGCGATGTGGCAGGTGGCCTGCAATTTACCCATGTCGCGGGGTATCATGCAGGGGTTATCATTCGTTCGATGTTGTTTGGTCTGCCTTCCAAGGCAAAAACGGCGCATATCCCTTGGGCGACATATACAGACCCCGAGCTGTCTCAGGTTGGGTTGACCGAGGCGCAGGCCAAAGAGGAACATGGGGACGCTGTTGAGGTGGTTCGTTTCCACTTTAATCACAACGACCGCGCAATTGCCGAACGAAAGACAAAAGGGTTTATCAAAGTGATGGTCGTTAAAGGCCGCCCTGTTGGGGTTTCGATTGTCGGATATCAAGCAGGTGAGCTTATCAATCTGTGGGCGCTGGCCTTGGCAAATAAAATGAAGATGAGCCAAATCGCAGCCATGGTCGCACCTTACCCCACAATTGGAGAGATTAATAAGCGTGCGGCCGGCGCGTATTTTAGCCCTCGTTTGTTTGAAAGTGACATGGTGAAACGTGTAGTCGGATTTGTTCAGCGGTTTATCCCGTGAGCTGGTTGGCGCGCGTCTTTGACGACGCCCCACCCACCATCCCAAGGGGACGCGTACATGATTAACTCTCTTTCGGGGCGCTTGTTGGTTCTGACCACAATATTTGTGATGATTGCGGAAATTATGATTTTCGTTCCCTCCATCGCGCGGTTTCGTGAAGACTATATGTTGAACCGGCTGGAACGGGCGCAGATCGCGTCATTGACCCTGTTGGCCGATGACATGATCGATGCAGAGTTGGAAGCGGAGCTGTTGCTAAACGCCGAAGTTTTCAACGTTGTGTTACGGCGCGATGAAGTCCGACAGCTGGCTCTAACCTCTCCAATGCCACAGCTGATATCAGAAACTGTCGATCTGCGGGATAATTCAGCGTTCATGCTGATCCGCGATGCTGGTCGGCGGCTTTTGACGCAAGAGAACGAAGTCATCCGCGTGATCGGAGCGCCAGTGCGTGACGCAGGCCTTTTGATTGAGGTCACGATGGAAACCGCCCCAATGCGTGCGGCGATGATCGACTATGGCTTGCGCATTCTACTGCTGTCGGCCGTGATTTCCGTTATCACGGCATTTTTGTTGTTTGTCGCCATGCGGTTTCTTTTGGTGAAACCCATTAAAGGGGTCGTGAGCCACATGCAGCACTATGCTGCTGCCCCTGAAGATGCCCGTCGGGTTATCTCGCCCTCTGCAAGGGTTACTGAGGTGAGAGAAGCGGAAGAGGCGTTGAAATCCCTGCAGACCGAGCTGACAGGCGCGCTAAAGCAAAAAGAGCGCTTGGCGCAACTTGGCTCAGCGGTAAGTAAAATTAGCCATGATTTGAGAAATATCCTCACCTCGGCGCAATTGTTCACCGATCGGATCGAGATGTCGAAAGACCCCGTTGTGTCGCGTATGGCGCCAAAACTGGTCGGGTCGATTACGCGTGCGGTTCACCTGTGCGAATCAACGCTAGCGTTTGGGCGCGCAGAAGAGCCGGGGCCCACATTGACAATGGTTGCGCTGGAAGAGGTGCTGAATGACGTTCTGGATAGTGAACAGCTCGCGATTGGAGAGTTTGACCTCGCCTTGAAAGCGGATGTTCCTGAGGGCTTTGAGGTGCGCGCAGATCCAGAGCAGTTGTACCGCGTTATCAGTAACTTAATTCGTAATGCACGTCAGGCCATAATGGTTTCAGGCGCTTCCGGAGAGATTTGCGTCTCGGCTGCGGAGAC
Organism: Sulfitobacter donghicola DSW-25 = KCTC 12864 = JCM 14565; assembly: GCF_000622405.1. Lineage (NCBI taxonomy): Bacteria > Pseudomonadati > Pseudomonadota > Alphaproteobacteria > Rhodobacterales > Roseobacteraceae > Sulfitobacter > Sulfitobacter donghicola. Next base: position 1,949,493 of record NZ_JASF01000005.1, read on the forward strand.
AGCTGATAGATGGAACATCTCGCTGCGCGATACTGGACCGGGATTGCCACCCAAAGCGCAAGAACACTTGTTCTCACCTTTTCAGGGTTCCGTTCGGAAGGGAGGGACAGGCTTAGGCTTGGCTATCTCGGCTGAACTAATGCGTGGCCATGGCGGTGATATCCAATTGGTTCAAACCAGTGCGGAGGGCACGGAATTCCTGATCACTTTGCCAAAAGGGGAAAGCGCAATTTAAAGAATTTTGCGTTCTTTCGATTTTTGAGGAAGAAGAGGCTTGCATTGCCTGAGCGCTACTACTAAACCGCCTCTCAGTGGACCGATAGCTCAGCTGGATAGAGTACCTGACTACGAATCAGGGGGTCGGGGGTTCGAATCCTCCTCGGTCCGCCACTGCCCTAATTCAAGTATATGATTTCAAACAGGAACGTTTGAAGTGTCGATATCTGATCCCCCACGTGATCCCCCTTGTTTCTTCGGAACTGGTCCGAACGCTTCGGGGGTTAGTGGTCTTTTCTTTAATGTTTTTGACGTCGAGGACGGAGAAGCAGACTTTTGCTGCGTCTGGTTCGAATTGCAGCAATAGACTGATAGCACTTTGATTGAAGCGGCGAGCTAAATCTCTACAGGCAATTCTCTTGCATCATTTTCAGCAAGACGTTCGGCAAGTTCCTTTCTCCTCGCCAGCGTCTCGTGAAACTCTTGCGCTTCAATGTCCGTGTGAAAATCCGCGTCAGGGGCCAAACGTTGCACAGCATCTTTGACCTCTGATAGCGTCACTCGAAAAAACTCTTTGCGCATATTTGCTGCGTTGATCCGTTGTTCGGAAAATTCAGCATGTAATGCCGCTTCAAGTGCTGGGGCCTCTTCTGAGTAAATCATCGCATGGGTATCGAACAAAAACGGTACTGAGGCATCACCTAGCTCACGAACACGATCAGATGGGTCAAGTCTTCTTGTTAAGCCGATCTTCACAACATCGTCGCCAAACGAGCCGATGTTCGAAATGACGTAAACGAAACCGCTCTTGGTCTTTTCAGCCATCGCTCGCGCGCGTTCGGTTTTTGCGTGTGCCTCGGCCAAAAGTTGTTCCAGCTCTTCGACTTTGGCGCGATGGGTGTCTGAGGTAACAACCCCAATTTCAGAACGTGCTTTTTCCAAAAGTTGTTGGTAACGTTCTTCTTCTTTTTGTGCAGCTTTGGCTTCTTGAAGAAGACGCTTTTCTTCACGCTCTAGCCGAGAAGCCTCTGCGCGTTCATCGCGTTCGATCTTCAATTGTTCTCGATATTCATGCGTAAGGCGAAGTTCCCGTAACTTCACCCTCAAGTAGTTTTCAGAGATTATGACGTTGTTAGAAGTATTCAGTTTGTCGATAGCGTCACGCGCACGAACAATCCGCTTTTCCATCGCTTGTACGTTGTTCCAGCGCGTGTTTGCTATGGCTGCCTCACACTCATTGTTGAAAGCTCGTAAGGTTATGCGCACGGCGCGATTAATCATTGTCTCGCCCTTCTTCACGCTACCATCAACGGTCCATTCCTTAGTGCCAAAGACAGCCGTTTTGCGTTTAACCATGTCTTTTTGATCATCGCGGGTATCTTTGATCTCCGCTTTGAAAGTTTCGCTGTCACCAAAATCGAAATGGGGTTCGTAAACGCCAAGTTCTGCTAGGGCTAGCCTATCGTCGAATATCGCAAGTTCACCTCGAAGTCTGTCGTAAATGACTCGCTTTTCCTTATAGCTTTGTTGCAGTTGATGGATTTTGTCTTGTGCTGCACGTACCTCACCGTTCAGCTTGGAGACCTTTGACTGGGATTCATCAACTTGAGTTTGACCAAGAACAGTTAGCCTTTCTACTTCAGCTTCCGTATCAATAATTGCTGTATAGCGTTCTAATGCTTTAATATGCTCGGCCTGTGTCGTCTCAGTCTCTCTTTCGGCCTTAGCCCGTGCCTCGCGCAACCGCGAGGCGCAGTCCTCTTGAAGCTGGGCAATGTCCTGCTCTGCCTTTTGGGCAACCGCTAGTTCTTTCTTCTCGGCGCGGCGCAAACGAAAGAAGAAGAACGACGACAACAGCGCTAAGGCCAAAATGAGTATGGCAAATGCTACGGAGGTAAAATTCTGTGCTTGTTCCATGGCATGAGGAAAGCACTCTGGCTTTCATCATGCAACTACGGATAGTTGTTGTGGGGGGTGTTTAATTATTTTTTCACCATTGCTCTCTTGCCGTTGATGTCTATTCGGGGCTGCACCGCAGCATCTATGAGGTGTGCGCAAGATCTGCTACGGGCCGAAAACTGGTAATTTCCCTTCATTCAGGGATTTCTATCCTACGTTGAGGAAAGGGCGGCGGGTGCAAAACTGCAATCCCGCCGCCCCATGCTGCTAATCCCGCTAATCTGCTAATCCGTTAGACTGTTGGCCTAACGATCCGGTAAGCCTTCTTTCTGGCTTTCCCTCGCACCATTGTGTCCGGTTCTAGTGGTGCAAGCCAGCCTGCTTCGACAAGCGTGCCGATTGTTTTGTTCGCCGTTGGCCTTTCACGCAAGCTGTTAGGGCCAAGCTGCACCACTTCGCTAGGCAGGATCTCAGAGTGCTGCCACTTATCCAGCAACCAAACCCGCAAGAGTTCTGCTTTGGCTGTTTCTGCGGATATGATCGCCGCATCTTTCAGCCGCAAAGCTTCATTCAAGTGGAACTCTGCTAGATCCACGGCGTGTGCCATTGTCTGGGCTTCTATCTGCTTTGCTTCGAGATCAGGCCAAAGCGTTAGAACTGCCGCGATCCTAGCCGCTTGTTCGGCTGTTTTTGAGGCATAGCCCGTTACACTAGAATATTTGCCGCCATCACCCATAGCGGTTTCAACTTGATCAGAGAATTGAATCAACACTTCACGGGCTTGTTCCGACAATGGCAGAACACGGGGTGTGAGTGCGCGGGTGTGTTCATCCATAGGCAAAGGTGTTTTCAGGATGGATGTTAGACGGCTTGAGAAAGCGCCCAGCGCGGCTGGGTTCGAGCGAGTATTTGCATGTATCCTTGTTCCAATGGTGCTTGGGGGTTCGGTTATCAAGAAACGCGGTAAAAACCCTGTTTCCGCTGTCATAGGGTCGGCCATGAAGTCTCGCAACACAACTGGCTGCGCCATTAGGTGAATGGCAAGCCTGCGCCCATAAAGCACGCTAGACCCTTCGCCAGCGCGTGTGCGCTGAATGGGGTTGCCTTGCCATAGGTCATTAAGAGCCGCCAAGGTTTTCAGCCTTTGATCTTTAGACATAGCAAAGCCGCCAAGGAATTGCCCTCCTTCGTCCGAGAACAAGCCTAGGCTTGGTTGTCCCTCTGCAAGCTTGCGCACTAGCCCTTCATAGGTGGGTTCTGACACTGTGCGGTCTGTAGACGGTGGGGGCGTGGGTTCTGGTCCAAGTGCTTCTAGATCCGCTTGTGCCGCCGCCGCTTTGTCCTTCCCTTTGCCAGCTTCTTGAATACACTTTTTGTGCTGAGCTTCCCAAATGGCTTTTGCGTTTTTGTATTGATCCACTTCAAGGCGCTGAGTGTCTGCTTGTTCTTGCTCAAAGATCCGCACAGCTTCCATCAAGGGCGCGTCACAACTTGATTTACGTTCACCTGAAAGTGCTATTGTGAGGCAGTAGAGTGATATTGCTCTGGGGCCGCCCAAGGTTTCGACATTGGCAAACCCCTGCACGCCTAGAGAGGCAATGGATATAGCGGATTGAGCGGCAATAGCGATAGGTGCTTGGCTTTGACCTTGCACCGCTTCTACCGCGTCTCTGAGCGGTCCCAATGCGTGAATAGGATACGGTTCACCTTCGGGGATTTTTCGCAAAAGCGGTTGTGGCCCTTCGGCCTTGAATGGTGTTGGGGTGATTGCGTTCATGCTGCACCGCCTTTCATGTTCAAATAATCATTCCAATCTTGTCCTCGTGGGGCGGGAAGTAGAGACACGTCCCAGCCCAGTGCGCTTGCCCTGTGTGCAAGTGCCTGTGCCGCCTTTAACCCTGCGCCGTTGTCGTCACTGTCAGAGGCTATGATCATCTTGTGGGGCAAGGCAGGAAGGGAGAGTGATTGCATCCCAGATGTGGAAAGCGCCGCCCAGATCATTGCTGGGCCATCCAGTAAGCCACTGGCAAGCGATAAGGCCGTTTCACTGCCTTCAGTGATAACCAATGGCCCAGCACCATCCGTTAGCCTCACAGCGCCCCCTTTGCAGGTGCCTAGCATTGCCTTGTTCGGTGCAAGATCTGCCTTTGTGCCGCTCGCATCCAGATAGGTGCGATGCACGGCAAACGCTTCGGCCCCTTCGATCTTTGCCACCATTGCAGGAAGGCGCTGGGCGCTGTGGTGCCAGCACGCAGGATTGAACCGCAAAGTTGAGGGTAGGGCGCAAGTAATGCCCCGCCGCCGCAAGTACGTTTCCGCCAAAGTGCCAGCAATCGGCTGTGCGCTGTCCCAGATCCCCCGCGCTTGGTTGGCGCGTTGGACCAGCTTGGCTTTTTCCTGCCTGCGCCTTGTTGCCAGCTCAGCTGGATCAGGCGGGGTGTAGGTGCTGTGCCCTTCAATTAGCCCCATGCCTTTGAGTGCATCCACAATGTCCGAGAACTCACAGCCAGCGTGGCAATATGCCAAAAGGTGCCCCTGTGAGCCGTCAGAGATGCTTAGAGCGGGGGTATTAGTGTTGTGGTGCGCTGGACAATAGGCGAGGCCGTAGCCCCCATGCCAGCGCCCCTTGAGGGCGGTTGTGATCTGCTTTGCATCGCTCATTGTGCCGCCCCCATGATCGAGGGAGGAACAAGCATCGTTTGACGCTTGGTTTTGCTTTGTGCTAAGTAATTCTTGTTCGCCTGACACCATTGGCAAGAATTATGAGCTGGGAACTGTTGGCGCAGTTTCTGGCTCTTTTCTGTTTTATGCCCCATGATCAAACCTCATTGCGAAGTTTGAGGCCATCAAGCCAAGCGGTGATATCAGCTTCACGCCATCCAACTGCACGCGGTCCCAGCTTCACAGCTTGGGGGAACGTGCCTTTAGACATAGCGGCATAGATTGTAGATCGGGAAAGCCCCGTTAGTGCCTCAACGGCTGGGCGTTTCAAGATTTTCGTCATGTTCAACTCCTTTTGCTTAGAACATGAACGAAAATTAGGGGGTCACAGCACTTGACGCATAAGGTGAGTTAGCCTTTTCCTAACTTTCCCCACTCAGAGGCATAGTAGATCTTTTTAACTGCATCGCCTTTGATTTTCCTGCGCCCCAAAGCAGTGTCAGATATTTCTGCAACTGCGTCACAGGCATTGATTGAGTATTCTGTTGCATCATTCTTATAAATTGGAATGCCAGCATTATGTAAAAACTGAACAGTGTTGGCGATGGCCTTATGCATAATATCGGATTTTAAAACTTGGCGTTTTCTGGTTTTGGGCTTTTTGATCCCGCCGTTAGAAACTTGTCCAATCCAGCGTGATAAGAGCGGATGAAGGGTGAATGTCGTTTCATCACTATATGGCATAGGCTCGCCGCCCAGCGCATGGCTGCAAAACAGTTTGACTTGATCAAAATAGTCGGGATCTTCAAAGGCTCGAAATATCATTTCCTGTGCCGCTGCCTCCGTGATCTTGGTCGTGCCACCTGTAGGCTCATTTCCCTTCGCTAGCGTGATCAAGTTGGTCATGGCAACGGGCTTCTCCCAAACATCAGGAATTGCCGCGCGTGCTTTTGCGTCATAAAGAAAATGTGACGCTGCGGCGGTCGCTACCACTTTTTCCCAATCGGCGCTTTCTGGGCTTTCACGTAAATCTTCGAGCATCTTGTGAAAAATCTTGGCACGCCTTGTTAATTCAAAATCTTGAGGGTGCGTCTGCTCTGTATATTGATCATTGTTGGTCACAGCTTATTCCCCGCTAGGTAGCTGCCCCAATCATCCATCAACGCACGCCGCTTTTCAAACAGATCCGAGCGTGCATAAGCTGCCTCAGAGGCGTCTTTGATACCATGCGCAAGTGCAGCTTCGGCCACTTCGCGGGACGTGTCTGTCTTTTCCTGCACCCACGTTCGGAATGATGTTCTAAAGCCGTGAATATCAACGTCAAAGCCAAGTTCTTTCACAAGCTTCGAAAGCGTCATGTCAGACAACGGCTTGCTTTGCTTCGTCCCTGCAAACACAAGATCCCCGCCATCGCTCAGGTCTTTAGCTTCCCGCAAGATTTCCACGGCACGGGCACAAAGGGGAACGCGGTGTTCGCGCTTCATTTTCATGCGCTGGGCAGGAATGACCCATTCGGCCTGATTAGCAGGATTAGCGGAATTAGCAGGGGAGGGGTCGCCAAAACTGATTTCATCCCATACCGCTTCCCGCGCTTCGCCAGACCGGGCCGCTGTCAGGATCAAGAACTCAAGAGCCAGCTTTGTGGTTCGCCCAGCGCCAGAAGCTTTCACTACCTCAATGCAGGTGGCAACATCGCTATAGGGCAGTGCCTTGCGGTGCTTCACGGCTTTGGTTTGTTTGGGGAGGGCTTGGTCGATATTCTGCGCTGGATTGTCTTGCCGCCACCCTTGCGCAATTCCCCATTTCATAACCACGCCGATCCGTTGCCGCACCCGCCGTGCCGTTTCCTGCTTGGTTAGCCAGATCGGTGTGAGTGCTGCCAGCACGTCCGCTGTGGTGATCTCACTCATTTTGTAATTCCCTAATGCGGGAAATGCGTAGGTTTCCAGAGTGCTGATAAACTGCGCCGCGTGCTTGGGGTTGGACCAGCTGGGCTTTTGCAGTTCATGCACCTTGTGAGCCGCCTCTTTGAAGGTCAGCACAGCTTGGCTCTCACGCTTTGCCCTAAGCGGGTCGCCCCCTGCGCGTGCCAGCTTGAGGTTTTGCAGCGCAGCTTCCCGCGCTTCGCTCAGGCTAACCAGATCGGCACTGCCTAGGCCCATTTCTGTGCGCTTGCTTCGAATTGTGATCCGCTGCACCCATTGCTTCGCGCCATTGGCCTTCACCTTGAGGAAAAGGCCGTTGCCATCAAAGTGCTTGCCAGCTTCGGTGACTGTGCGGACAAATGCGGCTGTCAGCGCCTTCTTAGGGGTTCGAATTCCTGTTGTAGTCACGTATTGATCCCCCAAATGATCCCCCACTATTGGCATGAATACATCGGATTTGATAGGAAGTCACGGGAATTAAACGCCTATTGTTTCCATATTTTCAAGTACTTTAGCGGCGTTCGGTGGAGCAGGTGGGAATTTGAAATGGCGGATCCTCGGTCCGCCACGACAAATATCAAGAAAACTTGAAACTCCATATTTACGCGTAATTACCCCTCTAAAGGGTGCTTTTCTTACGGTATGGGCCAATCTAACACCCAGAAATTGCTGCACAATCTGCGACACGGCAGGAGCAAAGCAGGGTGCGTTATATCTGTGATCAAAAGAGGAAATCAGTGGTGCCTGCGCCGCCGTGTGGCTGTGGAATTTCAACAGGTCGAATCCCGCTCCGAGGTCTGGATTAGTCTCAAAACGGATTCTCGGCGGCTTGCGTGTGAGAAAGCGCTAGCGGTTTGGAACGAACAGGTTGCTGCGTGGAAAGCCTGCCTGTCCGGTCATGATGACGATGCAGTGAAGCACTTTGAGGTCGTTCAGGATTTAGCGTCGGCCAAGGGCGTGCGGTACATGTCCTTGGATCAGGTGGTGCAACTGGCGATCGACACCTTGCTGGACCGGATTGAGACAGGCGGGTTGACCGCCAATAGCGCGAACAAAGATCTCATCCATCTGGGTGAGGTTCTGAAAACCGTCAACAAAATGAAACGACTGGGACTGGACCTGCCGCATGATGGGCTAGCGTTCAAAGAAGGCGAGAAGTCCGCGCCTCCGCTATTCAGCACTGGGCTGAAAAGCCCCGTCGCTTTCGAAAGGAAAGTGGCCTAAACGAGCGCTTGGGGCGGCACGAAAACGGCACAGGTCCATTCGTTGAGTTTGAGGGTCATTGATTGCACTAGAAAACATCGCAAAGTTCATACTCTTTTGCGGTCAGCTATCATCAACTACGTCATGGTGACGCGGCATCGCTGTCCAAGAAATTCTTAATCCGCGTCGAGGTGGGCGGGCCAAGTGACCAGATTTTGCATCTGCGGAGCACTGTGGTTCAGAGACATCGCACATTCAACACCAGGCATCACCGCGACATCGTACATTTCTTGAACATTGCCGTCGATGCGAAGCCAAGCGACTACTTCGCGCTTTTCCAAGTCAACAATTTGAACCCCACACCAAGGTTCGCTGTCGGCCTCTTTCAACATCCCGTCAAGTGCCAGACCCTCAAAACGTTTATACCTAGGTCGAGATAGGCCAATAAAAGCAAACCTATTGTGAAACGCCAAGCCTCTGACAAAGCCGGGGCAAAATATCTGAGGGGTGAAAGCATCTTCTGGTGACTTAGACAGGTCAATTATTCCGAGCTGTCCTGTGCCCGAATTTAATACCCATAGTTCACCTTGATGTACACGGGGTGAATGGGGCATCGAGAGCCCCTCGCAAATGACTTGATCGGTTTGTGTATTCAGGACGATGCCGCCATTGCGACGGCGATCCCTCCAGCCATCAATTGTGTCGGATTTACTGATTGCTGTCACATACTTCAGCGCGCCATCAACCATGGCCATGCCGTTCAGATGGCAGCGATCTTCGCTCACGATACGCGAAATGAATGGAGGCTTCCAAACAGTTTCAAAACTGTGCTTTGTTGAAGTTCGCGCAATGCAATTGAACCGCGTATTGACGAACACGATGTTGCCGTCGCGATCAACGGCTACGTCATGTGCATCAAGAGGTCCCGTGGTGTGTGTCGTACGCGGCACGAAGCAATGATCAAACAGTTCCTCAGCGCGCTCATTCGCGTTCAGACAGTTTTCCAGCCGGTGGATTTGCGTTCCAGTCGCCAGATGCATGACCTTATCATCGACAAATAGGCCCATAGCTTTGCCAAATGGCTGGGTATTGATCATGATGCCACCACGAGGGTTTCGCCCAATCAAATATAGCTGTCCAGTCTCGTATGAAGTTAGACAAATGGTGAGGTTTTGCGCTTCGAGGAACGTAAATAAATTGGGTGATATTGAATATTCAGCTTCGACAGTTTTCTCGAATGGTTCATTTAGCAACGGTTTCGACCCACATTTAGAATTTAAACGAAACACCTAGGCTCGCGCTTGTGGATTCGTCGTCTCCACCGTGAATGGTTCTTTGATGAGACACGCCACCCCATAGTTTAACGTTTTGTTTGGTTTCATATTCGAAACCTAAAGAGAGGGTCGCAAAATTATCGCCGAGAGCTGTATTGGCGATGCCTACACCCGACAAAGTGGTCGTTTCATCGCCGCCAAAAACATGTGAAAGCTGAGTGCCCGCCGTGAGGGTCATGACGCCCTTTCTGGTTTCTATCGTTCTGTTCAAATCAACACCCGCCGATACCGTGTGGCGATCAAAATCCAGATCAGAATATTGCTCTCCGTTAGAATCTACAAAACTTTTCAATGACGTCTGATCATAGCTGTAATGGATATTGGGGCGGATCATAAGGCCATTGGCGAGACGGAACTCCTTGCCAACTCCGATCGCCAAAAGTTGGGCATTGCCGTCAGTGGACCCCGTCGCGCCATTGACGTTTTCAGTATCCGTGTCCAGTTGGCTCCAAGATAGCTGCCCATCAACAAACAAGCCATTGTCGTAACTGACAGTTGCGCCAATCGAAAAACCGTAGCTGGTGACATCTATGCTCCCAAGTGAAGCGTTCGAACTGGATGATAGGGCATGGTGTTCATCCGTATAATGGGCAGCAAAGGTGAATGTCGTTCGATCCCCTGCCGCCATATCCACACCCGCCTGCAAACCACTCAGCCGCCCGTCATCGATAAGCGTACTCTCCATAGCTCTAACCTGAGCTGTGCTTTCGCGTTCGCTCCATGTCCCCAAGGTACGCACCCAAGCTTGGGGGGGGGCGACAGTGGACAGGAACGACATACGGTTTGCATCTTGGCTGATGGGGTAAGCACCCGTCCGCAAGCGCGGCAAAGTGCTCAGAAGCGCCCGCTGGCTTAGGACGTTGCTGTTCCCCAAACTAGCCGCAACGCCTGTTGCGACACTTAGACCTGAGGACTGAAGGAAGAAATCGTATCCATCGGATTGGTTTAGCGAATAGGTGAACGCCCCTGCCTCAATAGGTCCTGAGGATAAAGAAAAAGCGTCATTCATTGCCTGCCCGTGCACATCTACCAACAAAATTCCGTCATCGTTGCCTATGCTACGCGGCGCTCCGGTCAGAACCGTTGGCGCAATATCTAAAACTGTGGTTCCAGTTACATCACCTGACACAACCACCAGATCGGTGGCTTCGGTTTCATCCAGCGCAACATCCAACGCAATGGTCCCGCCGCCGTTCAAATCGCCATCAATGGTAAGCTGGTCATCCGTTGAGCCGTTTTGCAACGAAACGAGCCCCGCGTTGGAAACGGTCCCCTCGATGAGGTTTGTGCCAGAAAAGCTAACCTTGCTGACAGCATCGATCAGCATTTGAGGAAAGCCTAGCGTTGCATCCGTCAAGGACAGTTCAGAGCCCTTCAGGACGGATAGCTTTTCAAAGTTGGTCGCGGTTGTCAGTTGTTGGTTAAAGTCACCAGAGTTGTTGCTGATTGAAACTGAATCGACGCCATCGCCACCATCAATCTGTGTAGCTGTAGCAATTTCTGCGAATGATCCGATGATGTTGAACACATCGTCACCAGCACCCAGATTGATATCACCTGCCGATACAACGCCTTCAAGGTTGAAAATGGTACCTGTGGAGCCGTCCTCCAGCGCCATACCCTCACTTTGTAGCGCGCCTGTTTGTGCCACATTAATCGTTGCTTCACTTGCAGTGATGAGGTGATCAATGCCGCCTCGGACGGCGCCAGTGACGTTGATTACGGAACGTCCCGTTGTCTCTCCCGTGACGACAATCCCGCGAGAGGCGGTGACATCGACAACCGATATAGTCAGGTCTTCATCTCCGGTATGTGTCGCGTCAATGCCATTCCCAGTCGCCGCCGTTACCGAGCCGGTTGTGGTAATTTCCAGCGGTCCATAACCGCCATGATCCGCAGTAACACCGGCCGTTGCACCAATGACGTCCACGGCTTGGATATTCAAAGGTCCGCCAAAGGAAAAATCATAAAGGTATGGTTTTGTTACTCTGTCAGAATATTTGCTATAATAGCCGGATAACGTATCGCTATGAATTTCCGTTTTGACTGCTATTCCGGCATTGGCCTGACCTTGCACAACTCCGGACGACGTGACGGTTATCGAACCACCTGTGCTTTGGGCCTCTATTCCGTTTGTTGCCCCTTCTACATCCGCCGCCGAAATGACTAGGTCACCTGCGCCCGCAAAAGGTATGCCGAATAAGTCATTTTGGGATTGCCCTTCGGCCGTCGCAGTTATTCCTGCACCTGTTGAGCCAATAACACGACCTGTTGCAGAAATGGTGTGTTCCTCGTCACCTCTTGAGAAAGATGAAATGCCATTTAGTCCTCCAGAAACATCAACCACATCGATTGCTAAACTACTATGAACGCCTGAGGTTGCCGAAATCCCGTCATTTTGATCGCTGTGAACCGCGCCTGTGGTGGTGATGCTAAGGCCTCCTACTCCATCGTGATCTGCCAAAATTCCGTTTGATCCACCACTAACGTCTGTGGCTTGGATGGTCAGGCTTTTAGCGGCAAAGGTTCCCCCCCCGTAACTTAACGTCGTCTCGGTTCTTGTCCGAGCCTCAATACCATTGCCCACTATACCTTGCGTAGCACCAGAAGCCGTAATTGCGACGTGATCAGCTAACCCGTAAACAGCCAGATCAATTCCATTGTCGCCACCTGTTACGGTTTGAACGTCAAGAGTGACTGAACCAACGTTAGTCGAGTTCCCCGAGGAAATACCTGATGCCGCTAAAACAGATACGCCGTTACCTTCGGTTGCGGAGATGTTTCCTGTCGATGTAATGCTAAGCTGGGCTGTGCTTTCGGGGTATCTATTAACGATTTGAACGGAAGATACGCCTGCATTTGTCCCAGATACGTCACCCGTTAACGTGATCGATTGACCACCATATCCAGTGTTGTTTGCATTTAATCCAACGTCAGCACCCGTGATGGAGCCGCTCCCAGTTTGCGTAAACGCAATACCTTCACCCCCCGTTAACGCGAGTGCATCGCCAATTTGGGTTGCGATCTCAAAGTCCGGGGTTGTCGTGACGTTCAGTGGCGCACCGCTAAGAGCTTGGGTCGCGTCACTGGTATCGCTTGCACCTGCACAGACAAAATCACCCGAAGCAGTTATTGTGCAAGAGCCTGCATACACCGACCTGATATATCCCATGCAAGAGGTTGCCAAAACCGTAGTCGCAAGGAAATGTCGGGATATTTTCATTCAGCCAACACCTAAGTTCAACCTCATGCTACTCTTTGTAAGCCCATTTCTATTCGGCTACAATACATTATCCCTTGTGATCAGCGGCTCGGAATTCTGTTCGCACGACTATCAAAAGATCCTGCGTCAGCATGGGTTCGAAGTCTCGAAGATTGGTGAGGATCTAATAGCTCTGCCTTTGCGACAGGTTCAGGCTTTCGCTAGGATGTAGCGAAGGCATGATTTAGCTGAGTAGCCTGTCGGGTTATGGTGGGAAAACAACACCTTCACGCTGTTTGGGCGACAGGTTTACATTAGTCTGGTATGGTGGGCGCGTAGCCATCGGTCGGTAGATCGCGTAGTTTCGCGAGCATGTCGATAAAACCTGCAACCTGAAGTTGGCAGGTAACCTCGCCTTTCTGTGCTGTAGCTAGATGGGCCTCACCGACGGTGCCAGATTCGTTCAAGTCTTTGGAAACCCAAGCAAGGTTAACGGGCCCAATCGGAGATATGGGCGCGGTTTCTGCTGTTGAGCGGAAATCTTTGGCCTGCTTCATGTCCACTAGATGCGGTTTGAAATGCAACATCAATGAGGTTTCATAGTCGCCGCCATGTATGCCGAATTTGTTTTCCTGCTCGGAAAACATGTCTTTTGGTTTGCCAAAATTCCCCCATTGGCATTTCACGACCATCATGCCTGCTTGGACGCGCAGCTCACGGCCCAGAATGGAAATAAGATCCAGATTGCCGCCGTGGGAATTGACGATCACCATCTTTTTGAGGCCCGCGCGTGCCACGGATAGCCCGATTTCGGTCCATGCATCCAGCGCGGTTTTTGCTGTATAGGTTAACGTTCCCTTAGCGTGGATGTGTTCGTTGGATTTACCCACAGCCTGAACCGGTAGGATCAAAACCATGATGTCATCAGGAAGAGTTGCGCGCAGTTGGGCGAGCATTCCCTCGTTAATGTAGGTATCCACGCCGACTGGCAAATGGGGCCCGTGTTGTTCAATTGCGGCGGTGGGCAGAATGGCGATGGTTTTTTCGGGATCGAAGTTTGAAAATTCTGTTGTCCGAAATTCTGACCAGTCTAGGCGTCTCATGATGTGGGCTCCGGTGTGTAGGTCGCATCAAGCCGAGATCGTAGGTATTCGGCTGCAGTGACAGGGGCGTATTTAGCAACCCCTGTGTCGGGGAGAGCTGCGATAACGCTATTCGGATTGGGATCGAGGAAAAAAGCGATTGAGCGGCGCGCCATTTTGGGCGGCAATACGCGGTGCGGCGTGGATACATAAAGGTCATTAGACCACCGCATCAGGCTATCCCCGATATTGACGATATAAGCATCCTCAATGTGGGGCACGTCCGTCCAGTTGCCACCGCGTGGCTTGACTTGTAGCCCCGCAACGCCATCTGTCATCAGCAGGGTGATAGAACCGTAATCGGTATGCGCTCCTGCACCGATCCCTTCGCCATCAGGCGCAGCGGGGTAGGAAAGCACACGCAGCGTCGCCATCGGTTCGGTGAAATGAGAGTCGAAATAGCGCTCTGGCAGGCCAAGGTCGAGTGCAATCGCGCTGTGCAATGCGCGTCCGAGATCAAGGGCATGCCTATAATAATCAAGCATCACATCCTTAAAACCTTCAAGGTCTGGCCAGACATTTACACCGCGAAACGGCGCGCCGGCGATTACGGTTGGGTCATCAGCGGGCAAATCGAAACCAACATTGAAGGCCTCTTTGCGATCTTTTAGGCCCGAAGTCTCGTCGAGAGCTTCGCTGCCTTGTTGCGCCCATCCTCGATTGTGCGGGTTCTTGGATATCGCGACCTCGGCTTTCTTTGAGGTGGGCAGAGCAAAGAACTGGTCTGCCCTCTTATAGACATCCTCGATCAGAGCTTTCGGAATTCCATGGCCAGTGATCACGAAAAAACCAGTTTCTCTGCATGCTTTGCCTAGATCAGCAACAAAACCCTTCGGGTCATTGCCGCTTGTAAAGCGGCTCCAGTCTAAAACGGGAATATCCATGTTAAGCCCTTTGAGATTAGGAAGCGATGAGGTGATCAATACGGGCTTTGACCCGTTCAAGGTGCGCTGCTCGGCTTTTGGGGGTCGAGCTATCCATTAAAAAATGGGCTGCGAAAGTTGTCTTGCATCGTTTGGCCAGCAACAGGCGCACACCTCGCATAAGGGTTCGTTTGCCGGGGGCGCCGACAAAGAACGTGAGCCATCGTGAAGCACCGCAGGTGGTGAAAACGCCCAGTTTTGTGATATGTGTCAGCCCGGGTTTGATGGTCCCGCCAAAGGTTTCAGGCATGATGAATGACACACCCGGCACCATGACGCGATCCAACCATCCCTTCAGCATCGCAGGCAGGCCGTACCACCATGTCGGATAGATGAATATCAACGTATCGCACCATTCAAGATCGCAGCAGTCGCGATCCACAAGGGAGCGGTTTTCCGGAACGCTCTCGTATATCTCGTGATCGTGGGCTGACAGCCTTGGATCAAAGTCTTCAGCATATAAGTCGCGAAGCCGATATTCGATGCCTTCAGTGGTGAGGCGATCAACGATTAAATCACGGATCGATGCATTGAACGAACTTTCGCGCGGGTGACTATAAACGACCAGAACTTTCATCGTTAAAAGGCCTGCATTTCACGGCGCACCCGTTCAAGATGAGCTGTGAGTTTGGCGTCGTTATTGCGGTTCATATCATAGAGCCCAATGTATTTTTTCTGCGGCATGCCACAGGCGTACCAAACGGCACGGGTGACGGTTTTACGGGGTGGATCAGCATTCATGATCGCACGCCAACGGGTTCCTCCGTAGGTCGTGCAGGCACAAAGTTTTTTGATATTCGTCAATCCCGGACGGACCTTTCCATCCTCCAGTAGGAACGAAATACCAGGTAGGAAAACGCGATCAAGAAAGCCCTTGAGGATGGCGGGGTATCCGAAATTCCAGACGGGAAAGACCATGACAAGTGCATCGGCGGCCTTTATGCGATCAACGTAATCTTTGACCGGCGCGATGTTGTCTGGCTCCTCGTGATACCCGCGGCGCTCGCTTTCGGTTAGAACGGGTTGGAAGCCTTCCTTGTTGAGGTCGCAATCATCGACCTGCCATCCTGATTTGGTGAGAGTCTCTACCACGACGTCATGCACGGCGGCGTTAAAACTTTCGGGGCAAGGATGGGCAAACAAAACCATCACGCGCCCCTTTGATGCCGTGGCGGTCATTCTGCGGCCTCTGGTTTGGGGCGGGTGTTCTTGTAAGAATACATATCTGCGTAGTCAAAATCGGGCTCATCCCACGCAATCATTTTGCCGGGGTTCAAAAGCCCCTTGGGGTCGGATTCACGTTTAAACGCGAGTTGGCGTTCATCGGCAGACTGCCTGCCGCCCTCTTCGAGAGTATAACGATGCGGGTTGAAGATCATGCAATCCATTGCCTCATGATCTGCAACCAGCTGATCCAGTTCGTCCTTATTCATAGGTTGCACGATGGGAAGCCCTGCAAAAGCAATCCCATCACCCTCGCGCATAAGTTCGAGGTGCATATGTAATTTTCCTTCGAAGGCTTCATAGGCCTCCATGACCTTTTCAAGGCCACCGACATAGCGAACCTGCAAGTATGTCAGACCTTTGTTGAATTTCATGGCGCGCAAGGTCGTATGGTTCCAGCCAAATTCATAGATTGGGCCGGGGTGGCGATCCCATGTAACGGCGTCTGATCGATAGATGACATCGCCGTCTTTGAACCGCTCCAGCAATGTCAGGAACCCATCGATATTATGCGGCGCAACAATAAGCCCTACGAGATGGTCGCTTTCGGTGACATGGGGTTTGACGCGTTGGAAATAGGAATGGGCGATAGGTGCGGCGTAGACGGATGCCAATTTGATCAACACGCCCGGTTCGGCAGTGATTGCACCCGCAAATTCGGTTGCGGTGCGGAAGGTGTCAAACCGCACAAAAACTTCGATCCATTCATAGGCGGGCGCAAGCGGCAATTCCAATTCGGTGATGATGCCATTCGTGCCATAGGCATGGGACACGCGGTGCAATTCTTCGCCCGTGAATTCCAGAACGCGCGGCTCCGCTTCCATGGTGACAACGCGCAGGCGTTTGATGTTGCCCAGATCGCGCAATGCGCCCCAATTGGCGGATCCGACGCCACC